>NZ_JAQYXB010000669.1:0-365324 GCF_036322405.1 Streptomyces sp. SP17BM10 | reverse complement strand
TACATTCCGAACCCGGAAGCTAAGCCTCACAGCGCCGATGGTACTGCAGGGGGGACCCTGTGGGAGAGTAGGACGCCGCCGAACAATCATTCACGAGAAGCCCCTGATCCCTTCGGATCAGGGGCTTCTCGCATTCCCGGACCATACGTGCGCCCCTCCCCGCCGGTTGGCGGGTACAAGCCGAGTGCCGGCCTGTGGCACCGTCAATATGCCGCTAAAACGGCATGCTCAGTGCACGGATCAGCGGAAAATCGTCTCCCACGCCGTAGTCTCGAAGGGGAGGGGAACAGGTGTCCGGGGGTGGCTCCCGGACCGAGCCGGATCAAGAATGGTGCTCATGGGACGTGGCAGGCTGCGCATCTACCTCGGGGCCGCCCCCGGGGTCGGCAAGACGTACGCCATGCTGGCGGAGGCGCACCGGCGGAAGGAGCGCGGCACGGACGTCGTCGTGGCGTTCGTGGAGGACCACGGCCGGCGGAACACGGCCGACCTCGTCGCCGGGCTCGAGGTCGTGCTGCGCCAGCAGGTCGTGCACCGCGGCGCCAGGTTCTCCGAGATGGACCTGGACGCGGTCCTCGCCCGCCGTCCGCAGGTGGCGCTGGTCGACGAGCTGGCGCACACCAACATCCCGGGCTGCCGCAACGCCAAGCGCTGGCAGGACGTCGAGGAGCTGCTGGCGGCCGGGATCGACGTGATCTCCACGGTCAACATCCAGCACCTGGAGTCGCTCGGCGACACCGTCGAGGGCATCACCGGAGTGCGCCAGCGCGAGACGGTGCCGGACGAGGTGGTGCGGCGGGCCGACCAGATCGAGCTGGTCGACATGTCCCCGCAGGCCCTGCGCCGCCGGCTGGCCCACGGGAACGTGTACGTGCCGGAGAAGATCGATGCCGCCCTCGGCAACTACTTCCGTCCGGGCAACCTGACGGCGCTGCGCGAGCTGGCGCTGCTGTGGACCGCGGACCGGGTGGACGAGTACCTCCAGAAGTACCGGGCCGAGCAGGGCATCGAGGGCATCTGGCAGGCCCGGGAGCGGATCGTCGTGGGCCTGACCGGCGGGCCGGAGGGGGCGACGCTGATCCGTCGCGCGGCCCGGATCGCGGCCCGGACGTCGGGGGGCGAGCTGATGGCCGTCCACATCTCCCGTTCGGACGGGCTGGCGGGCACCGATCAGTCCCCGCAGGCGCTGATCGAGCAGCGTTCGCTGGTCGAGAGCCTGGGCGGCACGTTCCACGCCGTCCTGGGCGACGACCCGGCCGTGGCGCTGCTGGACTTCGCCCGGGGCGTGAACGCCACCCAGATCGTGCTGGGCACGAGCCGCCGTCCCGCCTGGCAGTACATCTACGGACCCGGGGTGGGCACCACGGTGACCCGGGAGGCCGGGGACATCGACGTCCACATGGTCACCCACGAGCACGCCGGGAGCGGGCGGGGGAGGATCCCGATCCGTCGGATCACCGACCTGGGCCGCACCCGCACCGTGGCCGGCTGGCTGATCGGCCTGGTCGGCCCGCCGCTGCTGGCGCTCGCGCTGACCGCGATCGGCGGCCTCGGCCTGTCCACCGACATGCTGCTGTTCCTGTCCCTGACGGTCCTGGCCGCGCTGGTCGGCGGGCTGCTGCCGGCGATCGGGTCGGCGCTGGTCGGCTCGTCGGTGCTGAACTACTACTTCACGCCGCCGATCCACACGTTCACCATCAGCCAGCCGCAGAACATCATGGCGGTGGCCATATTCACCGTCGTCGGCATCGCGGTCGCCTCCGTGGTGGACCTGGCGGCCCGCCGCACCCTCCAGGCGGCCCGCAGTCAGACCGAGGCCCAGACGCTCAGCGCGCTGGCCGGCACGGTCCTGCGCGGCGCGCCCAACGGGGACGGCGTGCTGACCGCCCTGATGGAGCAGGTGCGGGAGACGTTCGGGCAGGAGAGCGCCGCGCTGCTGGAGCGCCCGGACCCGCTCGGCGCCTGGGCGCCGGTCGCCGCCGCCGGGCCGCACCCGCCGCAACGCCCGGAGGAGGCCGACGTGGACGTCCCCGTGGGTGAGAGCCTGGCGCTCGTGCTGCGCGGCCGGGTGCTGCCCGCGGCGGACCGCCGGCTGCTCGGGGCGTTCGCCGCGCAGGCCGCCGTGGTGCTGGAGCGCCGCCGGCTGGCCCGCGAGGCCGCCGCTGCCCGCCGGGAGGCGGAGGGCAACCGGATCCGCACCGCGCTGCTCGCCGCCGTCTCGCACGACCTGCGCACGCCGCTGGCCGGCATCAAGGCCTCCGTCACGTCGCTGCGCTCAGCGGACGTCGAGTGGGCGCCGGAGGACGAGGCGGAGCTGCTGGCCGGGATCGAGGCCGGGGCGGACCGGCTGGACCACCTGATCAACAACCTGCTCGACATGAGCCGGCTGCAGACCGGCACCGTCACCCCGCTGATCCAGGAGACCGACCTGGACGAGGTCGTGCCGTTCGCGCTCGGCGGCGTCCCGCTGGAGTCCGTCCGGCTGGACGTCCCGGAGACGCTGCCGATGATCCGGGCCGACGGCGGGCTGCTGGAACGCTCCCTGGCCAACCTGATCGAGAACGCCGTCAAGTACAGCCCGGAGGGCGTGAAGGTGCTGGTCAAGGCCGACGCGCTGCACCCGCCGGGGGGCCCCGGCCGGGTCGAGCTGCGGATAGTGGACCGCGGCCCCGGCGTGCCCGAGGATGCCAAGGAGCGGATCTTCGCGCCGTTCCAGCGGTACGGGGACGCGCCGCGCGGCGCCGGGGTGGGGCTGGGGCTCGCCGTGGCGCGCGGGTTCGTGGAGGCCATGAACGGCACCGTCACGGCCGAGGACACGCCGGGTGGCGGCCTCACCATGGTCGTCACCCTGCCCGCCGTCGAGCGGCCCCCGGAACCGGGCGGGCCGACCGGCGACGACCACGACCCGCTGTCGCGGCTCGTCAACTGAAACCCGGCCCCGGGCTCCCCGCCCGGCCGTGCGCACCACAGCAACTCCCGCAGCCCGCAAGCCCGACACAGCCCCGAAAGGCGGAGCCCGTATATGACCCGGGTCCTCGTCGTGGACGACGAACCGCAGATCGTCCGCGCGCTGGTGATCAACCTCAAGGCCCGCAAGTACGAGGTCGACGCGGCCCATGACGGCGCCAGCGCCCTGGAACTGGCCGCCGCCCGCCACCCCGACGTCGTCGTCCTCGACCTCGGCCTGCCCGACATGGACGGCGTCGAGGTGATCCGCGGACTGCGCGGCTGGACCCGGGTGCCGATCATCGTGCTGTCGGCCCGGCACGCCTCCGACGAGAAGGTCGAGGCGCTGGACGCCGGCGCCGACGACTACGTCACCAAGCCGTTCGGCATGGACGAGCTGCTCGCCCGGATGCGCGCCGCCGTGCGCCGGGCCGAGCCGGTGGCCGGCGAGGACGACTCGCTCGTCGTCACCGAGAGCTTCACCGTCGACCTCGCCGCCAAGAAGGTGAACCGCGACGGCACCGACGTCCGGCTCACCCCGACCGAGTGGCACCTGCTGGAGGTGCTGGTGCGCAACGCCGGCCGCCTGGTCAGCCAGACCCAGCTGCTCCAGGAGGTCTGGGGCCCGGCCTACCGCACCGAGACCAACTACCTGCGCGTCTACCTCGCCCAGCTGCGCCGCAAGCTGGAGCGCGACCCCTCGCACCCGCGCCACTTCATCACCGAACCGGGCATGGGCTACCGCTTCGAGAGCTGACGGCCCGCCCGGTCCCCGGGCCCCGGGGCGCTCGCCCCGGGGGCCGTGCGGCGATCGTCCGGCCTGCCGCCGGGGGCCCGGAAACCGGTACCCTTCCCGCATGAGTGGTGACAACAGCAGCGACCAGCCGCAGGGCCGCTTCCGCCGCATGCTCAGCCGGCTGACCTCGTCGGCCGAGGAGCTGCGCGCCGAGGAGCTGCGCCAGGAGAGCGCGGCCGAGTCGGGCTGCACGCCGATCGCCGGCTGCGCCGACCGCGACCTGGTCACCGTGGCGGGCACGCTGCGCACGGTGACGCTCCGCCCGCGGGCCGGGGTGCCGGCCCTGGAGGCCGAGCTCTTCGACGGCACCGAGGCGCTGGACATGGTCTGGCTCGGCCGCCGCTCGATCGCGGGCATAGAACCGGGCCGCCGGCTCGTCGCCAGCGGCCGGATCAGCCACGCACGCGGGCGCCGCGTGCTGTTCAACCCCCGCTACGAACTGCGTCCGGTCGGACACGGGAGCGAATGAGCGTGAGCAACCACCCCGGTAACGACGCCGCCCGGCTCGACCTGGCCGCCCCCCAGCACGCGCCGAACGGCGGTGACCCCGGGCTGGACGAGGCCGCCCGCAAGGCCGCCGCGTCGAAGGAGGCCGCGGACACCGTCCTGCAGGCCTTCGGCGGCGTGCGCGGCATGGTCGACATGACGCTGCCCGGCCTGGTCTTCATCGTCACCTACAACATCACCCACCAGGTCAGCGCCGCCGCGTGGGCCGCGCTCGCGCTGAGCGCCCTGTTCGTGGTGGTCCGGCTGGCCAAGCGGGAGACCGTCCAGCACGCCTTCAGCGGGGTGTTCGGCGTCGCCATCGGCGCCTGGATCTCGATGAAGAGCGGCCGGGCCGAGGACTTCTACCTGCCCGGCCTGCTGTGGAACGTCGGCTACTGCATCGGGCTCGCGGTCTCCGCGCTGGTGCGCTGGCCGCTGATCGGCCTGATGCTCGGCCCGATCACCGGCGAGATGTTCACCTGGCGCAAGGAGAACCCGGGCCGGCTGCGCGCCTACACCAAGGCGACCTGGGCCTGGGTCGTGATCATGGGCATCAAGCCGCTGATCCTCTTCCCGCTGTACTTCACCCACAACGTCAACCTGCTCGGCTGGCTGAAGGTCGCGCTCGGCATCCCGCCGCTGCTGCTGGCGATGTACGTGACCTGGCAGATCCTGTTGAAGGCGCCGCCGCCGATCAAGGCGCCGCTGGACGACGACGAGGAGGAGCCGGCGAAGTAGGGCCGGCGACCGACGCACGGAGGGCCCGCACCCGGGAAGGGGTGCGGGCCCTCTCGCGTACGTGGCGTGTTACTGGGCGCCGGAGGTGGCCGAGAGGAGGTCCTCCAGCTCCTCCTCGCGCTCCTGCGCCGCGACGAAGAGCAGCTCGTCGCCGCCCTCCAGGGTGTCGTCCTTGCCCGGCACGAGAACCCGGCCCTCGCGGATGATCGTCACGAGCGCGGTGTCCTGCGGCCAGGCGACATCGCCCACCCGGGTCCCGACCAGCTCGGTGTCGGCCGCCAGCGTCAGTTCGACCAGGTTGGCGTTGCCCTGGCTGAAGCGCATCAGGCGGACCAGGTCGCCGACGCTGACCGCCTCCTCGACCAGCGCGGACATCAGGCGCGGGGTGGAGACGGCGACGTCCACGCCCCAGGACTCGTTGAAGAGCCACTCGTTCTTCGGGTTGTTCACCCGGGCGACCACCCGCGGCACCGCGTACTCGGTCTTGGCGAGCAGCGAGACGACCAGGTTGACCTTGTCGTCGCCGGTCGCGGCGATCACGACGTGGCAGCGCTGCAGGGCCGCCTCGTCCAGCGAGGTGATCTCGCAGGCGTCGGCCAGCAGCCACTCCGCCAGCGGCACCCGCTCCACCGAGATGGAGTTCGGGTTCTTGTCTATGAGCAGGACCTCGTGCCCGTTCTCCAGGAGCTCGCCCGCGATCGAGCGGCCCACGGCACCGGCCCCGGCAATGGCGACCCGCATCAGTGACCCTCCTCCTTCGGTCCCTGCGCGAACGCGGCCTCGACGGCCGTCAGGTCGGCCCGGCGCAGCATCACGTGCACCAGGTCGCCCTCCTGCAGCAGCGTCTGCGGCGTGGGCAGCAGGCCCTCGCCGAGTCGGGTGACGAACGCCACCCGCGAGCCGGAGGACTCCTCCAGCTCGGCCAGGCGGCGGCCGACCCAGCGCGGGTCGTACGCGACCTCGGCCAGCTGCACGCTGCCGCTCGGGTCCTGCCACAGCGGCTCGGCGCCGCTCGGCAGCAGCCGGCGCAGCATCTGGTCGGCGGTCCAGCGGACCGTCGCCACGGTCGGGATGCCCAGGCGCTGGTAGACCTCGGCGCGCCGGGGGTCGTAGATCCGGGCGGCGACGTTCTCCACGCCGAAGGTCTCCCGGGCGACCCGCGCCGCGATGATGTTGGAGTTGTCACCGCTGGAGACGGCGGCGAAGGCGCCGGCCTCCTCGATGCCCGCCTCGCGCAGGGTGTCCTGGTCGAAGCCGACCCCGGTCACCCGGCGGCCGTTGAACCCGGCGCCCAGGCGGCGGAACGCCGTCGGGTCCTGATCGACCACCGCGACGGAGTGGCCCTGTTTCTCCAGGGCTCTGGCGAGGGCCGAGCCCACGCGGCCGCAGCCCATGATGACGATGTGCACCGGCGCTACCTCACCCGTCCCGTAGGGGTCTTGACCTGCGCAAACACCGTTCATCTCCCTCTCCCGCCCCCGCGCCGGGGGCGAGCGTCCTGTTCGGTACCGGCGCGACAACCTGAGTGTTGCCCGTCGGCTCGTATCCGACACGCTAGCCGGTCCACCGAACACAGTCGCGACGAAGGGTGGGGAGTTCGGCGCAAGCCCTGTCGGCAAACCCCTACGATTCCTTAACGTGCCTATGCCGACTGACCTTCCGAAACGCCTGCTGATCGGGCGCGCCCTGCGGAGCGACAAGCTGGGCGAGACGCTGCTGCCGAAGCGCATCGCGCTCCCCGTGTTCGCCTCGGACGCGCTCTCCTCGGTGGCCTACGCCCCTGAGGAGATCCTGCTCACCCTGTCGGTCGCGGGCGCGTCCGCCATCCACTTCTCCTGGCAGATCGGCGTCGTCGTCGCGATCGTCATGCTCGCCGTCGTCGCCTCCTACCGGCAGAACGTCCACGCCTACCCGAGCGGTGGCGGCGACTACGAGGTGGCGACCGTCAACCACGGCCCGGCCGCCGGCCTGGTCGTCGCGAGCGCGCTGATGGTCGACTACGTCCTGACCGTCGCCGTCTCCACGACCTCCGGCGTCGCCAACGTCGTCTCCGCCGTACCCGCGCTGCGCGGCCACGAGCTGACCCTGTCGGTCATCGTGATCGTGCTGTTGATGGGCATGAACCTGCGCGGCGTCCGGGAGTCCGGCACCGCCTTCGCCGTGCCCACCTACGCCTTCATGATCGGCGTCATCGGCATGGTCTGCTACGGGTTCTTCCGGCACTTCGCGCTCGGCCAGGACCTGCCCGCCGAAAGCTCCGGCTTCCAGCTCGCCGCCACCCCCGGCAACGGGTCGCTCGCCGGGTTCGCGATGGTGTTCCTGCTGCTCAAGTCGTTCTCCTCCGGCTGCGCCGCGCTCACCGGCGTCGAGGCCATCTCCAACGGCGTGCCGGCCTTCCGCAAGCCGAAGAGCAAGAACGCGGCCACCACGCTCCTGATGATGGCCAGTGTCGCCGTGGTGATGTTCATGGGCATCATCTGGCTGGCCCGGCTCACCGGCGTCCAGATGGCCGAGAACCCGGCCGAGCAGCTCGTCGGCGCCGCCCCCGACTACCACCAGAAGACCGCGCTGGCCCAGATCAGCGAGGCCGTCTTCTCGAACTTCACCCCGGGCTTCTACTTCGTCGCCGCCGTCACCGGCCTGATCCTGGTGCTCGCCGCCAACACCGCCTTCAACGGCTTCCCGGTGCTCGGCTCGATCCTCGCCCAGGACCGCTACCTGCCCCGCCAGCTGCACACCCGCGGCGACCGGCTCGCCTTCTCCAACGGCATCATCCTGCTGGCGATCGCCGCGATCCTCTTCGTCATCGCCTTCGACGCCGACCCCAACCGGCTGATCCAGCTCTACATCGTCGGCGTCTTCGTGTCCTTCAACATGAGCCAGTCCGGCATGATCCGGCACTGGACCAGGCTGCTGCGCACCGAGACCGACCCGGCCGCGCGCCGCCACATGCAGCGCAGCCGGGCCATCAACACCTTCGGCCTGGTGATGACCATGGCCGTACTGATCGTCGTCCTGGTCACCAAGATCGGCCACGCCTGGATCGCGATCGCCGCGATGGTCGTGCTGTTCGTGATGATGAAGGGCATCCGGCGCCACTACGACCGCGTCTCCGAGGAGCTCACCGCCGCCGAGGAGCCCGACGACGTCGTGCTGCCGACCCGGGTGCACGCCATCGTGCTGGTGTCGAAGCTGCACAAGCCCGCGCTGCGCGCGCTCGCGTACGCGCGGCTGGCGCGCCCCCACACGCTGGAGGCCATCACCGTGAACGTCGACCCGGCGGACACCGAGGCGCTGCGCCGGGAGTGGGACGAGCGCGAGATCGAGGTGCCGCTGAAGGTGCTGGACTCGCCGTTCCGCGAGATCACCGGGCCGATCCTCGACTACGTGAAGAGCCTGCGCCGCAGCAGCCCGCGCGAGGTCGTGGCGGTCTACATCCCCGAGTACGTCGTCGGCCGCTGGTACGAGCACCTGCTGCACAACCAGAGCGCGCTGCGGCTCAAGGGACGGCTGCTGTTCAAGCCCGGCGTGATGGTCACCTCGGTGCCGTGGCAGCTGGAGTCCTCCGAGCGGCGCCGGCCGCAGAAGGCCTGGTCGGCGCCGGGGGCCGTCCGCCGTGGCGAGCCGCGGGCGCCGAAGGCCGTAGAGTCGAAGGATTCCGATCGGACCGGCGCGATCGCCGGTGCGACCTCCGACCGCAGCAAGGACTCCTCCCAGTGACCCGCAACAATCCGCCCCGCTCCTCGGGCAACTCCGGGGGCAAGCCCGGCCGCTCCGGCGCAAACTCCGGCAAGGGCGCCCGCCGGGGCGGCACCCAGCCCGGGCAGGTCGCCCGGCCGCGCTGGGGTCGGCCCACCCGCCCTGAGGCCACCGACCGCGACGGCCTGACCGCGCGGACGGCGCCGCTCGCTCCGGGCGAGCGGGCGGAGCCGGCGGCGGACGCAGGGGCGGGGGCCGCTGCTGCGCGCAAGGGCGCCGCCGGTGCCGCGGGTGCCCAGTCCGGTAAGGGTGCTGCGTCCGGTAAGGGTGCTGCGTCCAATAAGGATGCTGCGGGCGCCCAGGGCAAGGGGGGCTCGGCAGGCAAGGGCGGTGCGCCGCGCAAGCAGGCTGTGCGCCCGCCGAAGGCGCTGCGCACCCAGCAGCCGCGCTCGCAGCGGCCGGAGACGCCGTCGGGCGACCCGCTGGTCGGGGAGCGCTACGAGGTCGAGATCGGCCCGGTCGCGCACGGCGGCGGGCACTGCGTGGCCCGGCACGAGGGCCGGGTGCTGTTCGTCCGGCACGCGCTGCCCGGCGAGAAGGTGGTCGCGCAGGTCACCGAGGGCACCACGACGTCGCGGTTCCTGCGGGCCGACGCGGTCGAGATCCTGGAGCCCGCCAAGGAGCGGATCGCCCCGCCGTGCCCGTTCGCCGGGCCCGGCAAGTGCGGCGGCTGCGACTGGCAGCAAGTGACCCCGGGCGGGCAGCGCAAGCTGAAGGCGGCGGTGCTGACCGAGCAGCTGGCGAAGCTGGCCGGGCTCACTCCCGAGGAGGCGGGCTGGGACGGCAGCGTCGAGCCGGTCGGCGGCAAGCTCCCGGCCGGGCAGGTGCCGGCCTGGCGCACCCGGGTGCAGTACGCGGTGGACGCGGACAGCGACAAGGTCGGCCTGCGCAAGCACCGCTCGCACGAGATCCAGCCGGTCGACCACTGCCTGATCGCGGCGGAGGGCGTCACCGAGCTCGGCGTCGAGGCCCGCGACTGGCCGGGCGTCGCCTCGGTCGAGGTCTTCGCCGCGGCCGGCTCCTCGGACCGCCAGATCGTGCTCACCCCGAGGCCCGGTGCGCAGTTGCCGCTGGTCGAGCTGGACAAGCCGGTGTCGATCGCGCGCATCGACGACCAGGGCGACCCGCACCGCGTGCACGGGCGCTCCTTCGTGCGCGAGCGGGCCGCCGGGCGCACCTGGCGGGTCAGCAACGGCGGCTTCTGGCAGATCCACCCGGAGGCGCCGGACACCCTCGTGGACGCCGTCCTGGACGGCCTGGATCCGCAGTGGGGCGAGAACGCGCTCGACCTGTACTGCGGCGTGGGCCTGTTCGCGGGCGCGCTGGCCGACCGGGTCGGCGAGGACGGCGCGGTGCTCGGCATCGAGTCGGCCAAGCAGGCCGTGGTGGACGCCCGGCACAACCTGGCCGCGCTGGAGAACGTCCGGATCGAATGCGACCGCGTCGAGACGTTGCTGCCGCGCACCGGCATCACCGCCACCGACCTGATCGTCCTGGACCCGCCGCGCTCGGGCGCCGGGCGCGAGACCGTAGCGCACCTGGCGGGCCTGGAGGCGCGCCGGATCGCGTACGTCGCGTGCGACCCGGCGGCGCTCGCCCGGGACCTCGGCTTCTTCCGCGAGGGCGGCTACCGGCCGGTCTCGCTGCGGGCCTTCGACCTGTTCCCGATGACGCACCACTTCGAGTGCGTGGCGATCCTGGAGCCGGTCGGCGGCTCGGCCGGCTGACGCGTCGGCGCGCACGTGTCGAGGAGGCGGTACCCGGGGTGTTCCGGGTACCGCCTCCTCGGTGTTTCCGGCCGTTCGCGCCGGGCCGCCGGTCGCTCGGGCCGCTCGTTGTTCCGGGCCGCCGGTCGCTCGGGCCGCTCGTTGTTCCGGGCCGCCGGTCGCTCGGGCCGCTCGTTGTTCCGGGCCGCCGGTCGTTCGGGGCCGCTGGTCGTTCCGGGCTGTTGGTCGGGGGGTCGTCAGGGCTCGTTGTGCTCTTCCTCGGCGGTGCTGTGCGGAAGGTCGATCCCGTGCTGGGCGGCGAGCCGGAGCAGCTCGGCGATCCGGCCCTCGTACGCCTGGACGCCGTCGGCGTCCCCTTCGGTCCGGGCCGTCGCGAGGTCGCGGCGGGCCCGGGCGAGCTGCTCGCGCAGCTCCTGGTCGAACATGGCTGTCATTGCCGGCCTCCACACCGGTCGGTGCCGCTTCACGGAACGCTCAGGAGTGTTCAGAGTCTCGGAAGGTGCAGGACTCTTCAAGTCTCGTCCGTCGTGGCGGGGGTGGTTCGGCGGACGGTGGGTATGAGTCCGGGGCGCCTCCGGGGTTGTGCGGGGGCGTGCGGTGGGTGCGTGTGGGGGGCGGGATCCGCGCCCTTGTTGTGCTAGCACTTCAGCGCTAGCTTGAGGCCTATGGGTAAAAAGCAGCTGAACGTCAGGGTGGACGCCGCCACCGCGGAGATGGCCCGGGAGCGGGCGGAGCAGCAGGGGATCAGCATGAACCAGTACATCGAGCGCCTGGTCCAGCAGGACATGGGCGAGTCCGGGCGGGCCTTCGTCGACGCCGCCGCGAAGTTCATGAAGGAGTACGAGACGGCCTTCCTGGCGGAGTCCGCGGAGCCGGGTGACCTCCAGGGCGTGCGCCGTTGAAACTTGAGGTCGACCTCTCGTGGCTGCTCATGACCGCCGAGCAGTACACACCCGGTGACCCGCAGGTCACCGACTACGGATCGCTGCTCGCGGCGGTCTCCCGGCACCAGGCCGAGATCTTCGACATCTCCGTCTACCCCGAACCACAGGACCGCGCCGCCGCCCTGATGCACCAGCTGATCCGGGTGCCGGCCCTGGAGAAGACCAACGAGCTGTACGCCACCGCCGTCGCCTACGCCTACCTCGTCGCGAGCGGCTGCACGGTGGCGACCACCGCCCGCGAGGTGCGCAGCCTCGCCCGGGCCATCCGGGAGGGACGGCTCGGCGTGTCGGGCGTCGCCGAGCGGCTGTCCGCGTGGGTCGTGGACGAGGCGGAGGGGGAGGGCGTCAGCGGGGCGGACGACGAGGACGGGGACGACGACTGACGGCCGCCGCCCCCGCTCTTCGGGCGCGCGTCGTCAGTCGGCCGTTCCGGCGGGCGCCCCCGGTTCGGCGATCAGGGCCGTCGCGAACGGGCGGAAGCCGGCCCGGCGGTAGATCCGGGCGACGTCCTCGTCCGCGGCGGACAGGAACACCGTCCGCACGCCGTTCGCCCGGGCGTGGGCGACCAGTGCCGCCGTCACTGCCAGCCCGAGACCGCGCCGGCGCGCCGACGGCAGCGTGCCGACCCCGACGACCTCCGTCACCGGGCCCACCGGGTTGTGCTGGCCCGCGCACAGCGGCGTGCCGTCCTCCAGGGCCGCGGCCAGCACGGTGGTGCCCGCGGTGATCCGCTCGGCGACCCGCCATGCGGTGCCGTCGGCCGCCAACTCCTTCTCCGCCACGGCCAGTTCGGCGGCACCGAGGGTGCCGATGCCGGTGCCCGGATCGGCGAACGCCAGACGGGGGACGGCCAGTGCGGCCGCCAACTCCGGTGCGTCCGCGGCCAGGACGCGCACCTCCACCCGCTCCGCCGGGGCGGGCACGGCGCCCGGCTCGTCCTCCGGGCCCAGCACCAGCAGCGGGTGCTCGTGCACCGTCAGCCCGGCCTCCTCGACCGCGGCCCGCAGCTCCGGGTCATGCTCGGAGATCCACTCGAAGGCCTCCGGCGCGCCCAACTCCCTTTGGCGGGCCAGCACCCGGAGGACGTCGCCAGCCGTCGCGGCGGGCCCTTCGTGGCCCAGCGTCGGGCGGGCGTAGTACGGCCAGCCGGCGCCGTCGCGGACGAACAAGGTCAGCGGGCCGAAGTCCTCGGTGCGCGCCGCGCTGCGTGGCGCCGCGTCGTAGTAGCGCTCGATCTCGTCGAGGAGTAGCGGGTCCGTGGTGGGGGCGATGGGGGCGGCGGAGGCATCAGCGGGCGCATGATCGGCAGAAGTCACGGCGGCATCCAAGCAGGACCCGCGGACCGCCCGCCACCGGTTTGACCGCTCCGCCGCCGGACGGTCGTCCGGACACGCACCGGCCGTCCCGCGATTGTTGCCGAACGCTTACAGCCGCGGCGATCTTGATCGGGCACCCCGTGGCATGCTGATGCCTTCACAGCTCTGCCGAGGGGGACGGCGGAAAACTCCGGACTCGGTACGGCAAGGGGGGAAGACAGGCCCATGAGGCTCTGCTTTCTGGTGGAGGAGCACTACCGGCACGACGGCATGCCGCTCGACGTCGCGCGCCAACTCACCGCGTGGGGACACCGGGTGGACGTGCTGCGCCCCGGTGACTCGCTGCTCGCGATCTCCGAGGCGGTGCGGGCCGGCACCCACGACGCGTGGGTGCTCAAGACCGTCTCCGGCGGGCCCGGCCTCACCCTCCTCGACGCGGCCGCGGCCGTCGGGCTCACCACCGTCAACGACGTCCGGTCGATCCGCGGCGTGCGCGACAAGGCGCTCGCCTCCGTCATCGCCCGCACCCGCGGCCTGCCCGTGCCCGTCACGTACGCCGCCGCCCGGTGGGAGCGGCTCGCCGAGATCCCCGCGGCCGAGTACCCGCTCGTCGTCAAGCCCGCCGACGGCAGTTCCGGGCGCGCCGTTCGGCTCGTCCGCACCCCCGACCACCTGCCGGCGCTCGGCCCCTCACTCGCGGGGGAGGGGCTGCTGATAGCCCAGCCGTACGTGCCCAACTCCGGTGTGGACCTGAAGGTCTACTGCGTCGACGGCGAGTTCCACGCCACCGAGCGCTGCTCGCCGCTGCACCCCGGTCAGGCGGTGCGCGAGCGGCGGGTGCCGCTGGCGGGCGAGGTCGCGCGGATCGCGGCGCAGGTCGGAGAGGTGTTCGGGCTCGACCTGTACGGCGTCGACGTGCTGCTCGGGCCGGACGGGCCGGTCGTCGTCGACGTCAACGACTTCCCGAGCTTCCGGCAGGTGCCGGACGCCGTCGCCCGGGTCGGCCGGGCCGTGCTGCGGCTCGCGCGGGCCGGGACGGCCGTGTCGGTGCCGGCCCCGGCGCTGGTGACGGCCGGCGGGGGCACGCTGTGAGGGTCGGGCTGATCACGGCGGACCCGGGGCACCCGGTGCTGGCGGCCACGGCGGCGGTGCTGCGTGGGCGGGGGCACGGGGTGGCGGTCGTCGGGCCGGGGGAGACGTGGGACGGTGACGTCTGCCTGTTGAAGATGCGGACGCCTCAAGCGCTCGCACTCGCACGAGAGTTGGAGTCGCGCGGCGTGCCGGTGGTCAACTCGGCCGCGGCGACGGAGCTTTGCCAGGACCGGGTGCGGATGGCCGAGCTGGCGCGGGCGGCCGGGCTGCCCTTCGCGCAGACGCGCTCGGCCGGCAGGCTCGGCCAACTCGACGGTGCGGACTACCCGTTCGTCGTGAAGAGTCGGCACAGTCGGCGCGGTGACCTCGTGGCCCGCGTCGGCGATGCCGCGCGGCTGCGCGAACTCGCCCGGCTCTGGCCGGACGAGGCCGTCGTCACCCAGCCCTTCCTCGACGGCACCGGCTGGGACCAGAAGCTGTGGGTCGTCGACGGCCGGGTGTTCGCCGCCCGGCGGCGCTCCGAACTCGCTCCACCCGCCGTCGCCGGGCCTGTCGCCGGGTCCGCCGCCGGGCCCGTCGCCGAGTGGGAGCCGCCCGCCGACCGGGCCGCCCTCGCGCTGCGGGTCGGCGAGGCGTTCGGCCTCGACGTGTACGGCGTCGACCTGCTCGACGGGCCCGCCGAACCCGTCGTCGTCGACGTCAACGCCTTCCCCGGCATCCGCGGCCGCGCGGGCGCCCCCGAGGCCCTGGCCGACCTCGCCCTGCGCGTCGCGGCCGGCCGCGGTCGCTAGCGCCACAGCACTAGGCTGGCACCCCCGACCACCTCGGGGAGCGCCCGGGACGGCCCCCGGGGCGTACGGCGAGAGAAGAAGACGGAACGTTGCTGCAGGACATCGAGCGCTACCTGGCCTGCCCGCACTGCGCGCAGCCCCTCGCCCGCCACGACCGCAGCCTGCGCTGCCCCGCCGGGCACAGCCACGACCTCGCCAAGCAGGGCTACGTCAGCCTCCTCGCCGGCGACGCCCACACCGGCACCGGCGACACCGCCGCCATGGTCGCGGCCCGGGCCGACTTCCTGGCCGCCGGTCACTACCGGCCCATCGCCGACGCCCTCGCCGAAGCCGCCGCGACCGCCGACCCGGAAGGCCTCGTCGCGGACCTCGGCGCCGGCACCGGCCACTACCTCGCCCACGTCCTCGACGCCCTGCCCGGCCGCCCGGGCGCCGCGCTCGACATCTCCAAGTACGCGCTGCGCCGCGCCGCCAAGGCCCACCCCCGGATCGGCGCGGTCGTCTGCGACGCCTGGCGCCCGCTGCCGCTGCTCGACGGGTCCACCGGGCTCATGCTCAACGTGTTCGCGCCGCGCAACGGGCCGGAGATCCGCCGCGTGCTGCGGCCCGGCGCCACCCTGCTGCTGGTCTCGCCGACCTCGCGGCACCTGCGCGAACTCGTCGCCGCACTCGGGCTGCTGTCGGTCGACGAGGAGAAGCAGCGGCGGATCGACGAGAAGCTCGGGCCGTACCTGACGCCCGGAGGGCGGCGGGAGGTCGAGTTCACGCTGCGGCTCGGGCCGCAGGACGTGCGCACGGTGGTCGGCATGGGGCCCAGCGCCTGGCACACCGACCCGGAGCGGCTGGCGGCGGCGCTCGCCGGACTGCCGGACCCGGTCGAGGTGACGGCGTCGGTGACGGTCGCGGTGTACCGGCGCTGAGGGCGGTCCTGGTTCAACGGCGCGCGGGGCCTTCCCCTGCGCCCTCGTTGTGCGCACCCTGTGCGCCTCCCATGCCCGGGCCGTGCGCGCGGCTCCCCGATGGGATGAATCTGCCGCGCAGGCACGTTTCTGCGGCCTGACCTGCAGTTAGGGTCCGACGGGTGAACCGCGACGCCACCCGCACCGCCTCGCCGTCCCACCCCCGACCGGACGCCCCCGCGCCCGACCGGCCGCCCGTGGCGCGCCCCACCGTCGAGGAGCTCCGGCTCACCTCCTTCAAGTCCTACCGGCGAGCCGCACTGCCGCTCGCACCGCTCACCGTCCTGCACGGACCGGCCGGCGTAGGCAAGGCCAACGCGCTCGACGCGCTCGCCGTCCTGTCCCGGCTCGCCCTCGGAGAGGAGATCGCGGACTCCCTCGACGGCATCCCCGGCGCGGCCGGCCAGCTCGCCACGCCCGTCCGCGGGGGCCTGGCCGGGTGCGTCCCGCACGGGCGCGACGCGGTCATCCTCGGCTGCACCGTCCGCTCCCCGGCGGGCCGCATCCGGCTCGACGTCGTCATCCGCACCGACGGACCCGTCCGGATCGCCCGCGAATCGCTCAGTCTCGACGGGCGCACCCTCGTCGAGACCGGCGAACAGGACCTGCGCGGCCGGCGCGTCAACGTCTGCTGGCACAACGACACCCGCCAGGGCGACATCCGGGCGCCCTTCCCCAGCGGCACCATGATCACCGCCCAGCTGCCGCTGCGGGTCGCCGGTTCCTCGCCCGGCGAGCGCACCGTCCTCGCCGCAACCGAGCACGCGCTCACCGCGCTGCGCGAGGTCTTCCCCGTCCACCCCGTACCCGCCCTCATGCGCGACTGGGCCCGCCCCGATCCGCAGGCCCGCCTGACCAGCAACTCCGCCAACATCTCCGCCGTCATCGCCCGGCTGGCCGGCGAGTGCCCGCGCCGCTACGGCCAGCTCCTGCGGGTCGTCCAGTCCGCCGCCCCGCACCCACTGCTCGGCCTCGACCTCGCCCACCGCGGCACCGGCGCCGACCGGCGCGTCCTCGCCGTCTTCGACGAGGGCGTCCTCGGCCGCACCGGGGCCGACCAGGCCTCCGACGGGATGCTGCGCCACCTCGCCTTCGCCGCGGTGCTGCTCACCGGTGCCGGGGTGCTGGACCTGGACGTGGCCGCCGAGGTGCCGTGGGCCCACCGGCAGCTCACCGTCCTCGCGGGGGACCTGGGGGCCGGGCTGTCCACCGAACAGACGGGCTCGCTGCTGCGGCTGGCGCGGGAGATGTCGGGGCGCAACCAGCTGCGGGTGCTCGCCGCGCTGCAGGAGCCGGCGGCCGCCCGGGAGACGCTGGCCGCAGGGCCCGTGGGCGGGGTCATGCTGGTGGAGTGCCGGCGCGACCCGGCCGCGGGGCACACCGTGCTGCGGCCCGAGACGGCGCGGGTGCCGGCCCAGTGCGGGCGCGGGGACGGGGACGCGGCTGCTCCTTCCTCCTCTCCCTCGCCTTCCGCTCCTGCCGCCGCCGACGGCGGAGCGGGGGCCGACGGGGATGCGGTAGACCTGGACGCGTGAACGAGCGACCTGAGGAATCCGGTGCAGGCCCTGCGGCACCGACGTTGGAGAGCCTGCGGCAGCGGCTGGTGGAGTTCGCGGCGGCGCGGAAGTGGGAGCCCTTCCACACGCCCAAGAACCTGGCGGCGGCGCTGACCGTGGAGGCGGGCGAGCTGCTGGAGATCTTCCAGTGGCTGACACCGGAGCAGGCCGCCGCGGTGATGTCCGACCCGCAGCGCGCCCACCGGGTGAGGGACGAGGTGGCCGACGTCCTCGCGTACCTGGTGCAGTTCTGCACGGCGGTGGGGGTGGACCCGCTGGAGGCGCTAGCGGCCAAGATCGAGCGGAACGAGGATCGCTTCCCGGTGCCGGGTCCGGCCGCCTACGTCAAGCCCGAGGTATGCGAATGACCCCTGCGAGGGACGGTAGTTGTCCACAACCCCAGGGTTTTCCACAGCTTTGAAAAGCCTCGATGCGCACCTTCCTTTCTCGACGCAGGCTTTCGCCATGACCACGAACCGCCCGAGCGGCGGCCGTGGTCGGACGGCGAAACCGAGCGGAAGGGGACGCGGCCATGGAGGCGCTGCGACTGATCAAGACGGCCCGGCACGCGCTGGTCGAGGCCAGGCACGTACCCGATGTGCTGGCGGAGGCGCGGCAGGCGGCGCTGCTCGCCGAAGCGGTGGGGGCCCGGTTGGCCGAGCTGGACGAGGAGGAGCTGGCCGGGCTCGGCAGACAGCTCTCCGAGGCGGGCACGGTCGCCTCGGGCTGCCTGGACAGGTCCGTGGTCAGGGCCGCCGTGCTGAGCGGTGGACGGTCCGGCCGGCTCGGCGAACTCGGCGACTTGGAGGAGACGTTGGGGGCGCTCGACGGGCTGCTGCGGGAGCTCGGCGAAACGCTGGTGGTGCTGGCCTGCGGGGCCGAGACGGAGAGCGTGTACTGGACGTGCATCGACACCGTCGACGCGGTGGCCGAGTGCAAGGACCTCGTAGCCCGGCTCCGGCAGGCGGTGGAGCGCTCCCTCGGGGTGGCGGAGGCGGAGCCGACGGGCCGGGGAAGGCCCTTACTGGTGGTCCGGCTCGGCCCGCCGGGTGACGGCGGGCCGACGGACGGGGCGCCGGACTACCGGGTGCCCGGGGAGACGGCCGGAGCCCCGGAGGTGTCGGTGCCGGTGGGGTAGCCGGCCGTACCGGCGTCACGGGTGCCGCAGGACTGGAGTTCGGCGAGGTCCGCGGTCACGGAGGCGAGCAGTTCCTGCATCTGCTCCAGCAGGCTCTTCGGAGTGGCGGCCGGGCCCGCCGGGGCGGCGGATGTCTCGGACCATGGTTCGGACATGACGGAACCTCTTCGGATCGGTAGTGCGACGTGAAGCGGCCGACGGTGGCTCGGCCCGCGCGGCGGGGGTGGCTGCTACTTGCCACCGGGGCGCACGCTCCCGCCACAGTGTCCAACGACCCGCGCCGCCACGGGGTCACCGCACACCACCCGATGCGGTCCATGTCGCCGGGGAGGTCAGCCTCAAGGGTGAAACGAGGGTTGCCGGTTGCCGCTGCCAGGAGCCCCGGGCTCGGGGTGGGGCGGGCAAGGGCGAGAGGGGGCGGGCGGTAGCTGCTCGGCGCCGGCGTGACCGGCGCTGAGCAGCCAGGGGACGGCCGAGAGATAGGGGCGAGGGGCGGGGGGAGGGGGGAGGGGCCCGGAGAAGAAAGAGAGGGAACAAATTTGGGCCCCGACACCGCCCTTCGCGGCGCCAGGGCCCTCGAAAGCACCATCGCCACCCGCCGTGGGGTGGGTCGGGCGAGAGCGGGCCCTGCGCCTTGCCGCTGCCCTCTCAGCGGGCTGAGAGGGCAGCGGTGTTGGGGCAACCGGTCCGATTGACCTCAGTTGTGGGCGTGCAGGTCGGCGTTGAGGCCGCCCCAGGAGCCGGAGCGGGCGATGACCTCGACGGCGCCGCTCTGCGAGTTGCGGCGGAACAGCAGGTTGTCCTGGCCGGACAGCTCGACGGCCTTGGCGATCTTGCCGTCGGGCGTGGTGACCCGGGTCCCGGCGGTGACGTAGAGGCCGGCCTCGACGACGCAGTCGCTGCCGAGCGAGATGCCGATGCCGGCGTTGGCGCCGAGCAGGCAGCGCTCGCCGACCGAGACGACCTGCTTGCCGCCGCCGGACAGCGTGCCCATGATCGAGGCGCCGCCGCCGATGTCGCTGTGGTCGCCGACGACGACACCCGCGCTGATCCGGCCCTCGACCATGGAGGTGCCGAGGGTGCCGGCGTTGAAGTTGACGAAGCCCTCGTGCATCACGGTGGTGCCCGCGGCGAGGTGCGCGCCGAGGCGCACGCGGTCGGCGTGGGCGATGCGCACGCCGGACGGCGCGACGTAGTCGGTCATCCGCGGGAACTTGTCGATCCCGTACACGGCGAGCTGGCCGCCCTGCGCGCGGACGGCGAGGCGGGCCGACTCGACCCGGTCGACCGGGACGGGGCCGATGCTGGTCCAGGCGACGTTGGCGAGCAGGCCGAAGATGCCGTCCAGGCTCAGGCCGTGCGGCTGGACGAGGCGGTGGCTGAGCAGGTGCAGGCGCAGGTACACGTCGTGCGTGTCGAGCGGCTTCTCGTCCAGCGAGGCGATGGTGGTGCGCACGGCGACCACCTCGACGCCGCGCCGGGCGTCGGCGCGCAGCGCCTCGGCGGCGCCGGCGCCGAGCTCGGCCTCGGCCTGCTCGGCGGTGAGCCGTACGGTCCCGGCGGGGCCGGGCTCGGCGGTGAGGACGGGGGCGGGGAACCAGGTGTCGAGGACGGTTCCGTCGGCGGCGATGGTGGCCAGACCGGCGGCGACGGCGCCGTTCGGGAGCGTGGTGGATTCAGCAGTCACACCGTGCACGTTAACCAATGCGGGGGCCGGGTGCCGAAAACGCCCACCGTCCGGACATGCCCGTCGCGGGGCGCCGCCGACCGGTCGTGGGCTGGGAAAACCCGGTGCCGATCGGTTGATCGCTCGGCAATACTCGGGCAGGTGTTCATGTCGATTTCCACCACCGGCAGCGCCGAGAGCCCGGCAACGGATCTCGGGTTCCTGCTGCACAAGCACCCCGGCAAGCTCCAGCGGTTCACGACGTCGCACGGCGAGGCCCACGTCTTCTACCCGGAGGCGGGGGACGAGCTCTGCACGGCGGCGCTGCTGCTGGACGTCGACCCGATCGCGCTGGTCCGCAAGGGCCGTGGCAAGGGCCGCGGCGGCTCGCCCGACTTCGCGCTCGCCCAGTACGTCAACGACCGGCCCTACGCCGCGTCCTCGCTGCTCGCGGTGGCACTGCGGACGGTGTTCCGGTCGGCGATGAAGGGCGAGTGCCGGGCCCGTCCCGAGTTGCCCGGGTCGGCACGCGCGTTGCGCATCGCGTTGCCCGCGGTGCCCGCGAACGGCGCGGGCGAGGGCGGCGGCCCGGCGATGATGGCCCGGTTGTTCGAGCCGCTGGGCTGGCGGGTCGAGGCGGTGGCGGTCCCGCTGGACGAGGCGTTCCCGGAGTGGGGCGAGTCGCGGTACGTGCGGATCGAACTGGCCGCGGAGTCCGTGCGGCTGTCCGACGCGCTCCAGCAGCTGTACGTGCTGTTGCCGGTGCTGGACGGTGCCAAGCACTACTGGGTGGCCCCGGACGAGGTGGACAAGCTGCTGGCCGCGGGGGAGGGCTGGCTGGCCGATCACCCCGAGCGGGCCCTGATCACCCGCCGCTACCTGTCCCGGCGCTGGTCGCTGACCAGGACGGCGATGGAGCGCCTGGAGCTGGCCCGGCTGGCCGAGGCGGACGACCGCGAGGTCGAGGAGATCGACAACGCGGTCGCCGACGAGCCCGACGAGACCGCCCAGGAGCACCCGGCGGCCCCCGGCACCAAGGCGGCCCCCGAGCATGCGGCGGACCCCGAGAAGCAGCCGTCCCTCGCCGAGCAGCGCCGCGCCGCGATCCTGACCGCCCTGCGCGAGACCGGTGCGACGAAGGTCGCCGACCTCGGCTGCGGCCAGGGCGAGCTGATCGGCGCGCTGCTGAAGGACGCCCGGTTCACCGGGATCCTCGGCGTGGACGTGTCCGTGCGGGCGCTGCGCGTGGCGGCCCGCAAGCTGCGCCTGGAGCGCCTGCCGGAG
The DNA here is from genome assembly GCF_036322405.1 of Streptomyces sp. SP17BM10. NCBI lineage: Bacteria > Bacillati > Actinomycetota > Actinomycetes > Kitasatosporales > Streptomycetaceae > Streptomyces > Streptomyces sp. SP17BM10. The sequence continues at coordinate 344,126 of NZ_JAQYXB010000669.1, read as the reverse complement.
CGGCAGGCGGCCCGGGTGACGCTGGCGCAGGGCGCGCTGACGTACACCGACGAGCGGCTGAAGGGCTTCGACGCGGCGGTGCTGTGCGAGGTGATCGAGCACCTGGATCCGCCCCGGCTGCCCGCGCTGGAGTCCGCGGTGTTCGGCTCGGCCCGTCCGGGCGCGGTCGTGGTGACCACGCCGAACGCCGAGTACAACGTGCGCTGGGAGAGCCTTCCGGCGGGCGCCGTCCGGCACGCCGACCACCGCTTCGAGTGGTCGCGGGCCGAGTTCCGGGCCTGGGCGGAGCGGGTGGCGTCGGCGTACGGCTACGCCGTCGAGCTGCGCCCGGTCGGCCCGCAGGACCCGGAGGTCGGCCCGCCGACCCAGCTGGCCCTGTTCCGCCTCGCGGACGACGTCGCGGAAAACGACGACAACACCACCACCCCGACGCCCGAAGGAGGCGATCCCCGATGACCGACGAGGCGACCCCGTCCCGCGACACGACCCCCGAAGCGCCGGCCGTCCCCCGCCGCCTCCCGGTCACCGACGTCTCCCTCGTCGTTCTGATCGGCACCAGCGGCTCGGGCAAGTCCACCTTCGCCCGCCGCCACTTCCTGCCCACCCAGGTCGTCTCGTCCGACTTCTGCCGCGGCCTGGTCGCCGACGACGAGAACGACCAGTCGGCGTCCTCCGAGGCCTTCGACGTCCTGCACTACATCGTCGGCAAGCGCCTCGCCGCCGGCCGGCTGACGGTCGTGGACGCGACCAACGTCCAGCCCGAGGCGCGCCGCAGCCTGGTGAAGATCGCCCGCGACCACGACGTGCTGCCGATCGCGATCGTCCTGGACGTCCCGCCCGGCGTCTGCGCGGAGCGCAACCGCACCCGCCCGGACCGCCAGCTGCCCGCCCACGTCATCCCCCGCCAGAACCGTGAACTGCGGCGCTCCCTGCGCGGGTTGGAGCGCGAGGGCTTCCGCAAGGTGCACATCCTGCGCGGCGAGGCGGAGGTGTCGGCCGCCGGGATCGAGCTGGAGAAGCGCTACAACGACCTGCGCCACCTCACCGGCCCGTTCGACGTCGTCGGTGACATCCACGGCTGCCGTTCCGAGCTGGAGACCCTGCTGACCCGCCTCGGCTACGTCCTCACCCGGGACGCCGAGGGGCGCCCGGTGGACGCCGCGCACCCGGAGGGCCGCACCGCCGTCTTCGTCGGCGACCTGGTCGACCGCGGCCCGGACACCCCCGGCGTGCTGCGCCTGGTGATGGGCATGGTGGCGGCCGGTCACGCGCTGTGCGTGCCGGGCAACCACGAGAACAAGCTGGGCCGCTCGATGGACGGCAAGAAGGTCACCGTCTCGCACGGCCTCCAGGAGTCGCTGGATCAGCTGGCGTGCGAGAGCGAGGAGTTCAGGGCCGAGGTGCGCGCGTTCATGCGCGGCCTGGTCAGCCACTACCTGCTGGACGGCGGCGCGCTGGTGGTGTGCCACGCCGGTCTGCCGGAGAAGTACCACGGCCGGGCCTCCGGCCGGGTGCGCTCGCACGCGCTGTACGGGGAGACGACCGGCGAGACCGACGAGTACGGCCTGCCGGTGCGCTACCCGTGGGCGGAGGAGTACCGGGGCCGGGCGCTGGTGGTCTACGGCCACACGCCGGTGCCGACGGCGAGCTTCGTCAACAACACCGTCTGCCTGGACACCGGTTGCGTGTTCGGCGGCAGCCTGACGGCGCTGCGCTACCCGGAGCGCGAGCTGGTGAGCGTCGAGGCCGAGCGCGAGTGGTACGCGCCGGTGCGTCCGATGATCACCGACGCGCCCGGCGCGCGGGAGGGTCGTCCGCTGGACCTCGCCGACGTGGCGGGCCGGCGGATCGTCGAGACCGGGCTGCACGGCCGGGTCGCCGTCCGGGAGGAGAACGCGGCGGCGGCGCTGGAGGTGATGAGCCGCTTCGCGCTGGACCCGCGGCTGCTCGCCTACCTGCCGCCGACGATGGCCCCGACGGCCACCTCCCGCCGGGACGGCTTCCTGGAGCACCCCGACGAGGCGTTCGCCGCCTACCGGTCGGACGGCGTCCGGCAGGTCGTGTGCGAGGAGAAGCACATGGGCTCGCGCGCGGTGGTGCTGGTGGCCCGGGACGACGCGGCGCTGGAGAAGCGCTTCGGCGTGGCCGGTCCCGGTGCGATCTGGACCAGGACGGGCCGCGCGTTCCTGAGCGACGACGCCCTGACGGCCGCGGTGCTGGGCCGGGTGCGGGCCGCCGCCGAGCGGGCCGGGCTGTTCGAGGAGCTGGGCACCGGCTGGCTGCTGCTGGACGCCGAGCTGATGCCGTGGTCGCTGAAGGCCGTCGAGCTGCTGCGCCGCCAGTACGCGGCGGTCGGCGCGGCGGCGGGCGCCGCCCTGCCGGTGGTGCTGTCGGCGCTGGAGCGGGCGGCCGGGCGCGGCCTGGACGTCGGGGCGCTGACGGCCCGCCAGCGGCAGCGCGCCGCGGACGCGGGGGCGTTCACCGAGGCGTACCGGCGCTACTGCTGGCCGACCGAGGGGCTGTCCGGCGTCCGGCTCGCGCCGTTCCAGGTGCTGGCCGCCGAGGGGGCGAACCTCGCGGTGCGCCCGCACGACGAACACCTCGCCTGGATCGACCGCCTGGTGGACGCGGACGCGGCCCTGGTCGTCGAGGCGACCGCGGGGGCGCGCGATCAGGCTCCGCCGCCGCTGCTGCACCGCACCGGCCGGCTCGTGGTGGACACCGCCGACGAGGCGTCCGTGGCCGCGGGCGTCGCGTGGTGGGAGGAGCTGACCGCGGCCGGCGGCGAGGGCATGGTGGTGAAGCCGCTGGGCTCGCTGGTGCGCACGGAGCGCGCCGAGGGCCGCCCGGGCGGGCTGGTCCAGCCCGGAGTCAAGGTGCGCGGCCGGGAGTACCTGCGGATCATCTACGGCCCGGACTACACCGAGCACCTGGACCGGCTGCGCGAACGCGCCCTCGGCCACAAGCGCTCGCTGGCGCTGCGCGAGTACGCGCTGGGCCTGGAGGCGCTGGACCGGCTGGCGGCGGGTGAGCCGCTGTGGCGGGTGCACGAGGCGGTGTTCGCCGTGCTGGCCCTGGAGTCCGAACCGGTCGACCCGCGCCTGTAGGAGAGCGCTAGCGGACCGGCCGGGGGCGGTAGGCAGACCGGCCGGGGACCGGTAGGAGAGCAGTGCCGGGGTGAGTGCCGTCACGGTGCGAGCTCCGCGCCCGGGGTGAGAATCGAGGGGGAGTCCGACCGGGCTCCCCCTCGGTTCGTTCCACTGCCGCCCACCCCCCTCTGCATAGAAATTCCGAGCGTCGTATACACTTGCCGCTTTCCCGTTCGTCCCGTCACCCCAGGAGCCCGGCATGGCCTTCAACCTCCGGAACAGGCACTTCCTCAAGGAGCTCGACTTCACTCCCCAGGAGTTCCGCTTCCTGGTGGACCTCGCCGCCCAGCTCAAGGCGGCGAAGTACGCGGGCACCGAGCAGCCCCGGCTGCGCGGGAAGAACATCGCGCTGATCTTCGAGAAGACCTCCACCCGGACCCGCTGCGCCTTCGAGGTCGCCGCGCACGACCAGGGTGCGAGCACCACCTACCTGGACCCGTCCGGTTCTCAGATCGGCCACAAGGAGTCCGTCAAGGACACCGCCCGGGTGCTGGGCCGGATGTTCGACGGCATCGAGTACCGGGGCCACGGCCAGGAGATCGTGGAGGAGCTCGCCGCCCACGCGGGCGTGCCGGTCTGGAACGGCCTGACCGACGAGTGGCACCCGACCCAGATGCTGGCCGACGTGCTCACCATGACCGAGCACTGCGCCAAGCCGCTCACCGGCATCGCCTTCGCCTACCTCGGCGACGCCCGCTCCAACATGGGCAACTCGCTGCTGGTCACCGGCGCGCTGCTCGGCATGGACGTGCGGATCGTCGCGCCGCGCGCGCTCTGGCCGGCCGAGGACGTGCGGAAGGCGGCGCACGCGCTCGCCGAGGGGACGGGCGCCCGGATCACCCTCACCGAGGACGTGGCCGAGGGCGTGGCCGGCGCCGACTTCCTCTACACGGACGTCTGGGTCTCGATGGGCGAGCCCAAGGAGGTCTGGGCGGAGCGGATCGAGTTGCTCAGGCCGTACCAGGTGTCGATGGACACCGTCCGGGCCACCGGCAACCCGGACGTCAAGTTCCTCCACTGCCTGCCGGCCTTCCACGACCTCGGCACCGAGGTCGGGCGGCAGATGCACGAGGCCACCGGGATGACCGAGCTGGAGTGCACCGACGAGCTGTTCGAGTCGGCGCACTCCATCGTGTTCGACCAGGCCGAGAACCGCCTGCACACCATCAAGGCGGTCCTGGTCGCCACTCTCGGGGCCTGAGAAGAGCCGGAGGGGCTTGTCAGTCCAGCTTGATGCAGCCCACCCGGTCGGCCGCCGCGTGCGGGCCGGCCGGGGTGCCGGCGTGCAGTACCAGCGAGCGCGCCTGGCCCGGCCGCGCCTGCCAGTCCACCTCGGCCGTGGCGCTGCCGTCGCCCTGGTCGTCGGTCCGCAGCACGAGTCGCAGCTCGTTGCGGTCGTTGGCGTAGGCCGGGTCCGTGGACGGCTGCACCGGGTCGACGACGTTCTGGTAGTGCGGCCCGGACGAGGCCGGGGCGGCCCCGCAGGTGCCGGTGTGGAGGTGCGCCGGGAACTCGTGGCCGGGCGCGAGTCCGGTGACGGTCAGGGTGAGCACCGTCCGCCCGGGCGTCGAGCGGTCGGTGACGACGGTGGCGTGCGAGCCGTACGGCACGAGGTCCTCGGCGTAGCTGATCGCGGCGGGCGGGACGAAGGCCGAGGCCGGGTCGAAGTCGGCCTCGATGACGGACACCGGCGCGAGGGCGGGTGCGAGCAGGGCGAGCGGCAGCAGGGCGGAGGCGAACGGGAGGGGCATCGGCGGGCCTTCCACGGGCGGGGTGACGGTCGCCGTGCTCAACGCGGCCGGGCCGCCGGGGACACCCCCGGCCGGGCCGGCGCGGGACGTCCCCGACCGGGCTACTCGGGCGTGCGCCGGATGCCGCGGATCTCGCAGCGCGGCCCGCTGGCCCGCATGAGCCGCAGGTCCGCGGTGATCAGTGGCGCCCCGTACTGCTCGGCGACGGCGACGTACGCGGCGTCGTCCGGGGTGAGGTTGTCCTTGAGTTCCCAGATCCGGCCGAGCAGCGGCGCCACCTCGACCTTGCGGATCGCCACCGTGGCGAGCTCGTCGGTGAGTTCGGCGACGCGTCCGGCGGTGAGCTCCTTGGCCAGGTAGAGGCCGCGCAGCGACTGCATCACCTCGACGGTGACGTGTTCGGGCGCCAACCACTCGCCGTCGGCCGCGAGTTCGGCGCGGGCGGCGGCACCGCGCGGGCCTTCGTCGGCCAGTGCGAGCACCAGCGCGGACGCGTCCACCACGATCATCAGCCGGCCCCCGGTCCGTCCCCGACGTCCCCGCAACGTCGTCTCACCGGCCACCGTACCCTCCCGTGTCCCCGAGGACGGCCTGGTCAGCGGGTGAGTAGCAGTCCTGCGAGCACGGACGAGGCGTTGGCCGTGCCGGAGGCGATCCAGGGGAGCGGGTCGCGCGGGCGCAGGCCGGCGAGCGGGCACAGGAGGAGGGCCTCGACGGCGCAGACCGCCGCCTCGCCGAGGCCGAAGGCCGTCCAGTACGCTGCGGCGGGCCCGCCGGTCCAGTGCCGGAGGGTCCACCAGAGCACGGGGTGCGTCGCCAGGTTGACCAGCACGGCAGCGGCCGCGGCCCGGCCCGGACGGACGGGCCCGGCGAGGGCCAGGGCGGCGGTGTAGAGGGGTGTCTCGGTCAGCAGGGTGAGGGCCAGGGCCATCGGGTAGCGCACGGCAGGGGATCGTGCCATGGGGAGGGGGAGCGTGGCGATCACGGACGCGGGGGCGGCCCGCGGCGGGGCCTGGCCGGCGGCCGGGCCGGGGCTGCGGCTGGGCGCCGCGCCGCAGGCGGGTTTCGTGGGGGCGGCCGCGCTGGCTCTGGTGCTGGCGCTGCGGGCGCCGACCGGGCTGGCGGTGCTGGGGCTGGCGGCCTTCGGGCTGCTCCACAACGTGCTGGAACTGCGGTACGTGGCGGGTCGCTTCGCGGTCGTGCTGGCGGGGCCGCTGCTGCGGCTGCTGCTCGTCCTCGTCACCGGCATCGTCGTGTGTCGGCTGCTGCCGCCGTCCGCCTACGCGCAGTCGGCGGAGATCCTGCTCGCGTACGGGCTGCTGGTGGCGGCGAGTTGGTACGGGCTGCGCTCGCGTCCGCCGCTGCTGGCGGGTGCCGTGGCGGTGCTGGCGGTCGCCGCCGCCGGGTCGCTGTCCTTCCCGGCGTACCACTTCGTGGTGCTGGCGCATCTGCACAACGTGGTGCCGCTGCTGTTCCTGTGGGAGTGGTCGCGGCGGCTGGCGCGGGGGCGCGCGGCGTTCCTGGCGCTGCAGTTCACGTGGGTGCTGCTGGTGCCGGCGCTGCTGTTGAGCGGTCTGCTGGACGGCCTGCTGGCGGGTGCCACGGGTACGGCGGGCGGCTGGACGGCCCGTCTGGAGAGCTCCTACACGCCGCCCGCGTGGCTCGCCTCGCACGTCGGCCTGCGCTTCCTGGCGGTGTTCGCGTTCCTGCAGACGATGCACTACGTGGTGTGGGTGTGGTTCCTGCCGCGCTACGCGCCGGAGGCCGCTGAGGGCTTCGAGGCCCGGGTGCCGGCGTTGCGCGGTGCGCGCGCGTGGGCGCTGGGGGCGGCGGCGGGCGGGGTGTTGGCGGTGCTGTTCGCGGCGGACTACGCCCAGGGCCGCGCGCTGTACGCGGCGGTGGCGAGCTACCACGCCTATCTGGAGTTCCCGGTGTTGCTGATGCTGGTCCTGGGGGCCGCCCACCGGGGCGCCCCCGTGCGAATCGAGGAGAAGACATGACGAGGACGCTGGCCGATGTCGCCCCGGCGCCGGTGGTCGGAGGCGGCTTGCTGCTGGTCCTGCTGCTGCTCGGCGGGGTGGTGGCGGGGGCGGTGTGGCTGATCCGGCTGGAGCGCAAGCGGCGCGGCCGGGACGGCCGCTGACCTGGGCGGACGCCGACCCGGGCATGCCTGCGGTGGTGAACGCGGCGGCATGCACTATGGTTTATCTCGACATCGAGATAACTGCCCCTTACCATATATCTCGACATCAAGATACTTGCCGAGAGGCGCCCGCCGGCGATGGCGGCGAGGTGAGCCTAAGTAAGGCTGACCTTACCACCGTGGTGGCCGGATATCGCGTGAAGCACCCAGAAGGAGTCAGTCGTGTCCGCGAACAGCTTCGACGCCCGCAGCTCGCTGCAGGTGGGCGACGAGTCGTACGAGATCTTCAAGCTCTCCGCCGTCGAGGGTTCCGAGCGGCTGCCCTACAGCCTCAAGGTGCTGCTGGAGAACCTGCTCCGCACCGAGGACGGCGCGAACATCACCGCCGCCCACATCGCCGCGCTCGGCAACTGGGACGCCACCGCCCAGCCGAGCCAGGAGATCCAGTTCACCCCGGCCCGCGTGATCATGCAGGACTTCACCGGCGTGCCGTGCGTGGTCGACCTCGCCACCATGCGTGAGGCCGTGAAGGAGCTGGGCGGCGACCCGGCCAAGATCAACCCGCTGGCGCCGGCCGAGCTGGTCATCGACCACTCCGTCATCGCCGACAAGTTCGGCACCCCGGACGCCTTCGTCCAGAACGTCGAGATCGAGTACGGCCGCAACAAGGAGCGCTACCAGTTCCTGCGCTGGGGCCAGACCGCGTTCGACGAGTTCAAGGTCGTCCCGCCGGGCACCGGCATCGTCCACCAGGTCAACATCGAGCACCTGGCCCGCACGGTCATGGTCCGCGGCGGCCAGGCCTACCCGGACACCTGCGTCGGCACCGACTCGCACACCACCATGGTCAACGGTCTGGGCGTGCTGGGCTGGGGCGTCGGCGGCATCGAGGCCGAGGCCGCCATGCTGGGCCAGCCGGTCTCCATGCTGATCCCGCGCGTCGTCGGCTTCAAGCTGACCGGCCAGCTGCCGGCCGGCACCACCGCCACCGACCTGGTCCTCACCATCACCGAGATGCTGCGCCAGCACGGTGTGGTCGGCAAGTTCGTCGAGTTCTACGGCGACGGCATCGGCAGCATCCCGCTGGCCAACCGCGCCACCATCGGCAACATGTCGCCGGAGTTCGGCTCCACCTGCGCGATCTTCCCGATCGACGCGGAGACCATCAACTACCTGAAGCTCACCGGCCGCGACGAGCAGCAGCTCGCCCTGGTCGAGGCGTACGCCAAGGAGCAGGGCCTCTGGCACGACCCGTCGGTCGAGCCGGTCTACTCCGAGTACCTGGAGCTGGACGTCTCCACCGTCGTCCCGTCGATCTCCGGCCCCAAGCGCCCGCAGGACCGCGTGATCCTGGCCGAGGCCGCCGAGAAGTTCGCCGAGGCGCTGCCGACCTACTCGGCCGAGGCCTCCAAGCCGACCACCGTCACCGCCCCCGACGGCTCGACGTACGAGATCGACAACGGCGCGGTCGTGATCGCCTCGATCACCTCCTGCACCAACACCTCCAACCCCTCCGTCATGCTGGGCGCCGCCCTGCTGGCGAAGAAGGCCGTGGAGAAGGGCCTGACGGTCAAGCCCTGGGTCAAGACCACCCTGGCGCCCGGTTCCAAGGTCGTCATGGACTACTACGAGAAGGCCGGCCTGCTCCCGTACATGGAGAAGCTGGGCTTCAACCTGGTCGGCTACGGCTGCGTCACCTGCATCGGCAACTCGGGCCCGCTGCCCGAGGAGGTCTCGGCCGCCGTCAACGAGGCCGACCTCGCCGTCGTCTCGGTGCTCTCCGGCAACCGCAACTTCGAGGGCCGGATCAACCCCGACGTCAAGATGAACTACCTGGCCTCCCCGCTGCTGGTGGTCGCCTACGCCCTCGCCGGCAACATGAACGTCGACATCACCAAGGACGCCCTGGGCCAGGACGCCGACGGCAACGACGTCTTCCTCGCCGACATCTGGCCGTCCGAGAAGGAGGTCGCGGAGACCGTCGCCGGCTCCATCGACCAGGACATGTTCGACAAGGGCTACCAGGACGTCTTCGCCGGCGACCACCGCTGGCAGTCGCTCCCGGTCCCGACCGGCAACACCTTCGAGTGGGACGCCGAGTCCACCTACGTCCGCAAGCCCCCGTACTTCGAGGGCATGGCCAAGACCCCGAGCCCGGTGACCGACATCGCCGGCGCCCGCGTCCTGGCCAAGCTGGGCGACTCGGTCACCACCGACCACATCTCCCCGGCCGGCAACATCAAGCCGGGCACCCCGGCGGCGCAGTACCTGACCGCCAACGGCGTCGAGAAGCGCGACTTCAACAGCTACGGCTCGCGCCGCGGCAACCACGAGGTCATGATCCGCGGCACCTTCGCCAACATCCGCCTGCGCAACCAGATCGCGCCGGGCACCGAGGGCGGCTACACCCGCGACTTCACCCAGGCCGACGGCCCGGTGTCGTTCATCTACGACGCCTCGCAGAACTACCAGGCCGCCGGCACCCCGCTGGTCGTCCTGGCCGGCAAGGAGTACGGCTCCGGCTCGTCCCGCGACTGGGCCGCCAAGGGCACCGCGCTCCTGGGCGTCAAGGCCGTCATCGCCGAGTCGTACGAGCGCATCCACCGCTCGAACCTGATCGGCATGGGCGTCCTGCCGCTGCAGTTCCCGGAGGGCCAGAACGCCGACTCCCTCGGCCTGACCGGCGAGGAGACCTTCTCCATCACCGGCGTGACCGAGCTCAACGAGGGCACCACCCCGGCGACCGTCAAGGTCGTCGCCGTCGGCCCGGACGGGACCGGCAAGGAGTTCGACGCGGTCGTCCGCATCGACACCCCCGGCGAGGCGGACTACTACCGCAACGGCGGCATCCTGCAGTACGTGCTGCGCTCGCTCATCGGCTGAGCATCTCCGTAGCGCCTCAGCGGCCGGGCCGCATCCCCTCGGGGGTGCGGCCCGGCCGTCGTCGTAGTACCACGCAACCTCGGTGACGGCGGCGGACACCCGGGGGACGAGCCACGCCGGGCGGCGCGTCCCGCTCGCCGAACCGGAGGGCGCGGGCCTGCCGTTGCCGGCCTCGCGCGGCTGACGCTCCATGAGTTCCGGGAACGACGGAGGGGCCCGCCGCGCAGGCGGGCCCCTCCGTCGTTCAGCGAGCGGTCAGGCCCGGTCGCAGGCCTGGGCGCGCAGGGCGCGGGCGAGGTCGTCCCGGCGCTCGATCACCAGGCGGCGCAGCGCGGGCGCCGCGTCCGGGTGGCCCGCCAGCCAGGCGTCGGCCTCGGCCAGGGTCGGCTCGCCGGTCTGGGCGCTCGGGAAGAAGCCGCCGACGAAGCGCATCGCGATCTCGATGGTCCGCTCGGCCCAGATCTTCTCCAGCAGCTTGAAGTAGGGCGCCGCGTAGAGGGCGGTGAGGTCGCGGTGGGCGGGCAGCGCGAAGCCGGCGATGTTGGCCTCGACGAGGGCGTTGGGCAGCGCGTCGGAGTCGACGACGGCCGACCAGGCGGCGGCCTTGGCCTCGGGGGTGGGGCGGGCGGCCAGGCACTGGGTGTACTGGCGCTTGCCGCCGGCGGTGTTGTCGGCGGAGAGTTCCCCGGCGAGTTCCTCGTCGGAGGCCTGGCCGGCGGCGGCCAGGGCGAGCCACAGGGCCCAGCGCAGTTCCTGGTCGACGTCGAGGCCGTCGATCCGGGCGCTGCCGGCGAGCAGGCCGCGGACCAGGCCGAGGTGCTCGGCGCCGCCGGCGTTCTGGGCGAGGAAGCGGGCCCAGGCGAGCTGGTGGTCGCTGCCGGGGACGGCCCCGCGCAGTTCGCGCAGGGCGCCGTCGGCGAGAAGCCGGCCGCCCTCCGCGCGCCAGGCGGGGTCGGCGTAGAGGTCGACGGCGGTCTTGGCCTGGGTGTGCAGGGACTGCAGGACGCCGATGTTGCCCTCCTGGCCGGCGAATCGCAGCACCAGGGCGACGTAGTCGCGGGCGGGCATCAGGCCGTCTCGGGTGAGGTTCCAGACGGCGGACCAGGCGAGGGCGCGGGCGAGGTCGTCGCCGATCTCGCCGAGGCCGGTGCGCAGGGTCTCCAGCGAGCCGTCGTCGAAGCGGATCTTGCAGTAGGTGAGGTCGTCGTCGTTGAGCAGGACGAGGGCCGGGCGGGGGCGGCCGGCGGCCTCGGCGACGACGGTGCGGGCGCCGGTGACGTCGAGTTCGATCCGGGCGGTGCGCACCAGCGAGCCGTCGGAGTCGCGGTCGTAGAGGCCGACGGCGATGCGGTGCGGGCGCAGGACCCCGCGCGACGCGGTCACAGGATCGTTCGCGGTGTCCTGGAGGACGGCGAGTTCGGTGATCCGGCCCTCGGCGTCGACGGTGACCTGCGGGGTGAGCGAGTTGACGCCGGCGGTCTGCAGCCAGGCGGCGGCCCAGGTCTTGAGGTCGCGGCCGCTGGTCTCCTCCAGGATGCCCAGCAGGTCGGCGAGTTCGGTGTTGGCGAAGGCGTGGCGCTTGAAGTAGCGGCGGGCGCCCTCGAAGAAGGCGTCGGAACCGGCGTAGGCGACCAGCTGCTTGAGGACGGAGGCGCCCTTGGCGTAGGTGATGCCGTCGAAGTTGAGCTTGGCGGCTTCGAGGTCGCGGATGTCGGCGGTGATGGGGTGGGTGGTGGGGAACTGGTCCTGCCGGTAGGCCCAGGCCTTGCGCTGGTTGGCGAAGGTGACCCAGGCGGAGCCGTAGCGGGTGCGGGCGCCGATGAGCGCGTAGGAGCCCATGAAGTCGGCGAAGGACTCCTTGAGCCACAGGTCGTCCCACCAGCGCATGGTGACGAGGTCGCCGAACCACATGTGCGCCATCTCGTGCAGGATGACGTTGGCGCGGCTCTCGTAGGCGGCGTCGGTGACCTTCGAGCGGAAGACGAAGTCCTCCTTGAAGGTGACGCAGCCGGGGTTCTCCATGGCGCCGATGTTGTACTCGGGCACGAAGGCCTGGTCGTACTTGCCGAACGGGTACGGGTAGTCGAACTGCTCGTGGAAGAAGTCGAGTCCGAGCTTGGTGACGCCGAGGATCTCGTCCGCGTCGAAGTAGCGCGCGAGCGACTTGCGGCACATCGCGGAGAGCGGGATCTCCAGGGTGGTGCCGTCGGGCAGTTCGCGGCTGTAGTGGTCGCGGGCGACGTGGTAGGGGCCGGCGACGACGGCGGTGAGGTAGGTGGAGATCGGCTTGGTCGGCGCGAACTCCCAGGTGCGGGAGCCGTCTTCGGCGCTCACCTGCTCGTGGACGGCGTTGGAGCGCACGTCCCACGCGGCCGGGGCGGTGACGGTGAAGGTGAACGGGGCCTTCAGGTCGGGCTGTTCGAAGTTGGCGAAGACGCGGCGGGCGTCGGCCGGTTCGTAGTGGGTGTAGAGGTAGGTCTCGCCGTCGGCCGGGTCGACGAAGCGGTGCAGGCCCTCGCCGGTGCGGCTGTAGGCGCAGTCGGCCTCGACGGTGAGGACGTTGTCGGCGGCGAGGCCGTCGACGTGGACGCGGGCGCCGTCGAAGGCGGTGGCCGGGTCGATCGCGCGGCCGTTCAGGGTGATCGAGCGGACGGCGGGGGCGAGCAGGTCGAGGAAGGTGGCGGCGCCGGGCCGGGCGCAGCGGAAGGCGACCGTGGTGGTGGAGCGGAAGGTCGCGGCGGCGGGGTCGGGCGCGGAGGTCACGTCCAGGCGGACCCGGTAGCCGTCCACGGTCAGGATGCTGGCCCGCTGCTGGGCTTCGTCGCGGCTCAGGTTCTTGCCCGGCACGGCGGTACTCCTTTGTCCGGCTCGCACGGTGGTGCGCTCTGGTCTGTGCGGTCCTGCGCGGCTTCGGCGCATCAGGGGCATCCTTTCACGCCGTCGCGCGCCAGTACCATTGCACAGGCCGGTGGGCCGGGGCGGAATCAGCGGGGCCGGGCGGGTGTTGGCCCCGGGGCGGGGGGAACGCCTTTCCGCCCGTGCTTTCCCCGGACACCTCACGAAGGACGACCGCAGTGACGACTGCCGCCGAGCGCAAGACCGCCGACTTCTGGTTCGACCCGCTGTGCCCGTGGGCGTGGATGACGTCCCGTTGGCTGATCGAGGTGCAGCAGTTGCGTCCGGTGGACGTGAACTGGCACGTGATGAGCCTGTCGGTGCTCAACGAGGGCCGTGACCTGCCGGAGCGCTACCGGGAGCTGATGGACAAGGGCTGGGGCCCGGTCCGGGTGTGCATCGCGGCCGCGCAGCAGCACGGCGAGGAGGTGCTCGGCCGTCTCTACACCGAGCTGGGCCTGCGCCTGCACAACCGGGCGATGCCGCTGGAGCGGGCGACGGTCGAGGAGGCCCTGGTGGCGGCGGGCCTGCCCGTCGAGCTGGCGGACGCGGCCGACACGGACGCGTACGACGAGGCTCTGCGCGCCTCCCACAAGGAGGGCATCTCGCTGGTCGGTGAGGACGTCGGCACTCCGGTGATCGCGGTGGAGGGCGCGGACGGCGACCGGGTCGCGTTCTTCGGCCCGGTGGTCACCCCGACCCCGCGCGGCGAGGCGGCGGCCCGCCTGTGGGACGGCACGCTGCTGGTGGCGTCCACCCCGGGCTTCTACGAGATCAAGCGCACCCGGACGGCGGGCCCGTCCTTCGAGTGACGCCCGCGGCACGAAGCCGGAGGCCCGGTACCGCCTGGTACCGGGCCTCCTCGCACGTGTGTGCTCGCGGCTACCGCGCGGCCGCGTCCCTGCGCTGCTTGAGCAGCCCGGCGGCCGTCAGGACGGCGACCAGCACCCCGGCCGCGTACAGCTGCTGGCGGTTGCCCTCGGTGGTGGTCATCAGCGCGAGGATGCCGGCCACGGCGGCCATGGCCACCCAGGTCAGGTACGGGTAGCCCCACATCTTCACGGTGAGCAGCTCGGGCGCCTCGCGCTCCAGCCGGCGGCGCATCTTCAGCTGGACGATGCAGATGAACAGCCAGACCACGAGGATCGCGACGCCGGTGGTGTTCATCAGCCAGGTGAACACCGTCGCGGGCCAGAACTTGGCTGCCAGCACGGCGCCGAAGCCGAACAGGCAGGAGGCGAGTACCGCACGGCGCGGCACGCCGCCGCTGACCTTGGCCAGCGCCTTGGGACCCTGTCCGCGGCCGACCAGCGAGTACGCCATCCGGGAGGCGCCGTAGATGTTGGCGTTCATCGCGGACAGCAGTGCGATCAGCACCACCGCCTCCATGATCGTCCCGGCGCCGGGCACCCCGAGGTGGCGCAGCACGGTGACGTACGGGCCGTCCTGGACGACCGCCGGGTCCTTCCAGGAGACGAGGGTGACGACCAGGGCCATCGAGCCGATGTAGAAGATCGCGATCCGCCAGACCGCCGTCCGCACCGCGTTGGCGACGTTCTTCTTCGGGTCGTCGGACTCGGCGGCGGCGATGGTGACGGTCTCCAGGCCGCCGTAGGCGAACACCGAGGCGAGCAGGCCGACGATCAGTCCGCTGACGCCGGTGGGCAGGAAGCCGCCCTGGCCGGTCAGGTTGGTGGCGCCGGGGGCGCCGGGGCCGAGCACGCCCGCCACGCCGAGGCCGCCGAGGACCAGGAAGGCGACGATCGCGGCGACCTTGACGGTGGCGAACCAGAACTCGAACTCGCCGAAGTTCTTCACGGCGGTGAGGTTGCTGGCGCAGAAGAAGACCATGAACAGGCCGACCCAGACCCACGCCGAGACGCCGGGTACCCAGCCGTTGACGATCTTCCCGGCCGCGGTGGCCTCGGCGGCGACGCCGCAGCAGAGCATGACCCAGTACATCCAGCCGGCGGTGATCCCGGCCCAGGGGCCGATCTCCTTCTCGGCGTGGACGGAGAACGAGCCGGACGCCGGGCGGGCGGCGGACATCTCGCCGAGCATCCGCATGATCAGCATGACCAGCAGGCCGGAGAGCGTGAACGCGAGGATGATGGCGGGCCCGGCCGCCGCGATGCCCGCGCCGGAGCCGACGAAGAGGCCGGCGCCGATCACCCCGCCGAGCGCGATCATCGACAGGTGACGCTGCTTCAGCCCGTGGGAGAGCTGCTGGCCGGCGGCCGGGGGAGCGGTGTCGCTGCTCCCGGGCGTCGGGGGCGCGGAGGTGGGGGCCATGGAGGGGGATCCAGACTGTGCGGAATGCGGCATGAGTTGTCCAATATCCGGGGGCACCCCTGTCCACGCCAAGGGCGCGCGAGCCGGGCCCACCATGCGGACCCCGTCGTGACGCCGGGTCGGCGAGTGCTCACGCTCCGTCGATCGGGTGGTTTCGACAACGTCCCGCGGTGGGGGTTTGTCCGAAACCGTGACGGCGGCGGAGTCGATCACCGCGTAGGTTCACAGGTGTTCACTCACCTGGGCCCCACGAGGAGATCCCCCATGGCCACTGCCGGCACGTCGATACCGACCCGCGCCGTCCTCGCCGACCTGCTGCCCGCTGCCGCGACCCGCCTCGGCGCGCAGGCCCGCGACCTCGCCCTGGTCGCCGGCGGCGCCGCGCTGACCGGCGCCGCCGCCCAGCTGTCGGTCGACGTCCCTGGCTCGCCGGTGCCCGTCACCGGCCAGACCTTCGCCGCCCTGCTGGTCGGCACCGCGCTCGGCGCCCGCCGCGGCGCCGCCTCGCTCGCCCTCTACCTGCTGGCCGGCCTCGCGGGCCTGCCCTGGTTCGCCGAGGGCACCTCGGGCTGGGCGATGCCCTCGCTGGGCTACGTGCTGGGCTTCGTCCTCGCGGCCGGCCTGACCGGCGCGCTGGCGCGCCGCGGCGCCGACCGCAGCCCGCTCAACACCGCCGTGACGATGGTCCTCGGCACCCTCGCGATCTACGCGGTCGGCGTCCCGTACCTGGCGTTCTCGCTGCACGTGCCGCTCGCCCGCGCCGCCGAGCTCGGCCTCTACCCGTACCTGGTCGGCGACGCCCTCAAGGCCGCGTTCGCCGCCGGCGCCCTCCCGCTCGTCTGGAAGCTGGCCGGCAAGCGGTAGCCGCCCGCGGCGGGCCGACGCGGGCGCCCGGCGCCCCCTGCGGAGCCCGGGTGCCCGCGCATGCCACACTCATGGGCATGCGCGTGTACCTGGGCTCCGACCATGCCGGATACGAACTGAAGAACCACCTCGTGGAGTGGCTGAAGGAGGCCGGCCACGAGCCCGTCGACTGCGGGCCGCACATCTACGACGCCGAGGACGACTACCCGCCGTTCTGCCTGCGCGCCGCCGAGCGCACCGCCGCCGACGCCGACGCCCTGGGCGTCGTGATCGGCGGCTCGGGCAACGGCGAGGCGATCGCCGCCAACAAGGTCAAGGGCGTGCGGGCCGCGCTGGCCTGGAGCGTGCAGACCGCCGAGCTCGGCCGCCAGCACAACAACGCCAACGTGATCTCCGTCGGCGGCCGCATGCACACCGTCGAGGAGGCCACCAAGTTCGTCGAGGTCTTCCTCAACACCCCCTACAGCGGCGAGGCCCGGCACACCCGCCGGATCGAGATGCTGAGCGAGTACGAGACCACCGGCGAGCTCCCGCCCGTCCCGGCCCACCACCCCCAGGGCTGAGACGCTCCACCCCCCGAATTCCCACCGACCCTCCGACGGCCGGCCGCGCTCCCCGGCGCGGCCGGCCGCCGTCGTTCGCGCCCCCGTGCCGCCTGTGGGATCGGCCACAGCCCGGCGGCGCGCGAACACCCCCGCGCGCGGGACGTGTCCGTCGCCCGCCTGGTTCGTACGCCCAACCGGCGCACGCCTCCTGACGCCGCGCCCACCACCGCCCCGATCGGCCGAAACCCGCTGGCACGACCGCACCTCGGCACGACCGCCCCCGGCCGAGCCGTCGACGCCGGGCGGTGCCCGTGGATAGGGTCGGGCCCCATGGCTGGCAGACCGCCGGGCGCACCGCCCCAGACGACTGCGACGAGGCCCGGCGCCGCCCCGGCGTCCGACCCCGTGACGGCCCGGTTGCGCAGGAGGCTCCGCCGGGTCCGCCGAAGGCTGCGCACGGCCGGAGTGGACTACTTCCGCGGCGGCGCCGCCGACTGGCCGGTGCTCTGCGCGCTCGCGCTGCTCGTCCCGCTGCTGATCCTGCTCAACATCTGGATCCCCGCCTGGGCCCCGCCCACCGCCCTCGTCCTGCCGATCCTGGCCGGCGCCCTGCTGCTGCGCCCCGGCAGCCTCGTGGTGCTGTACGCGCTCGCCGCCCTCGGCCTGTCCGCCGAGTCCGTGATCCACACCGGCGAGCGGGTCGCCAGCCTGAACCCGGAGGCCTACGTCTACGGCGTCACCCCCGGCGCGGCCCTCGTGGTCGGCGCCGCGGGGGTCGGCGGCCTGCTGCTGGCCCAGTTCCGGGCCCGGGTCGGCGTGCCCTGGTGGGGCGGCTCGACCATGCTCTTCGACCTGCGCGAGCGGCTGCGGGTGCAGAGCCGCGTCCCGCGGCTGCCGGACGGCTGGCACGCCGACATGGCGCTGCGCCCGGCCGGCGGGCAGTCGTTCTCCGGGGACTTCGTCGTCGCCGCCCGCACCGGCCCGGGCCAGCGCGTGCTGGAGGTCGTCCTCGCGGACGTCTCCGGCAAGGGCATGGACGCCGGCTCGCGGGCGCTGCTGCTGTCCGGCGCCTTCGGCGGCCTGGTGGGCTCGCTGCCCGCGCACGACTTCCTGCCCGCCGCCAACGGCTACCTGCTGCGCCAGTCCTGGGACGAGGGCTTCGCGACCGCCGTGCACCTCGTGCTGGACCTGGACAGCGGCGAGTACGAACTGCTCTCCGCCGGGCACCTGCCGGGCATGCAGCGACTGGCGGGCGCCGGGCGCTGGGAGGTCAAGGAGACCACCGAGGGCCCGCTGCTCGGCATCTACGACGGCGCCAAGTTCGAGGGCGTGCGCGGTCGTCTGAACCGCGGCGACGTCCTGCTGCTGTGCACCGACGGCATGGTCGAGGCGCCCGGCCGGGACCTCACCGAGGGCATGGACCGGCTGATGGGCGAGGCCGACCGGCTGGTGCCCGGCAGCGGCCCGGGCGCCGGGGCCGGCGCCGCCGCCGCGCTGATCGAGACGGTCGCCCGGGACATCAACGACGACCGCGCGGTGCTGCTGCTCTGGCGCGACTGACGCCCCGACGGGCCTCGCGGTGGCACATGCCGCGGGCAGGAGCTGTCAAGCCCGGGTGCCGATCTTCGGCCAAATCGGGCGCCCCGTCAGCGGAGTGGACCTGAGCCTTCCGTTCCCCGCCGCCGCGCGTTTCCCGGCCGCTCAGCGCGGCCCCGCCGACGGTTCGTCAGAACGGCTCGGCTATCGTCTCGGACGGCGGAAACTCGTCTCGCATCCCAGGATATCGGCGTTGGGCCGACTGTCAGACCTTTACGCAATCGGCACGGTCGACCACACTGAGTCCGGGCGGGACTGGTCAGGATTCGGGGGATGGGGGGCGTGACGTGCGGCACGGAGGACCTTGTGCGATCGCTGAGTGCTCCCCGCCCGGCCGGGGTGTGCCGGACGATCCGCGATTCCGCCTCGGGACCGTCGGACAGGCCGGGGTCCGGCTTCGCAGGTGCCGCCGGCCGGTGGCGCCACGCTATGAAACGAGGAAGTGAGTCCGGGTGGCACTCTCCGTCTCCGCGCTGGTCCTGTTCGCGATCCTGTGCATCATCTTCATCCGCAACAAGCAGATGAAGATCCCGCACGCGATCATCGCCGCCCTGTTCGGCTTCATGCTCCACGAGACCACCGTCGCCGGTTCGATCAACTCCCTGCTGGCGAACCTGGCCCACAGCATCTCCGGCATCACCGGCGGCTGACGGGAGGGCCGGCGGCACCCGCGCGAGGGTCACCGCCCGGCCCGTCTGGCCTCCCGCCAGCGAGCGAACGGTCCCCGGGGGCGCACCGCCACCGGGGTGGGCGTGCGCATCGGCACGGGCGCCCCGGCGCCCGTCGGCACCACCGCCGGCCCGACCGGGCGCACCGCCGTCAGCAGGACGAACAGCCGCGCCCAGCACAGCCGTTCGCCGCGCGGCCAGTCCAGCGCGCGCAGCGCCGCCGACGCGGCCTCCGACACCTCGCCGTCGACCCGGACCTCGGCGACGTCGTCGCCCGCCTTCCCGCCCAGGAAGAGCTTCACCCCGACCGGGCCCGCCCCGGTCAGTCCCGGCCGCAGCGCCGGCGCCAGCGCGGGCAGCACCCGGTGCTCCGCGAGCCAGGCCGCCAGCCGCTCGTTGCCGAAGCCGAACACCGCCGCCGGCCCCTGCAGCGCGTGCCAGCCGGGCAGTTCGGCGTGGTCCGCGCGGTCGGCGTACACGCCCCGGCCGTCCGTCAGCTCGACCAGCACCGAGGCGGTGGTGGTCGCCCACATCTTCACCGCGTTGGCGAGCTTCTCCTCCTCGGTCTTGCCGAGGCCCGCCGAGCAGTCCCAGACCACGGGCGCGTCCGCCCGCCCGAGGTGGAGCACGAAGCCGAGGTCGACGTGACCGCCCCCGTCGCCACCGGGGTGCTCGCGCACGGCCACCGCCGTCGTGCCCGGTCCGCGCACCACCTCGCCGTCGAGCGTGAACACCTGCCCGAGCCCCGCCATCTCCCGCACCACGCAGCGCTGTATGACGGCAAGCCGCTCCTCGGGACGCACCGGAACTCCTCCACCTCGGGACCGCAGTCGTCTGCGTCGTGATCTGCGTGACGCGCGGTTCCGCGTGACGCTCCGGACACGCGATCGAACCGTGCTCGAACGCGCCGAGGCTATCGGCCCGACAGCCTGCCGGGAAACCGCCCGGACCGCCCGGACCTCCGGTCGCGAAAATGTCGTGTATGCCCCACTTTGGGGAGCGGACCCTGAAGGCCGCCCGCCCGGAGAGACCGCATGCCCCGCACCGCCCCGACACCCCCGCTCCCACTCCCGCTGCTGCTCGCCGCGGACGGCTCCGGCCTGGTCGCCGAGGTCGAGGCCTACCTCGCCTCCCTGCCCGCCCCCGCCCGCACGCCCGTCCCGTACGTCTGCCCGTACGGCACCGCCCCGCTCCCGTGGCACGCCGGCCACCCCGGACCCCGGGCGACCCTGCTCGACCGGGTGCTGCGCCGCCCCGCCCGGCCGGTGCCGGTCAGCGCCGCCGACCACCTGCGGCTCGCCTCGCGCTACATCGGCGCGTTCGGCTGGCTCCAGGGCGCGATGTGGGACGAGGGCGGCCGCGTCTGCCTCCTCGGCGCGCAGGCCGCCGTCCTCGCGCACGGCTACGGCACCCCGCGCACGGTCCGCACCGCGCGCGTCCAGCTGATGGAGGTCCTGCACGCGACCGGCCGCCCGGCGCGCTCCCCGGACGAGTACAACGACCGCCCGACCACCCGGGAGGCCGACGTCCACCTGCTGCTCGACCGCGCCGCGGCCCGCGCCGCCCGCCTGGGGCTCTGACCCGCGAACGGCCCCGGGAACGCCGACGGCCCCGGTGCGATGACGCACCGGGGCCGGGTCGTGGAGCGGGCGACGAGAATCGAACTCGCGTGACTAGTTTGGAAGACTAGGGCTCTACCATTGAGCTACGCCCGCGCGATCCCCCGGCACGGAGCCGGAAGTTCGGGGAACAGCGTACCTGGTCCGGTCGCTCCCGTGCACACCGCATTCCTCCGCGGCCTCCGGGCGCCCTCCCGAAACCCTTCCGGCGGCCCCGAAATAAGTCGGCGAACCGCCGGGGCCCGGCGTGTACGCTTCCTCTCGGCACCACGGGGTGTGGCGCAGTTTGGTAGCGCGTCCGCTTTGGGAGCGGAAGGCCGTCGGTTCGAATCCGGTCACCCCGACGTGCGGCAGGGTCTCGCCCACCGGGCGGGGCCCTGTTCTGTTTCCGGGTACGGTGACGTCTGGCGTCCGCCTTTCGTGGTACCGGTAGGATGGGGCGCTGGCGGTAGTCCCTGCGGCGTCCACCCAGGTCAACCGCACGAGGGCGAGGAGTCACGCTCACCGTCCACCCCCCCACGGGAGATGCAGCTCCAACCGCCCATCGCCCGTCTCGCCAGACCTACCCGCACCGGCCCCGGCCGGCGCGTCCGGGCCTGGCGGAGGCAACCTGACCGCAAGCCCATAGGAGACCTAACCGTGAAGAGCGCCGTCGAGACTCTGAACCCGACCCGGGTTCGACTCACCGTCGAGGTGCCCTTCGAGGAGCTCAAGCCCAGCCTCGACGCGGCGTACAAGAAGATCAACCAGCAGGTCACGGTTCCGGGCTTCCGCAAGGGCAAGATCCCGGCTCGCGTCATCGACCAGCGCTTCGGCCGTGGTGCCGTGCTGGAGGAGGCCGTCAACGACGCCCTGCCGCGCTTCTACACGCAGGCCGTCGACGAGGGCAAGATCGAGGTCCTCGGCCAGCCCGACATCACCAACATCGAGGGTGTCGAGACCATCGCCGATGGCGGTGACCTGAAGTTCACCGCCGAGGTGGACATCCGCCCGGAGATCACCCTGCCGGAGTTCTCCTCCATCGAGGTGACCGTCGACCCGATCGTCGTCGCCGACGAGGACATCGAGAAGTCCCTGGAGCAGCTGCGCGAGCGCTTCTCCTCGGTCAAGGACGTCGAGCGCGCCGCCGCCGCCGGTGACATCGTGGTCGTCGACCTCGTCGCCAAGGTCGACGGCGAGGTGCCGGAGGACGGCACCGCCAACGGCGTGAGCTACGAGATCGGCTCCGGCCGCCTGATCGACGGCATCGACGACGCCGTCACGGGCCTCGAGGCCGGTGGCACCGCGACCTTCGAGACCGAGCTCAAGGGTGGCACCCAGGCGGGCAAGACCTCCGAGGTCACCGTCACCGTCACCGCCGTCCAGGAGAAGGAGCTGCCCGAGCTGGACGACGAGTTCGCCCAGCTGGCCAGCGAGTTCGACACCCTCGAGGACCTGCGCGCCGACTCCCGCAAGCGCCTGGAGCGCATGAAGGAGTACGACCAGGCCACCCAGGCCCAGGAGAAGGTCCTCGACGCCCTGCTCGCGCTGGTCGACATCGAGTACCCGGAGAAGCTCCTCAAGGACGAGATCGAGACCCGCAAGCACAACCTGGAGCACCACCAGCTGGAGCCGATGGGCCTGACCATCGACGCCTACCTGGAGACCCAGGGCAAGTCCCGCGAGGAGTGGGAGGCGGAGATCGAGGAGCAGGCGAAGAAGGGCATCAAGACCCAGTTCGTCCTGGACCAGATCGTCGCCGACGAGGAGCTGGGCGTCAACCAGGAGGAGCTCACCGAGCACCTCATCCGCCGCGCCGCCGGCTCGGGCCTCACCCCGGACCAGTTCGCCCAGCAGGTCGTCCAGGGCGGTCAGGTTCCGCTGCTGGTCGGCGAGGTCGCCCGCGGCAAGGCGCTGGCCACCGTGGTCGAGGCCGCCAAGGTCGTCGACACCGAGGGCAACGAGGTCAACTTCGACGACGAGGACGAGTCGGACGAGACCGCCGAGGCCGCCGCCGAGGAGACCACCGAGGCCTGATCGGCCGCGGTGACCCCCTGAGGCACCACGCGGGCCCGGACGCCGTCACGGCGTCCGGGCCCGTCGCCGTACCCGGCGGGGGTGTCCCAACCGGAGCAGGCCCGTCCGACGCGCGCGACCCTGCGCTCACAGCGAACAGTTCTGCGTGGGGGATTCTGCGGCCCGGCCTGCGCGTTAGGGTCCTTGGACAGCAACAATCACGACGTGATACCCGGAAGCTGTGCGACACCGTGACGGGCGCCCGGCGACCGTCCAAATCGACTGAGCAGGTGGCTAAGTGACGTTCCCGCAGATGCAGATGGGCCCGATGGCGCCGCACGCCGCCTCTGGTGACGTGCTCGGCGGCCTGGGCGACCAGGTCTACAACCGGCTGCTCAACGAGCGGATCATCTTCCTCGGCCAGCAGGTCGACGACGACATCGCCAACAAGATCACCGCGCAGCTGCTCCTGCTGGCCGCGGACCCGGAAAAGGACATCTTCCTCTACATCAACTCCCCGGGCGGCTCGATCTCGGCCGGCATGGCGATCTACGACACCATGCAGTACATCAAGAACGACGTCGTCACCATCGCGATGGGCATGGCGGCCTCGATGGGCCAGTTCCTGCTGACCGCCGGCGCCAAGGGCAAGCGGTTCTCGCTGCCGAACGCCAACATCCTGATGCACCAGCCGTCCGCCGGCCTCGGCGGCTCCGCCACCGACATCCGCATCCAGGCCGAGCAGCTGCTGCGCACCAAGAAGCGGATGTCCGAGCTGATCGCCTTCCACAGCGGCCAGTCGTTCGAGCAGATCACCCGGGACTCCGACCGCGACCGCTGGTTCACGCCGGAGGAGGCCCTGGAGTACGGCCTGATCGACGCGATCATGCACAGCGCCGCGGACGTCCCCGGCGGCGGCGGCACGGGCGCCTGAGCCTCGGCCCGGCCCACGAGACCACAGCCCCAACGCCCCGGAGGACTAGAACCCCCATGAACATCCCCAGCCTGTCGGCCGCCCAGGCCCGCGTCGAGGACATGCGCGCCGAGGGCCGCTACATCGTCCCGCGCTTCGTCGAGCGCACCACGCAGGGCATCCGCGAGTACGACCCCTACGCCAAGCTGTTCGAGGAGCGCATCATCTTCCTCGGCTCGCAGGTCGACGACGTCTCGGCGAACGACATCATGGCGCAGCTGCTCTGCCTGGAGTCGATGGACCCGGACCGCGAGATCCAGATGTACATCAACTCGCCCGGCGGTTCGTTCACGGCCCTGACGGCCATCTACGACACCATGCAGTACGTGAAGCCGGACATCACCACGGTCTGCATGGGCCAGGCGGCCTCCGCCGCGGCCGTGCTGCTCGCGGCCGGCACCCCCGGCAAGCGCATGGCGCTGCCGAACGCCCGGATCCTGATCCACCAGCCGTACACCGAGACCGGCCGCGGTCAGGTGTCCGACCTGGAGATCCAGGCCAAGGAGATCTTCCGGATGCGCGAGCAGCTGGAGCAGATGCTGTCCAAGCACTCGAACAAGTCGGTGGAGCAGGTGCGCGAGGACATCGAGCGCGACAAGATCCTGACCGCCGAGGAGGCCGCCGAGTACGGCCTGGTCGACCAGATCATCTCCACCCGCAAGACCTCGCTGACCTCCTGAGGCCGGCACCGGCCCGGGGCGGGGCGCGCGTCGGTCGCGCGCCCCGCCCCGGACCCTTCGGCGGCCGCCGCAACGGCATCTGTTCGGTATCAATTCGCCCAGGGCGTAGGGCAGACCCGGCGAAGAGGACGGAATCAGGGGCCCGGCAGAGTACCGTCGGATAGCGAGACCGATCGCCGTCGGCGTTGACGGTCCACAGCACCAGGCCCCGGAACCCCCGCGGGGCCCCTGGCGAAGGGGAAGCACCTCGTGGCACGCATCGGAGACGGTGGCGACCTGCTCAAGTGCTCGTTCTGCGGCAAGTCGCAGAAGCAGGTGAAGAAGCTGATCGCCGGCCCAGGCGTGTACATCTGCGACGAGTGCATCGACCTGTGCAACGAGATCATCGAGGAGGAACTCGCCGAGACCTCCGAGGTGCGCTTCGAGGAACTCCCGAAGCCGCGCGAGATCTACGAGTTCCTGGACCAGTACGTGGTCGGCCAGGACCTCGCCAAGAAGGCGCTGTCGGTGGCCGTCTACAACCACTACAAGCGCGTGCAGGCGGGCGAGGCGGGCCGCAGCGGTGGCAACGGCCGCGACGACGCGATCGAGCTGGCCAAGTCCAACATCCTGCTGCTGGGCCCCACCGGCTCCGGCAAGACCCTGCTGGCGCAGACCCTGGCCCGGATGCTCAACGTGCCGTTCGCGATCGCGGACGCCACGGCGCTGACCGAGGCCGGGTACGTCGGCGAGGACGTCGAGAACATCCTGCTCAAGCTGATCCAGGCGGCCGACTACGACGTCAAGAAGGCCGAGACCGGGATCATCTACATCGACGAGATCGACAAGGTCGCGCGCAAGAGCGAGAACCCGTCGATCACCCGGGACGTCTCCGGCGAGGGCGTGCAGCAGGCGCTGCTGAAGATCCTGGAGGGCACCACCGCGTCGGTGCCGCCGCAGGGCGGGCGCAAGCACCCGCACCAGGAGTTCATCCAGATCGACACCACCAACGTGCTGTTCATCGTCGGCGGCGCGTTCGCCGGCCTGGAGCGGATCATCGAGGGCCGCGCGGGTGCCAAGGGCATCGGCTTCGGCGCCAACATCCGCTCCAAGCGGGAGTCGGACGCGAGCGACCACTTCCGCCAGGTGATGCCCGAGGACCTGGTGAAGTTCGGCATGATCCCGGAGTTCATCGGCCGTCTGCCGGTGATCACCAGCGTGCACAACCTGGACCGCGAGGCGCTCCTGCAGATCCTCACCGAGCCGAAGAACGCGCTGGTCAAGCAGTACCGCAAGCTCTTCGAACTGGACGGCGTGGAGCTGGAGTTCACGCGCGACGCGCTGGAGGCGATCGCCGACCAGGCGATCCTGCGCGGCACCGGCGCGCGCGGACTGCGGGCCATCATGGAGGAGGTGCTGATGTCCGTGATGTACGAGGTGCCCTCGCGTCAGGACGTCGCCCGCGTGGTGGTCACCGGGGACGTGGTCTCCAAGCACGCGATCCCGACGCTCGTCCCGCGCGACATGATCAAGCGCGAGCGGCGCGAGAAGAGCGCCTGAGCCCGGAAGCCTTGATACGAGAGGGCCCCGCACCGTCGTGGTGCGGGGCCCTCTCGCGTTCGTGTTCCGTGCGCCGGGCGGTCCGGGTTACTTCGGGACCTCGGCGACCGCGCGCAGGTCGCGGGTGTCGGCGGCGAGCTTGTCCACGTCCGGCTGGGTGCCGTCGTCGGCGCCCTTGAGCACCATCACGAGGCTGCTGCTGTCGGCCCAGGCGCACACGGCCATCTTGGTGTCGCCGTCCACGGACGTCCCGCACTCCATGGTGCCGCCCTTGGGGCCGGGGTCGACCGCGTGGCGGTCGCTGACCTGCCCGCCCGAGCCGGCGAAGCCCTGGAACATCTGGTCCAGCTCCTGCTTGGGCAGCAGCACCTTGCCGTACACGCCGACCGCGACCAGCTGCGGGTCGGAGTCCGCGTTCTGGTAGACCGCGGCGACGCCGGTGGGCTTCCAGTTGCCGTCGCCGTTGCCGATCTTGGACGTGATCTCGTCCTGGATCTTCTGCGTCGTGGTCGGGTCGTCGTTGGCCTTGAGGTCCTTGAAGGCCGTCGGCATGACGATCTTCTGGGTGCCCGCGTTGCTCGTCAGGTCGAAGACGAAGTAGGCGAGCGCGCCGCCGCCGAGGAGCAGCACGCCGAAGACGCAGCCGAGGACGATCCACAGCGTCTTGTGCGACGTGCGGGGCGGGGGCGGCGGGTACGTCCCGTAGCCGGGGTAGTCGGCCTGGCCGGGCGCGGGGTAGCCGGGCGGCGGCGCCTGCGGCGGCACGGCGCCGTACGGCTGGCCGGCGGGCGGCGGGGGAGGAGGGGCCCCGTAGGGCTGGTTGGGAGGCGGCGGCGGGGCGCCGTACGGGCTCTGGTCGGTCACTTGGCCACCTTCATCGCGTCGCGGATGGCGCGGGTCTTCTCCGCGGCCTGGGCCGCGGAGATCGGAGTCGGGGCGGTGCCGCCGGCGCTGACGTGGTTGAAGCTGACGTGCCCGTAGGTGGACTTGTCGGCCCACACGCAGACGACGGGGCCGGGCTTGCCGATGATGCTGGTCGCGCCGCAGGCGAGCTTCGCGGCGGAGCTCGTGCTGTCGTTCGCGGGGTAGTCCGTCATCGGCGTGCTCCAGGTGAGGCCGCCGCTGTCCTGCTTCGACTCCTGGATGATCTGGTCGGGGCTGTTCAGCTGCCCGTAGATGCCGATGATCGAGATCCCGTCGAGCGGGTCGCCGCCCTTGGTGTAGCTGGCGATCACGCCGGTGAGGTTGGAGCCGTACTTCGCGGACTCGGGCTTGTTGGGGTCGGCCGGCTTCTCGTCGGACGACTTCTTGACGTAGCCGTCCGCCAGCGACTGCGGGGCGGTGAGCTTGTAGTTGCCGCCGGTGGAGTCCTTGCCGCCGAGGTACTTCCAGGCGGCGAAACCGCCGCCGCCGAGCAGGAGCGCGCCGATCACGAGACCGGCGACCAGGCCGCCCTTGCCCTTCTTCGGCGGCGGCGGGTACCCCGGCTGGCCGTACGGGGCCTGCGGCGGCACGCCGTAGGGCTGCTGGGGCGCGCCGTACTGCGGCTGGCCCTGCGGCGGGTAGCCGTACTGGGGCTGCGGCGCCCCGTACGGCTGCTGCGGCTGCTGCGGCGCGCCGTACGGGGGCTGTCCCCCGTAGGGCTGCGGCTGTCCCTGCGGATACTGCTGACCCTGGCCGTACATCTGTCTGTGCTCCCCCGCCGCACCCGCGGCCTGTCTGGTGTGGAATTGTTCCCGTGTACGTCCGGAAAACCGGACGATTGTCCGGGCACGGTACCGCACGGCGCCCACGGCGGACCCGGTCGGGCGCGCGGTGTCCGCGGACCGAAAGCGGTTCGTAACCCGAGCCCTCGGTTACGTAAACTGTGCGTCGTGACCGACACGACGAACCAGCGCCCCGTGAGCACCACCGGGGACGATGCGGCAACCCTCCCGACGACCTACACCCCCGCGGACGTAGAGGGCGAGCTGTACGAGCGCTGGGTAGAGCGTGGCTACTTCACCGCGGACGCCAAGAGCGACAAGCCCCCGTTCACCATCGTCATCCCCCCGCCGAACGTGACCGGCAGCCTGCACCTGGGCCACGCCTTCGAGCACACGCTGATCGACGCGCTGGTGCGCCGCAAGCGGATGCAGGGCTACGAGGCGCTCTGGCAGCCCGGCATGGACCACGCCGGCATCGCCACCCAGAACGTGGTCGAGCGCGAGCTCGCCAAGGAGGGCAAGTCCCGCCACGACCTGGGCCGCGAGGCCTTCGTCGAGCGCGTCTGGAAGTGGAAGGCGGAGTCCGGCGGCCAGATCTCCGGCCAGATGCGCCGCCTCGGCGACGGCGTGGACTGGTCGCGCGAGCGGTTCACCATGGACGAGGGCCTCTCCCAGGCCGTCCAGACCATCTTCAAGAAGCTCTTCGACGACGAGCTGATCTACCGCGCCGAGCGCATCATCAACTGGTGCCCGCGCTGCCTGACCGCCATCTCGGACATCGAGGTGGAGTACCAGGACGACGACGGCGAGCTGGTCTCGATCCGCTACGGCGAGGGCGAGAACGCGATCGTCGTCGCCACCACGCGCGCCGAGACGATGCTGGGCGACACCGCGGTCGCCGTCCACCCCGAGGACGAGCGCTACCGGCACCTGGTCGGCACCGAGATCGAGCTGCCGCTCACCGGCCGCCGCATCCCGATCGTCGCCGACGCCCACGTCGACCCGGAGTTCGGCACCGGCGCCGTCAAGGTGACGCCCGCGCACGACCCGAACGACTTCGAGATCGGCCAGCGCCACAACCTGCCGAACATCGCCGTGATGGACGAGCACGCCGTCATCACCGTGCACGGTCCCTTCCTCGGCCTGGACCGCCTGGAGGCCCGCTCGGCGATCGTCGCCGCGCTGCGCGCCGAAGGCCGGATCGTCGCCGAGAAGCGTCCGTACGTCCACTCGGTCGGCCACTGCTCGCGCTGCAAGACCACCATCGAGCCGCGGCTGTCCATGCAGTGGTGGGTCAAGGTCGGCCCGCTCGCGAAGGCCGCCGGCGACGCGGTCCGCGACGGCAGGGTCAAGATCCACCCGCAGGAGATGGAGAAGCGCTACTTCGACTGGGTCGACAACCTGCACGACTGGTGCATCTCGCGCCAGCTGTGGTGGGGTCACCGCATCCCGGTCTGGTACGGCCCGAACGGCGAGGTCGTCTGCGTCGGACCGGACGAGCAGCCGCCCGCCGGCGAGGGCTGGCACCAGGACACCGACGTCCTGGACACCTGGTTCTCCTCCGGCCTGTGGCCGTTCTCCACGCTCGGCTGGCCCGAGCAGACCGAGAGCCTCGCGAAGTTCTACCCGAACTCCGTCCTGGTCACCGGCTACGACATCCTCTTCTTCTGGGTCGCCCGGATGATGATGTTCGGCCTCTACGCGATGGACGGCACCCCGCCGTTCCACACCATCGCGCTGCACGGCATGGTCCGTGACCAGAACGGCAAGAAGATGTCGAAGTCCTTCGGCAACGTGGTCAACCCGCTGGACTGGATGGACAAGTACGGCTCCGACGCGCTGCGCTTCACGCTCGCGCGCGGTGCCAACCCCGGCGTCGACGTGCCGATCGGCGAGGACTGGGTCCAGGCGGCCCGCAACTTCGCCAACAAGATCTGGAACGCCACCCGCTTCGCGCTGATGAACGGCGCCACCGTCGAGGGCCCGCTGCCCGCGCCGCAGGAGCTGACCGCGAGCGACCGCTGGATCCTGTCGCGCCTGGGCAGCACCGTCGCCGAGGTGGACGGCCTGTACGAGGACTACCAGTTCTCCAAGCTCTCCGAGGCGCTGTACCACTTCGCCTGGGACGAGGTCTTCGACTGGTACGTCGAGCTCTCCAAGACCACCCTGGCCAAGGGCGGCCCGCAGGCCGACGCCGCGCGCCGGGTGCTCGGCGAGGTCCTGGACGTCACGCTGCGCCTGCTGCACCCGATCGTGCCGTTCGTCACCGAGACGCTGTGGACCACGCTCACCGGCGCCGAGTCGGTCGTCATCGCCGACTGGCCGACGGACAGCGGCTTCCGCGACGCCGCGGCCGAGGCGGAGATCGCCACGCTGCAGCAGGTCGTCACCGAGGTCCGCCGCTTCCGCACCGACCAGGGCCTCAAGCCGGGCCAGCGCGTCCCGGCCGCCCTGGAGCTGGACGGCACCGCGCTGGCCGCCCACGAGGACGCGATCCGCTCGCTGCTGCGGCTGACCGCCCCCGAGGAGGGCTTCGCGGCCACCGCCTCGCTCCCGGTGGCCGGCGCCACCGTGTCGCTGGACCTCTCCGGCACCATCGACGTCGCGGCCGAGCGCAAGCGCCTCGCCAAGGACCTCGCGGCGGCCGAGAAGGAGAAGGCCCAGACCACCGGCAAGCTCGGCAACGAGGCGTTCCTCGCCAAGGCGCCGGACGAGGTCGTCGCCAAGATCCGGACCCGCCTGGAGGCCGCCGAGGCCGACATCGCCCGGATCACCGCCCAGCTCGCGGCGCTGCCGCAGGGCTGAGCCCGGCTTCGGTCCCCGAAGGGCCGCATTCCGCCTCGCGCGGGATGCGGCCCTTCGGGCTGTCGCGCCGACTTTCGCTACGCCCAATAGCCCAGTGCCATTGCTCCCTTCCGGCGAATATTCATCCCGGACCGGGTGAGGTCCTATTCCGCTCGAATTCATTCCGGTCTTGCCCGCGCGGGATTGCGGAAATTTGCAGGTCGGATGTGTACGGTGTGCTCTGAGTTTCGCGGAGGGTCCGTGTCGAACGTTCTGCGGGAGCGCGGCGGGCCGGTGGACGGGAGGGCATGGCGTGGTGGTGACCGAAGAGTTGGTCGACGAACTTCCTGCCGAGGCGGTCGAGGAGGCCAAGGCCAGGGCGGCGACCCTGCTGCTCGCGTTCCGGCACGGCAACCAGCTCGCCTTCGACCACGAGCTCGACGTGCTGTTCGCCGAGCACGCCGAGCGCGAGGTGACGACCCTGCTCGCCTGGATCGCCGCGGAGGCGGTCCGCAAGGCCTACGCCCCCGCGGTCGGCGACAAGGTGCTGCGCGCGATGGCCCGTCGCGCCCCGGCCGACGCCGGCGCCGTCTGCGTGGACGAGGAGACCGCCGACGCCGCCCGGCTGATCGAGGCCGTGGCCGTCGGGGACGTGGCCGAGGTCCGCGGCCTGGTCGCCGCGAACGCCGACACCACCTTCCTGCTCGGCGGCCTGCTGCAGGGTGTCGCGATGATGCTGCCGTTCCTGCCCGAGGGCGAACTCGGCGAGATCACCGCCGAGTTGCGCCGCCGGCACGGTGGCGGCGCGGCGCACGTGCCGGAGGCCCGCGCCGGGGTCTGAGTCCCGGCGCGCGGGCCTCCGGGCGGGATCACGGCATGGCGTGCAGGTGCGCGCCGATGGTGTTCGCCACCGGATTGCCCGCCGAGGCGTCCCAGTTGGTCGACCAGGTCATCGCCCCGCCGATCCCCGGCCAGGTGGTGGCAGGCCGGTAGCTGCCGCAGTCGGTCCCGGCGGCGAGGCAGTCGAGCGCGCTGTCGACCACGCCCGCGCTCACGTACCCGCCGCCCGCGGCGCTGGTGGAGGCCGGCACGCCGAGCCCGACCTGGTCGGGCCGCAGCCCGCCCTGGAGCTGGATGCAGGCGAGCGCGGTCAGGAAGTTCTCGGTGCCCTGCGAGTACACGTTGCCGTCGCAGCCGTTCATCGCGCCGGAGTTGTAGTACTGCATGTTGACGATGGTGAGGACGTCCTTCACGTTCAGCGCCAGCCTGAAGTACTCCGTGCCGGTCGACTGCATGTCGATGGTCTGCGGCGCCATGGTGAGGACGAACCCGCTGCCGGCCTTCGCGGCGACCGCGTGCAGCGCCTGGCCGAGGTAGGTCGCGTTGACGCCGTTCTCCAGGTCGATGTCGATCCCGTCGAAGCCGTAGGCCCGCATCAGCGACCACGCGGAGTTCGCGAAGTTCGCCGCCGACGCGGGGTCGGCCACCGACACCGTGCCGTTCTGCCCGCCGACCGAGAGCACGACCCGCTTGCCGGCCGCGCGCTTGGCCGCGATGTCGGCCTTGAACTGGGCGTCGGTGTAGCCGCCGAGGCGGGAGGACAGGGCCGGGTCGAGGGTGAAGCCCAGCGCGCCCGGCGTGCTGGTGGCGTCGGCGAAGGCGACCGCGATGATGTCGTACGCGGCCGGGACGTCGCTGATGCGCTGGACGGTGGCGCCGTTGTCGAAGTTCTGCCAGTAGCCGGTGAGCACGTGCTCGGGCAGGCCCGGCGGCTTGGTCGGAGTGCCGGTCGCCGTGCCCGTCGCGGTTGCGGTCGCCGTCGCGGTCGCCGTGGGGCTCGGGCTCGGGGACGTGGTGACCGTCGGGCTCTGCGACGGCTGCGGGCCGCCGGGGCCCACCAGCGAGACGTCGTCGGCCAGGAACGCCGCCTGCCCGTACCAGCCGTGCAGGTAGACGGTGACGCTCGTGGTGCTCGGGCCGGTGGTGAAGCCGGTGCTCAGCCGCGCCCAGCCCGCCGACGTCGTCCAGGTGCTGGGGTCGGTGCCGCCGGTGCCGCGGGCACCGAGGTAGACGTACGAGCCCTGCACCTAGGAGCTCAGCGTGTACGTCGACGACGGCTTCACGGCGACGGTCTGCGTGCACTCGCCGGTGTCGCCCGCGCCCGGGGTGGACTGCAGCGCGTACGAGCCGGAGTGGGCGGTCGTGCTCCGGACGGTGCCGTTGGTGCAGGACCAGCCGCCGAGGCCGCCGGTCTCGAAGCCGCCGTTGGTGATCAGGTCGACGTCCGCGGCGCGGGCGCCGGTGCCGGTGGCGAGGACGAGTCCGCTCAGGCCCAGCGCGATCGCGCCGGCTCCGGCGAGCAGGGTGCGGACGGCGCGCGGGCGCCGCCGGTGTCGGGCAGGTGGCATGACTCCATCTCCTGTGGGGGAGGCCCGGCGGCGCGCTGTGGGGGCGGCGCCGTCCGGGGTGTCGATGGTGCGCGTGCGGGAGCTACCGACAACTCAAGTCCCCTTCGGGAACGGAGACTTGCTTCACAAGGTGGACTAGACCAATCCGGCTGTCAAGCCCGCCCGGCGATCAGGGCTACGCGGCGAGCAGGCCGGCGCCGGCCCCGGGCCGGGCGGACTCGGCGATCCGGGCGGTGAGTTCGGCGATGCGCGCCGACGCCAGGCCGTCGCCGTACGGGCTCGAGGTGGCCGCGAGCCGGGCCAGCCGCTCGGGGCTGTCGGACAGCCACGCGCGGGCCAGCTCGCCCAGCTCCTCGCCGGGCTGCACCAGCGCGGCGAAGCCCGCGTCCACGGCCTCCGGGCGCTCGGTGGAGCGGCGCACCACCAGCAGCGGGCGGCCGAGCACGGTGCACTCCTCCTGCACGCCGCCGGAGTCGGAGACCAGCAGTGCGGCGTGGCCCGCGAGGCCGAGGAAGTCGGCGTACCCGACCGGCCCGGTGACGGCGACGCGCTCCAGCAGCCCGTCCAGCCCGAAGCGTTCGACGGCGGCCCGGGTGCGCGGGTGCATCGGGAACAGCACCGGCGTGCCGGCCCGCGCGATGCGGTCCAGCTCGGCGAGGACGGCACCGAGCGCTTCGGCGGTGTCGGTGTTCTCCGGGCGGTGCACGGTCGCGAGGACGTAGCCGTCGGGGCGCAGCCGGTGGGCGGTGAGCAGGGCGGCGCGCGCCTGCTCGTCGGGCAGCTGGCGGCGGACGACCTCGACGACGGTGTTGCCGGTGAGCGCGATCCGCCGCTCGTCGAGCGACTCGGCGCGCAGGTTGGCGACGTTGTCCGGGGTGGCGGCGCAGAGCAGGTCGGCGACGTGGTCGACCATCACCCGGTTGTGCTCCTCGGGCATCGCCCGGTCGAAGCTGCGCAGCCCGGCCTCGACGTGGACCAGCGGGATCTCCCGGGCGTTGGCGGCCAGCGCGCCGGCGAGGGTGGCGTTGGTGTCGCCCTGGACGACGACGGCCACCGGGCGGTCCTCGGCGAAGGCGGCGTCGAGCTGGCCGAGGGACTGGGCGATCTGCCCGGCCCGCGGCCGGCCGCCGACGCCGGTGAGCAGCTCGGGCCGGGGTAGGTCCAGGTCGCGCAGGAAGCGGCCGGACATGGCCTCGTCCCAGTGCTGGCCGGTGTGCACCAGGCGGGTGGCGGCGCCGAGTTCGTGGATGAGGGGGGCGAGCTTGACGAGCTCGGGGCGGGTGCCGAGGACGACGGCGACGCTGGAGGGGGGCAGGCAGGTGCTCATGGGGGAGGCTCCGGGACTCACGGGGGAGAGGGGCGGCGGGGCTCAGGATTCGACGGCGGTGGGGGCGCCGACGGCGACCTTCTCGGCGTTGCGCCGGGTCTTGGCCCAGCCGTTGCGGCCGAGCAGCATCCGCACGGCCGCCCGGGTGGCGACGACGAACAGGTGGTAGGCGTAGATCCACACCAGGACGCCCCAGAGCAGCCCGGTCAGCCGGCGGCGGTCGGGGTGGACGAGGGTGCGGTAGGTGAAGCCCCAGAACACCATCGGCAGCGTGGCGACGACGAAGGCGACGGCCATGTAGGGGCCGAACCGCAGCTGGAAGTCGGCGGTCTCGGCGGGGAAGAGCACCAGCCCGGCGGCGGTGATCGCGATCGACAGCGGCGTGAGCAGCACCAGCAGCACGCAGGCCACCGGCTGCAGGAAGGTGTACATGACCTCGGCCTTGCCGGACCACGTGTAGTGCGGGGAGCGCAGCACCCGGCCGGTGTAGCGCAGGCACTGCATGTTGCCCTGGGCCCAGCGGGTGCGCTGGGTGAGGAAGCGGCGCGGCGAGACGAGGGCCTCCTGGGAGACCCGGGCCTCGGTGACGTGGGTCAGGCGCCAGCCTGCCAGGCGCAGGTCGAGGCCGGACTCGTAGTCCTCGAGCAGGGCGCGCTCGGACCAGGGACGGCCGGCCCGGCCCTCCTCGGCGGTGAGGGAGTCGAGGGCGGTGAGGCGCACGAACTGGCCGTTGCCGCCGAGGCCGACGCTGCCGGTGCGTCGGCGCAGCAGCTGCATGCCGGCGTTGTTGGCCTGGAACTCGACGTCCTGCATGCGCACGAGGGCGCGGGCGAACGCGTTGGCGGCGCGGCCGCGGCCGGGCAGCGGGAGCTCGTCGTCGGCGTTGCGCATCCGCACGCCGATCTGGACGGCGCCGGTGTCGGGGCGGCCGAGCGCCTTGTCGCCGCACACCTGCGCGAGGGTGCCGGCGCCGAGCCGACCGTCGGCGTCGACGACTCCGATCACCACGCGGGAGCGGTCGGCGTCCGCGGGCAGCCACGCGGAGATCTCGCGGTACGCGGCGTTGAGGGCGGCGCCCTTGCCGATCCGTGCGTGCGGGCGGCGGCGCTGGACGAGGTGGACGCGGTCGTCGTGGGCTGCGGCGGCGAGGACGAGTTCGCGGGTGGCGTCCTCGCTGTCGTCGTCGATGACCCACAGGTGGGCCTCGGGCGCGCAGGCGCGCAGTCCGGCGAGGGTCTGGGCGACCACGGCCTCCTCGTCGCGGCAGGGGATGACCAGGTGCCACCGGAAGGCGGTGGGGTCGCCGGGCTCCGCGGGGCGGTTGCGCCTGAAGGCGTGGCGGGAGCCGGCCCAGTAGACCAGGAAGCGGCCGAACACCAGGACCATGTAGGCGACGAGCAGCAGTGAGATCAGTCCGGCGAACCGGACGATCGTGTCCTGTCGGAGGACCATCCAGTCGTGCAGGACGTCAGGCACAGCGTGCTACTCCTCATGATCAAAGGTGATTGAGCTCCTTGAGGGTGCGAATCGATGCTCCATTGCGGTTCAAACTCGCTAAATCAATAGTAAAGGGCGAAAACTGGTCGAGGCCAGGCCAAGATCGGGCAAAGTGGTCGTTCTCACCCCGGCCACGCCCCCGGCCTCACCCTGTGAGGACGGGCCGCCGACCCTCCGTAGACTGTGGTCGTGAGCGACAAGGCCGACCCGAACCCGTACACCCTCCGCCCCGCCGACGGCGGCACCGGCGACGCCCTGCGCGACGTCGAGGTCGAACTGTCCAAGCGCTGGCCGGAGAACAAGCTGGAGCCCTCGCTCGACCGGATCGAGGCGCTGATGGACATCCTGGGCCAGCCCCAGCGGTCCTTCCCCTCCATCCACATCACCGGCACCAACGGCAAGACCTCCACCGCCCGGATGATCGAGCAGCTGCTCAACACCTTCGAGCTGCGCACCGGCCGCTACACCAGCCCGCACGTGGAGAGCGTCACCGAGCGCATCAGCCTGGACGGCGCCCCGATCACCCCCGAGCGCTTCGTCGAGGTCTACCGCGACATCGCGCCCTACGTGGAGATGGTCGACGCGCAGCAGCCGGTGCCGATGTCCTTCTTCGAGGTGCTGACCGGCATGGCCTACGCGGCCTTCGCCGACGCCCCGGTGGACGTCGCCGTCGTCGAGGTCGGCATGGGCGGCTCCTGGGACGCCACCAACGTCATCGACGCCGCCGTCTCGGTGATCACCCCGATCGGGCTGGACCACACCGACAAGCTCGGCGGGACCACCGGCGAGATCGCGGTCGAGAAGTCCGGGATCATCAAGTCCGGCGCCGTCACCGTGGTCGCCCAGCAGCAGCTGGACGCCGCCCAGGTCATCCTGCGCCGGGCCGTCGAGGTGGACGCCACGGTCGCCCGCGAGGGCATGGAGTTCGGCGTGATCCGCCGTGAACTCGCCGTCGGCGGCCAGCTGGTGACGCTGCGCGGGCTCGGCGGCGAGGAGTACGAGGACGTCTTCATCCCGCTGCACGGCGAGTACCAGGCGCACAACGCGGCGCTGGCGCTGGCCGCGGTCGAGGCATTCTTCGGCGTCGGCGGCGCCCGCGGCGGGCAGCTCGACACGGACAAGGTCCGCCAGGCC
Organism: Streptomyces sp. SP17BM10; assembly: GCF_036322405.1. NCBI lineage: Bacteria > Bacillati > Actinomycetota > Actinomycetes > Kitasatosporales > Streptomycetaceae > Streptomyces > Streptomyces sp. SP17BM10. The sequence continues at coordinate 307,678 of NZ_JAQYXB010000669.1, read as the reverse complement.
TTCTCCGGCGTCTCCTCGCCGGGCCGCCTGGAGATCGTCCGCCGCAGCCCCACGATCATCCTGGACGCCGCGCACAACCCGCACGGCGCCCGCGCGACCGTCGCCGCGATCACCGAGTCCTTCGGCTTCACCCGCCTGGTGGGCGTGATCGGCACCTCCGGCGACAAGGACGTGGCCGGCGTGCTGGAGGCCTTCGAGCCGATCCTCGCCGAGGTCGTCATCACCCAGAACTCCACCCACCGCGCGATGGACGTCGACGCGCTCGCGGCGCTCGCCGTCGAGGTGTTCGGCGAGGACCGCGTCCAGGTGGAGCCCCGCCTCGACGACGCGATCGCCGCCGCCGTCACGCTCGCCGAGGAGGAGGGCGACCTCGGCGGCGCCGGGGTCCTGGTCACCGGTTCGGTCATCACGGTGGGCGAGGCCCGCCTGCTGCTCGGGAGGAAGTGAAGATGAGGACGCTCTGCTCCTCGACGCTGATCGGCGAGGCGTTGCTGGCGATGTTCGCCGGGCTGGTCGCGATGCGGCTCTCCAGCGTGTCGACCGCCACGGTGTGGATCGTCACCGGGATCGCGATGGCGCTGTGCATCGCGCTCTGCGGCATGATCAACCGGCCCGGCGCCGTGCAGATCGGCTGGGCGCTGCAGATCGGCCTGATCGCCAGCGGCCTCATCCTGCCGACGATGTTCGGCCTCGGCGTGGTCTTCGCCGCCCTGTGGTGGTGCTCGGTGCACTACGGCCGCAAGGTGGACGAGTTCAAGGCCGCCCGCGCCGCCGCCGTCGCGGCCGCCGCGGAGGCCTAGACCGGCGAACCCTGCGGGTCGTTCACGCAAGGTAACCTCTGGCCGTACCGCATACCGTATGCCGAACCGATTCCCCAGGAGACGCACCGTGTCCCAGCGCACTCTCGTCCTGCTCAAGCCCGACGCCGTCCGCCGCGGCCTGGCGGGCGAGATCATCAGCCGCATCGAGCGCAAGGCCGGCTGGCAGCTCGCGGCCGTCGAGCTGCGCACCTTCGACCGGGCGACGCTGGAGCAGCACTACGCGGAGCACGTCGGCCGCCCGTTCTACGAGCCGCTGCTGGAGTTCATGACCTCCGGTCCGTCGATCGCCCTGATCGTCGAGGGCGAGGACGTCGTCCCGGGCATCCGCATGCTGGCGGGCGCCACCAACCCCCTGGAGGCCGGCGCCGGCACCATCCGCGGCGACTACGCGACGATCACCCGCGAGAACCTGATCCACGCCTCCGACTCGCCCGAGTCCGCGGAGCGCGAGATCAAGATCTTCTTCCCGGCGCACGCCTGAGCCGGCCCGGGCGCGCGCCCGGAGGACCTAGGGACTGCCCCGGTCGGGACCATTGACCCGGCCGGGGCATTCTTATCGTGAAATAGGGAACTGGGGTTCCCGACACGGCGTCCCAATCCTCGGAGAAGCGATCACGCTCCGGACAATGGACGGTATGCCCCACGTCGACGTCCGTACCGCGAGGCGTGACTACGATGGACGCGACTCAAGGGCCCGGTAAGGCAGCTCAGCTGGTCTCCGCCCAAGCGTGGGCGCACGCAGTCGTCCACCTCTCATGAACTCCGAGCCCGGGAAGGCACCTACACCCCATGGCGAGCAACCTGTCGTTCATCGGCCGCGACTTGGCGATCGACCTCGGAACTGCCAACACGCTGGTGTACGTCAGGGGCAAGGGGATCGTGCTCAACGAGCCGTCCGTCGTCGCGGTGAACACCAACACCGGCGGCATCCTGGCGGTCGGCGCCGAGGCCAAGAAGATGATCGGCCGCACCCCGGGCAACATCGTCGCCATCCGCCCGCTCAAGGACGGCGTGATCGCCGACTTCGAGATCACCGAGCGGATGCTGCGCTACTTCATCCTCAAGATCCACCGCCGCCGCTACCTCGCCCGCCCCCGCGTCGTCGTCTGCGTGCCCTCCGGCATCACCGGCGTCGAGCGCCGCGCCGTCATCGAGGCCTCCTCCCAGGCCGGCGCGCGACAGGTGCACATCATCGAGGAGCCCATGGCCGCCGCCATCGGCGCCGGACTGCCCGTCCACGAGGCCACCGGCAACATGGTCGTCGACATCGGCGGCGGCACCACCGAGGTCGCCGTCATCTCCCTCGGCGGCATCGTCACCGCCCAGTCCATCCGGGTCGCCGGCGACGAGCTCGACAACGCGATCGTCCAGCACATCAAGAAGGAGTACTCGCTGCTCCTCGGCGAGCGCAGCGCCGAACAGATCAAGATGAGCATCGGCAGCGCCTACGGCCTGGAGGGCGAGAAGGACGAGCACGCCGAGATCCGCGGCCGCGACCTCGTCAGCGGCCTGCCCAAGACCGTCGTCATCTCCGCCGCCGAGGTCCGCGAGGCCATCGACGAGCCGGTCAACTCGATCATCGACGCGGTCAAGACCACGCTCGACCAGTGCCCGCCCGAGCTCGCCGGCGACGTCATGGACCGCGGCATCGTGCTCACCGGCGGCGGCGCCCTGCTGCGCGGCCTCGACGAGCGGCTGCGCCGAGAGACCGGCATGCCGATTCACATCGCGGAGAACCCGCTCGACTCGGTCGCGCTCGGCTCCGGCAAGTGCGTCGAGGAGTTCGAGGCGCTGCAGCAGGTACTCGACGCGCAGCCGCGCCGTTAGACCGACGACACATCCGACACTCAACTGAACGGGCCGCCGCCGCCCGGGCCCCACAGCCCCGGCGGCCGGCCAGGTACGAAGGGGCAGTACCAGCACCGTGAGGGACACACGAGAGAGCCGGCTGCTGCTCATCCTGCTGGTGGCGGTCGCCTTCGCGCTCATCACCGTCGACATCAAGGGCGGTGAGAGCTCCCCGCTCGGCGGCGCCAGGCGCGCCGCCGCAGGCGTCCTCGGCCCGGTCGAGCGCGGCGCGTCCACCCTCGTCGACCCGGTCGCCAACACCGTCCGGGCCTTCCGCGACGCCGCCACCGACAGCGGACGCACCGACCAGCTCGCCCGCGAGAACACCGAACTGCGACAGAAACTCGCCTCCTCCGACATGGCCGCCGGGCGCACCAAGCAGCTCGACGACCTGCTGCGCACCGCCGGCGCCGGCGGATACACCGTCAAGGCCGCCCAGGTCATCGCCATCGGCCCGGCCCAGGGCTTCTCCTGGACCATCACGATCGACGCCGGCAGCGACGACGGCCTCACCCGCGACATGACCGTCATCAACGGCCAGGGCCTGGTCGGCCGGATCACCACCGTCGCGCCCACCACCGCGACCGTCCTGCTCGCCTCCGACCCCGGCTTCACCGCCGGCGCCCGCCTGGAGGGCAGCGGGGAGATCGGCTTCGCCTCCGGCGGCGGCGACAGCCCGATGAAGGTCTCCCTGCTCAACGGGAAGGCGCAGGTCAAGGCCGGGGACCGGCTGGTCACCTTCGGCTCGCAGAGCGGCCGCCCGTTCGTGCCCGGCGTGCCGGTCGGCAAGGTCGTCGAGGTCCAGGCCAACGCCGGCCAGCTGACCAAGACCATCCTGGTCGAGCCGTTCGTCCAGTTCACCCGGCTGGACCTGGTCGGCGTCGTCGTCGTGCCGCCGCGCACCGACCCGCGCGACGGCGTGCTGCCGCCCGCGCCGGCGCCCGGCCAGAGCCAGGCCCCGGCCGCCCCCGCCGCACCGGCGGCGCCCGCCACCACGGCTTCCGCCGCACAGCCCGCCAAGCCCACCGGGGGGAACTGAGCCATGCGCCTCGCCCGCATCCCCGTCTCCGCCGTCCTGACCCTGTTCGGCCTGATCCTCCAGGTCAGCGTCTTCGGACGGCTCCAGCTCCCGGGGGCCACCCCGGACATACTGCTGCTCGTCGTCGTCGGCCTCGCCATGGTCTACGGGCCCACCGGCGGCTGCGTCGTCGGCTTCTGCGCCGGATTGCTCGCCGACCTCGCGCCGCCCTCCGACCACGCGATCGGCCGCTACGCGCTCGTGCTCTGCCTGATGGGCTACGCCGCCGGACTGCTGCGCCCGGAGCACGGCCGCCAGCGCTCCGTCTCCAGCGCCCTGCTGGTCGTCGCGGCCGCGGCCGTCGCCTCCACCCTGCTGTACGCGATGGTCGGCGCCCTCGTCGGTGACACCGCGGCCCGGCACGTCGGCCTCGGCGGCCTGGTGATCAGCGCCCTCCTGTACGACCTGCTGCTGGCACCGTTCGTCGTGCCGCTGGTGATGCTGCTCGGCCGCCGCTTCGGCCGCGACCCGGTGACCGCCGCCAGCGACGACGACGAGGGCGGCCCCGGCCTGGGCACGCTGGCCCGCTACCGCACCACCCGTGAGGTCTCGGCGGGCCCCGGCTACCGGAAGCGGCGCGTGCCCGGCTTCGCCCGGCGCCCGTAACCCCGCCCCAGCGGCCCCCGACCTCCCGACCCTCCCGCACCCTGGAGCGCACGAGACGTGAGCAACATCCCCGAGACCGGCCGAACCCGGCGGGTGACGATCCGTCTGGTGGTGCTGCAGATCCTGGTGCTGTCACTGCTCGCCACCCTCGGCGGGCGGCTGTGGTACCTCCAGATCCGCAACGCCAGCGTCTACACCGCCAAGGCGACCGGCAACCACATCCGCGAAGTGGTCGAGCCCGCCGTGCGCGGCGAGATCCTGGACGCCTCCGGGCGGATCCTGGCCGGCAACGAGACCCGCCTGGTGGTCTCCGTCAGCCGCACCTCGCTGCTCCAGCAGAAGGACGGCGGCAAGGCGGTGCTCGCCCGGCTCGCCGACGTGCTCGGCATGCCGGCCAAGGACGTGCAGGAGAAGGTCCGGCTCTGCGACGCCAAGACGCCGCAGCCCTGCTGGAACGGCTCGCCCTACCAGCCGATCCCGGTCACCAAGGAGGCGACCACCCAGCAGGCGATGCAGATAATGGAGCGCCGCGAGGACTTCCCCGGGATCACCGCGCAGCCCACCGCCGTCCGCCGCTACACCGGCGCCGAGGGCGCCAACATGGCCCAGGTGCTCGGCTACCTCTCGCCCGTCACCGACGACGAGGTCAGCAAGACCGCCGACAAGACCGGCCTGGACCGCTACCTGCCGGCCGACCAGATCGGCCGGGCCGGCCTGGAGTCGGTCTACGACCGCGACCTGCGCGGCACCGCCGGCATCACCAAGCTGGAGGTGGACAACCTCGGCCGGGTGATCGGCACCGCCGGCACGGTGGCCCCGCAGACCGGCAACAACCTGGTCACCAGCATCGACGCCCGGGTGCAGAAGGTCGTCGAGGCCAACCTGGCGCAGGCCATGAACGACGCCAGGAACACCTTCGACAAGGTCACCAACCGCAACTACGAGGCCGACTCCGGCGCCGCCGTCGTGATGGACGTGCACACCGGCCGGATCGTCGCCATGGCCAGCGCCCCGACCTACGACCCCAACCTCTGGGTGGGCGGCATCACCGGCAAGGACTACCAGTCGCTGACCAGCAAGGACTCCAACTTCCCGCTGCTGAACCGGGCCATACAGGGTCAGTCCGCCCCCGGCTCGACCTTCAAGGTCGTCTCCACCACCGCCGCCGTGCAGGCCGGCTACTCCCTCGACGGCCGGTACGACTGCCCGAAGTCCATGACCATCGGCGGCCGCGAGTTCAAGAACTTCGAGAGCGAGAACTTCGGCGCGATCTCCCTTGAGAAGGCGCTGGAGGTCTCCTGCGACACCGTCTTCTACGGCCTGGCCTACGACCAGTGGATGAAGGACGGCGGCATCAAGCCGAAGAAGGACCCGGGCGACTGGTTCTTCAAGACCGCCCACGAGTTCGGCCTCGGCGCCAAGACCGGCATCGACCTGCCGGCCGAGGTCCCCGGCCGGGTGCCGGACCGGCAGTGGAAGCAGTCCTTCTACGACAACAACAAGGACGCCTGGTGCGCGCAGGCGCAGAAGGGCGGCAACAGCTTCTCCGACCAGATCGCGCGGGAGAACTGCGTCGACGGCTACCAGATGCGCGCCGGTGACGCCGTCAACTTCGCGATCGGCCAGGGCGACACCCTCGTCACCCCGGTCCAGATGGCCCGGATCTACTCGGCGCTGGCCAACGGCGGCACCTTCTACCGGCCGACCGTCGCCAAGGCGGTGATAAGCCCGGGCGGGGACCTCGTCCGCGAGATCGCCCCGCACGAGGACGCCAAGTTCCCCGGCGACCAGAAGCTCCTCGGCTACATCGACCAGGCCACCGCGGGCGTCATCACCAGCGGCACCGCCGCCTGGAAGTTCGCCGGGGCCGGCTGGCCGCAGGGCAAGATCGAGCTGCACGCCAAGACCGGCACCGCCGAGGTCGAGGGCAAGCAGACCACCTCGTGGCTCACCACGTACAGCAAGGACTACGCGGTCGTCATGACCATCAGCCAGGGCGGCACCGGCTCCGGCGGGTCCGGTGACGCGATCCGCCGGATCTACCAGGCGCTGTACGGCGTGGACGACAAGGGCAACGTCGACAACGGCAAGGCCCTGCTGCCGGCGCCGCAGGCCGAGCTGCCGAAGTTCAACCCGGACGGCACCGCGATCATCAAGCCGGCCGCGTACACCGTCGAGGACCCCTCCGGCCTCGCCGACCCGGGCGTGACCGGGGGCTCCCCGCGGGTCTTCCTCGACCCGGCACCGCCGGCCGGCCCGGCGACGACCCTGCTCACCGCGGCCGACGCCGCGCTCGAACCGCAGCGCGGCGCGGGAAGGGGACGGGCATGACCTCGTACGGCTCCTACCGGCAGCTGCGGCTCTCGCCGCAGCGCACCGGGGTGTCCAAGGCCCTCGCCAAGGACTCGCCGCTGTGGCGGCTCGACTGGATACTGCTGCTGGCCGCGCTGACCCTCTCGCTGGGCAGCTCGCTGCTGGTGTGGTCGGCCACCCGCGGGCGGGACTCGCTGACCCACGGGGACCCGCAGTACTTCCTCTACCGGCACCTCACCAACGTCGTCGTCGGGCTCGTGCTGTGCGCCGTCGTGATAGCGATAGGGAGTCGGCGCTTCCGCACGCTCGTGCCCTTCGTCTACGTCGCCGTCATCCTGCTGCTGATGGCCACGCTGAGCCCGATCGGCTCGACCATTAACGGCGCGCACTCGTGGATCCAGCTCGGCGGCGGCTTCTCCGTCCAGCCGGCCGAGTTCGCGAAGCTCGGGATCGTGCTGGCGATGGCGGTCGTGCTGTCGGACCAGGTGGACGCGGGGGAGCGGGCGTTCCCCTCGCACCGGGCGGTCTTCCGGGGCCTGGTCTGGGCCTGCCTGCCGATGGGCCTCGTGCTGCTGATGCCGGACGCCGGGTCGGTCATGGTGATGTCCGCGATCGTGCTGGGCATCCTGCTCGGCTCGGGCGCGGCCAACCGCTGGGTCATCGGGCTGCTGGTCCTGGGCACCGCGGGGTCCCTCGCGGTCTGGAAGTTCGGGCTGCTCAGCAAGTACCAGATCGACCGCTTCGCCGCCTTCGCCAACCCGCAGCTCGACCCCTCCGGCGTCGGCTACAACACCGCGCAGGCCCGGATCGCGATCGGCTCGGGCGGGCTCACCGGGAAGGGGCTGTTCCACGGGACGCAGACCATAGGGCAGTTCGTGCCGGAGCAGCAGACCGACTTCGTGTTCACGGTGGCCGGCGAGGAACTGGGCTTCGTCGGGGCGCTGGCGATAATCCTGCTGGTCGGCGTGGTGCTGTGGCGGGCCTGCCGGATCGCGCGGCAGGCGACCGACCTGTACGGGACGATCGTCGCGGCGGGCGTCATCGCGTGGCTGTCGTTCCAGGCGTTCGAGAACATCGGGATGTGCCTGGGCATCATGCCGGTGGCGGGCATCCCGCTGCCGTTCGTGTCGTACGGCGGTTCGTCGATGTTCGCGGTGTGGATGGCGATCGGGCTGCTCCAGGCGGTGCGCAGCCAGCGGCCGATAGCGGCGTGAGAACGGGGCCCGCGAGTCGAGGGCCGGACCGGGAGCGATTCCCGGCCGGCCCTCGACTCCTTTGCGGGGCCCGGTGGTTGAGGGCTCAGCCGAGCAGGCACTCGGTGGCGGCCAGCACCGCGCGGGTCTGGTGGGCCACCTGCTCCTCGACCGGCACCCAGCGGGCGCCGAAGCGGTGGCGCAGCTGGTTCAGGCTCTCGGTGACGATGGCGCGGGCGCGCTCGCGGGCGGCCTCCGCGCCCGGGCCGCGGACGTCGGCCAGCAGCCGCAGCAGCATCGACGCGACGCGTAGCGGCACCCGGGCCGCGACGATCGCGGCCGTCGTCACCCGGGAGACCGTGAGCGGCTCCCCGCACCAGTGCTCCAGCCACTCGTCCGCGACCGGCGGGCACACCGCCAGGTTGAACTCGGCGGTGCGCACCAGGGGGCCGTGCACGGCGCGGGCGTGTGCGGGGACGCGGGCCAGCAGTCCGGCCAGTTCCTCGGCGCGGTCGCGCAGTGTGCGGGCGGCGGCGGTGACGGCGGGGCCGACCGCCGGGTGGGGATGCGGGTCGGCGACGGCGTCGACGGACCACATGGGGACTTCGAGGACGGCGGTGACGCCGCCGTGGCGGGTGGCGTAGGACCAGGTGGAGAGTTCGGGTTCGTCGGGCAGGGCACGGGTGGCGGGGTCGCTGCCGGGGGTGGGCATGAGGTACGTGCCGGGGGCCGGGCTGGCCCAGCCGATGGCGTCGAAGGAATCGATGTCGAGGGGCAGGCCCGCGCGGTGGGCGGAGCGGGCGAAGCGTTCGGGCAGGCCGGGGACGGGGCGGGTGAGCTGGACGAAGGCGCCGCCGAAGTCGACGCCGTGCAGGGAGCACTGGAGGAAGGGGCGCAGTTCGTCGATGAGCGCGGTGAGGGCGAGGCTCTCGGGCATGGGGCGGCGGCCGGTGGCGGGGGCGGGGAGGAGTTCGGGCTGTTCCTCGAAGGAGGGGCGGAAGAAGTGCTGGTAGTGGCGGCGCATGGTGAGGGGGCCGCCGAGCCAGCCGGCGTTGAGGGCGGCGCCGTCGGGGTCGAGGCACAGCAGGAGGTGCCAGGACAGGCCGGGGCGGGCGGGGGAGGCGAGGAGGAGTTCGGCCAGGCGCAGGGCGGTGGCGGTGCCCACGGGTTCGTTGGGGTGGGGGCCGCCGACGGCCAGGACGGTGTGCGGGCCGCGGTCGACGGAGAGCAGCAGCAGGGGCCGGCCGGCGCGGGAGCGGCCCACCTCGCGCAGCCGGCAGCGGTCGGGGTGGCCGCGGGCCAGCCGCCGGGCCGCGGCCTCCGCGCCGGCCACCGACGGGTAGCGGGCCGGCGTCACGTCGAGGGGCCGGGACGGACGGACCCGGTGGCCGGTGTCGGTCATGCTTCTCCTTGCCCCCGGGCGAGGGCCGCCGGGGCGCGTCCGGGTGCGCCGCCGGCCGCGGCCCGCGGGCCGGGGCGGTGTCGGTCGCCGGTGGGGAGTCGGCGAGGGCCGAGCGTACGGCCCAACTCCCGGCGCGGGAAGGGGTGCAGGGGACGGTGGCGGAGCCCTGCCAGTAGCGCACGGGCCCTTCGGAGGTGTCAACGGCGGACTGTGCGGCAACGGCGGGCGCGCACCGTGCGTGCGGGGCGGGTGCGAACGGACCCGCCCGCGCCGGTGCGCGCCGCGGGCCGGCGCGCCGACACCGCGGGCGACCCGACGCGGGCGGCGGCGGGGCGGGGCCGCGGATCGGGCCCGCCGGGTCGTTCCCCGGATTGGGCTACCCTTGAGGGTCACCCCTCCCAGCCGTCGCCTGCCGGTGCGCGCGGCCCCGAATCACGTCGTAAGGGTTCCTAGTACATGACTGTCGAATCGGTCTTCCCACGCCTGGAGGCCCTCCTCCCGCACGTCCAGAAGCCGATCCAGTACGTCGGCGGCGAGCTCAACTCGACCGTCAAGGACTGGGACGCCTGCGACGTCCGCTGGGCGCTGATGTACCCCGACGCCTACGAGGTCGGCCTGCCCAACCAGGGCGTCATGATCCTCTACGAGGTGCTCAACGAGCGCGAGGGCGTGCTGGCCGAGCGCACCTACAGCGTCTGGCCGGACCTCGAGGCGCTGATGCGCGAGCACGACGTGCCGCAGTTCACGGTGGACGCCCACCGGCCGGTGAAGGCCTTCGACGTGTTCGGCCTGTCCTTCTCCACCGAGCTCGGCTACACCAACATGCTGACCGCGCTCGACCTGGCCGGCATCCCGCTGGAGGCCAAGGACCGCACCGACGACGACCCGATCGTCCTGGCCGGCGGCCACGCGGCGTTCAACCCCGAGCCGATCGCGGACTTCCTGGACTGCGCGGTGGTCGGCGACGGCGAGCAGGCCGTGCTCGACATCACCGAGATCATCCGGGCCTGGAAGGCCGAGGGCCGTCCCGGCGGGCGCGACGAGCTGCTGCTGCGCCTGGCGCGCACCGGCGGGGTGTACGTCCCCAAGTTCTACGACGTCGAGTACCTGGCCGACGGCCGGATCGGCCGCGTCGTGCCGAACGCGCCGGGTGTGCCGTGGCGGGTGTCCAAGCACACCGTCATGGACCTCGACGAGTGGCCCTACCCGAAGCAGCCGCTCGTCCCGCTCGCGGAGACCGTGCACGAGCGGATGTCCGTCGAGATCTTCCGCGGCTGCACCCGCGGCTGCCGCTTCTGCCAGGCCGGCATGATCACGCGCCCCGTGCGGGAGCGAAGCATCACCGGCATCGGCGAGATGGTCGAGCGCGGGCTCAAGGCGACCGGCTTCGAGGAGGTCGGCCTGCTGTCGCTGTCCAGCGCCGACCACACCGAGATCGGCGACATCGCCAAGGGCCTGGCCGACCGGTACACCGAGGACAAGATCGGCCTGTCGCTGCCGTCCACCCGCGTCGACGCCTTCAACATCGACCTCGCCAACGAGCTGTCCCGCAACGGGCGCCGCTCGGGCCTCACCTTCGCCCCCGAGGGCGGCAGCGAGCGCATGCGCAAGGTGATCAACAAGATGGTGTCGGAGGAGGACTTGATCCGCACCGTCGCCACCGCGTACGGCAACGGCTGGCGCCAGGTGAAGCTGTACTTCATGTGCGGCCTGCCGACCGAGACCGACGAGGACGTCCTCCAGATCGGCGAGATGGCGAAGAACGTCATCCAAAAGGGCCGCGAGGTCACCGGTCAGAACGACATCCGCTGCACCGTCTCCATCGGCGGGTTCGTGCCCAAGCCGCACACCCCGTTCCAGTGGGCCCCGCAGCTGTCCGCCGAGGCCACGGACGCCCGCCTGGCCAAGCTGCGCGACTCGATCCGCGGCGACCGCAAGTACGGCAAGAACATCGGCTACCGCTACCACGACGGCAAGCCGGGCATCATCGAGGGCCTGCTCTCGCGCGGCGACCGCCGGGTCGGCGGGATCATCCGCGCCGTCTACGAGGACGGCGGCCGCTTCGACGGCTGGCGCGAGCACTTCTCCTACGACCGCTGGATGGCCTGCGCCGACAAGGCCCTGGCCGGCACCGGCGTCGACGTCGACTGGTACACCACCCGCGAGCGCACCTACGAGGAGGTGCTGCCCTGGGACCACCTGGACAGCGGCCTCGACAAGGACTGGCTGTGGGAGGACTGGCAGGACGCCCTGGAGGAGGTCGAGGTCGACGACTGCCGCTGGACGCCGTGCTTCGACTGTGGCGTGTGTCCCCAGATGGACACCCACATCCAGATCGGCCCCACCGGTAAGAAGATGCTGCCGCTGACGGTCGTCAACAAGTAGTCGCTCGGCACACCGACGACCCCTGGCCGGATTGCTCCGGCCAGGGGTCGTCGGTGTGCGGCTGACCAGGGGCGGAGCGAGGGGCGCGGCGGGGCGCGTACCCTTTGAGGTGACAGAGTCCGGACAGTGGCGGGAACCCGCCGCGCCGGACGGGGACAACTGACTAAGGACTGAGCGACCTGGCACGCCGCACGCCCGACGGTCCGCCGCCCGCGCCGACGGTGCAGCGGATCCGTCTCCGCTACACCAAGCGCGGCCGGCTCCGCTTCACCAGCCACCGCGACTTCCAGCGCGCCTTCGAGCGCGCCCTGCGCCGTTCGGCCGTGCCGATGGCGTATTCGGCCGGCTTCACCCCGCACCCCAAGGTGTCCTACGCCAACGCCGCCCCGACCGGGGTGGCCAGCGAGGCGGAGTACCTGGAGATCGGCCTCGCCGCCGTCCGCGACCCGCAGGCGCTGCGCGCCCAGTTGGACGAGTCGCTGCCCCTCGGCCTGGACGTCATCGACGCGGTCGAGGTCCGGACGCCGAACTTCGTGGAGCGCCTGGAGGCCTCCGAGTGGCAGGTGCGGCTGGACGGCGTCGAGCCGCAGGAGGCGGCCCGCGCGGTCGCGGTGTTCCTCGCCGAGGAGCGGGTCGAGGTGCAGCGCCAGACCAAGAACGGCGTGCGCGTCTTCGACGCGCGCGGCGCCGTGGCGGCGCTCGAGGTCCTCGCGCCGCAGGTCGACGGCGGTGCGGACACGGAGGCAGGAACGGCCCACGATGTTCGGACCGGCCGTGCCTGTGCGATACTGCGCCTGGTAGTACGACACGCCACACCCGCCGTACGACCCGACGACGTGTTGTCCGGTCTCCGTGCGACAGCCGACCTGGCGCCGCCGGTCCCCGCAGAGGTGACCAGGCTGGCGCAGGGGCCGCTCGACGAGGAGGCCGGCACGGTGACCGACCCGCTGGCGCTCGACCGCGCCGCGGCCCCGGCCGGCTCCGATCCGGCCGCCGGGCCGCGCGCTACCGCGTCCGCCTAGCGGGCGGAGGCCGGGTCCAGTGACTCACTGGACCCGACGGTCCTCCAGGGTTCCCGCAGCTCCCCAGGGGAGCGAACGTCGTCGCAGCACAGGCCGGCCCCTTGCGGCCCGCCGACCGAGACGGTCGGCGGGCCCGAGGACCCCCTCCGGGAGCCACCCGGGGTTGGGGGACGGCGCAGCTTGGGAAAACCACAGAAGACTGGTCAGACCAGAAGACTTTTCGACACCCCGCCGAGCGTGGGGCGCCGAGCGAGACTACGAGCCCCTGTGCGGCCTCGCGTCCGCGCGGCGGCACCGTGAAAGGGTCCGGCCCGAGCACCGTCAGCGGTGCCGGCCGGCCGAAGGTGCCGTGCCGTGCCCGGATGCGGAGCCCGGGGGCCTGACGGGAGATCCACCCGCATGCTCGATAACACCGATCCGCAGCAGTCTGCGACGGAACCGAACGACACCGGTGCGACCGGTGGCGAGGGCGCGTCCGCCGCGCCGCCGCGCCGCCGTCGCCGCGCGGTGTCCCGCCCGGCGGGTGCTCCGCAGGGCGCGGCGGCCGAGGCCGCCGAGACCGTGATCGCGGCCGAGGCGCAGGTCGCCCCGGCCGCCGAGCCGGTTGCCGAGACGGTCGCCGAACCCGCGGCCGAGAAGCCGGTGCGGGCCCGCCGGACCCGCAAGCGCGCGGAGGCCCCCGCCGGGGCGCCCGCCGTCGAGACCCCGGCCGCCGCCGAGCCGGAGGCCCCGGCCGAGCCCGCCGCCGTCGCCGAGGCCCCGGCCGAAGAGGCCCCCGCGGCCGAGAAGCCGGTGCGGGCCCGCCGGACCCGCAAGCGCGCCGAGGCCCCCGCCGGGGCGCCCGCCGTCGAGACCCCGGCCGCCGCCGAGCCGGAGGCCGCGGCCGAGCCGGTCGCCGAGGAGGCCGAGCAGCCCGCCGTCGAGGAGGCGCCCGCCGCGCCGGCCCGCCGTGCCCGCCGCCGTCGCGTGGTCGAGGCAGCGCCGGTCGTCGAGGCCCCGGTCGAGGAGCCGGTGGCCGAGGAGGAGCCGGTCGAGGAGGAGGCCGCCGAGGAGGCCGCCGCGCCCGCGCCGGTCGCCGAGCCCGCCCCGGCCGTGACGGCCGAGCCCCCGCACCGGGTGCGCCGCCGCGCCGTGCGCCCGTCCACCGCGATCTTCCAGGCCCCGGTGTTCCAGGAGCCGGCCCCCTACGTCGCCCCGGCCGCGACGCAGCAGCAGCCCGCCGCCGTCGAGACCCCGGCCGTCGCCGAGCAGGCCCCGGTGGTCGCCGAGCGTGACGAAGAGGACGAGTACGAGTACAGCGGCGTCGGCCGCCGCCGCCGGGTGCGTGCCCGCGTCGAGGCGGGCCGCTCGAAGGGCGCCGCCAAGGCCGCCCACAAGGCCGCGCCGAAGACCGCCCCCAAGACCGCTCCCAAGGCCGCTCCGGTGGTCGTCGAGGCCCCGGTCGAGGCGCCCGCCGTCGTCGAGGCCCCTGCTGCCGGTCCGGAGACCGAGGGCGAGTGGGAGGACGACCGTCCGTCGCGCCGCCGCCGCCGGGGTGGCCGTCGTCGCCGCCGCGGTGAGGCCGAGGAGTTCGAGACCGAGGCCCACGAGGCCGAGCAGCCCGCCGAGGAGCCGGCCGCCGCGGCCGTCGACGAGGAGGACGAGGACGACGACGACCTGGCCGCCGGCCTGTCCTCGTCGCGCCGCCGTCGCCGTCGCCGTCGCCGCAGTGGCGAGGCCGGCGCGGTCGAGACCGCCGAGACCACCGAGGACGGCGTCCGCACGGTCGTGAAGGTGCGCGAGCCGCGCCGCCGTTCCACCGAGCCGTCCTTCGACCCCGACGAGGTCCAGTCCATCAAGGGCTCGACCCGCCTGGAGGCCAAGAAGCAGCGCCGCCGCGAGGGCCGCGAGCTGGGCCGCCGCCGGGTGCCGATCATCACCGAGGCCGAGTTCCTGGCCCGCCGCGAGTCGGTCGAGCGCGTCATGGTGGTGCGCCAGAACGGCCAGCGCACCCAGATCGGCGTCCTGGAGGACGGCGTGCTCGTCGAGCACTACGTCAACAAGGAGCAGGCCACCTCGTACGTCGGCAACGTCTACCTGGGCAAGGTCCAGAACGTGTTGCCGTCGATGGAGGCCGCGTTCGTCGACATCGGCAAGGGCCGCAACGCCGTGCTGTACGCCGGCGAGGTCAACTTCGGCGCGCTGGGCGGCCACGGCGGCCCGCGCCGGATCGAGTCGGTGCTGAAGTCCGGCCAGTCCGTGCTCGTGCAGGTCTCCAAGGACCCGATCGGCCACAAGGGCGCCCGCCTGACCAGCCAGATCTCGCTGCCCGGCCGCTACCTGGTCTACGTGCCCGAGGGCTCGATGACCGGCATCTCGCGCAAGCTGCCCGAGAACGAGCGCGCCCGCCTGAAGCAGATCCTCAAGAAGATCGTCCCGGACGACGCGGGCGTCATCGTGCGCACCGCCGCCGAGGGCGCCTCCGAGGAGGAGCTGACCCGCGACGTCCAGCGCCTCCAGCAGCAGTGGGAGGAGATCCAGAAGAAGGCCGCGACCGGCAACGCCCCCGCGCTGCTGTACGGCGAGCCGGACATGACCGTCCGGGTCGTGCGCGACATCTTCAACGAGGACTTCACCAAGGTCATCGTCTCCGGGGACGAGGCGTGGAACACCATCCACGAGTACGTCGCCGGCGTGGCCCCGGACCTCGCCGAGCGGCTCCAGCGCTGGACCTCCGAGGTGGACGTCTTCGCCACCTACCGGATCGACGAGCAGCTGATGAAGGCGCTGGACCGCAAGGTCTGGCTGCCCAGCGGCGGTTCGCTGGTGATCGACCGCACCGAGGCGATGGTCGTCATCGACGTCAACACCGGGAAGTTCGTCGGCCAGGGCGGCAACCTGGAGGAGACGGTCACCCGGAACAACATCGAGGCGGCCGAGGAGATCGTGCGCCAGCTGCGGCTGCGCGACCTCGGCGGCATCATCGTGATCGACTTCATCGACATGGTGCTGGAGTCCAACCGGGACCTGGTGCTGCGCCGCCTGCTGGAGTGCCTGGGCCGGGACCGGACCAAGCACCAGGTGGCCGAGGTCACCTCGCTGGGCCTGGTCCAGATGACCCGCAAGCGGGTCGGCCAGGGCCTGCTGGAGTCCTTCTCCGAGGCCTGTGTGCACTGCAACGGCCGCGGCGTGATCGTCCACATGGAGCAGCCGAGCACCCACACCCACGCCCCGGCGGCCGCGGCCACCGAGGCGGGCCAGGGCGGTGGCAAGCGCCGGCGCCGGGGCAAGGGCGGTGCGGGCCACGAGGAGCCGCAGGCCCTCGAGGCCGTGCCGGTGACCGAGGAGAGCGTCGTCGAGCTCGTCGAGGCCCCGGAGGAGCCGGCCGAGCCGGTGCGCGAGGAGATCGAGGGCCAGCTGGCCCTGGAGGTCCCGGGCGTCGAGGCGGCCGCGGAGGTCGTCGAGGCCCCCGTCGCGGAGCCGGCCCCGGTGGCCGCTCCGGCCGGGCGTCCGCGCCGCCGCGCGGTGCGCAAGGCGACGGCCCCGGCCGGTTCGCCGCAGGGTGCCGAGATCGTGGTGCTTCAGGCCAAGGCCGACGCGGCCCTGGAGGCGGCCCTGGAGGCCGCCGCCGTGGCCGCCGCGGCTCCGGCCGAGCCGGTCGCCGAGCCGGTCGCCGAGGACGCTCCGGTGGAGGTTGCGGCCGAGACCGTGGCCGAGGCGGTGGCCGAGGCCCCCGCCGAGGAGTCCGCCACGGAGGAGTCCGCCGCCGAGGCCGAGGCCGAGGAGGCGCCGGCGCCCAAGAAGCGGGCCGCGCGCAAGACCGCCGCGAAGAAGACCGCCGCCAAGAAGACGACGACGGCGGCCAAGAAGACCACCGCCCGCAAGACCGCTACCAAGCGGACGAGCGCGGCGGCCAAGAAGGCGGCGGCCGCCGAAGGTGATACGGCGGCCGAGTAGTGCCCACGCCCGGGGCGGGGCCCTTCCCGCCCCGGGCCGTACGGGCCGGTTTGCCCCTTGGGCGGCAGGTCCGTATTCTTGACCATCGGCGTGTCTACGCCATCGCTCCCGAGCACATCACCTTCCCGGTACGTCCGCGCCCGCGCGGAGGGTCGGGGAGAGGCTCCTGTGTCCGTACCCAGGTGGCTGGCGTCGGGGGTTCCGACCGAGCAAGGAAAGCAGGTACCGCATGTACGCGATCGTTCGCGCAGGCGGCCGCCAGCACAAGGTCGCCGTCGGCGACGTGCTGGAGATCGACCGCATCGAGGCCAAGCCGGGTGACTCGGTCGAGCTCTCGACCATCCTCGTCGTCGACGGTGACGCGGTCACCTCCGACCCGTGGGTCCTGGCCGGCGTGAAGGCTCACGCCGAGGTGGTCGACCAGACCAAGGGTGACAAGATCGTCATCCTGCGCTACAAGAACAAGACCGGCTACCGCCGCCGTCAGGGTCACCGTCAGAAGCACACCGCGGTGCGCATCACCAGCATCGACTCGGTCAGCAAGTAAGGGGATAGCGAAAAATGGCACACAAGAAGGGCGCAAGCTCTACTCGTAACGGCCGTGACTCGAACGCCCAGCGCCTCGGCGTGAAGCGCTTCGGTGGCCAGGTCGTCTCCGCCGGCGAGATCCTCGTCCGCCAGCGTGGCACCCACTTCCACCCGGGTGCGGGCGTCGGTCGCGGTGGCGACGACACCCTGTTCGCGCTGACCGCCGGTGCGGTGCAGTTCGGCAACCGTCGCGGCCGCAAGGTCGTCAACATCGTGGCCGTCGAGGCCTGAGTCCGAACGGACTCCCGAGTCGTGACTGACTCACACTGAAGGGTGGGCCGGAATGTTCCGGTCCACCCTTCGGCTTTACGCAGGTAGTAAGCAGACTCATCCGTACTGGAGGCACACCCATGACCACCTTCGTGGACCGCGTCGAACTTCACGTCGCCGCGGGTAACGGAGGCCACGGCTGCGCCTCCGTGCACCGGGAGAAGTTCAAGCCGCTCGGCGGCCCCGACGGCGGCAACGGCGGCGAGGGCGGCAGCGTCATCCTCACCGTGGACGCGCAGATCACCACCCTCCTCGAGTACCACCACTCGCCCAAGCGCAAGGCGACCAACGGCAAGCCCGGCGCGGGCGGCAACCGCACCGGCGCCGAGGGCCAGGACCTCGTCCTGCTGGTGCCGGACGGCACCGTCGTGCTCGACCGCCAGGGCAACGTGCTGGCCGACCTGGTCGGTCACGGCACCAGCTTCGTCGCCGCCCAGGGCGGCCGCGGCGGCCTCGGCAACGCGGCGCTGGCCTCGGCCCGCCGCAAGGCGCCCGGCTTCGCGCTGCTCGGCGAGCCCGGCGAGGCCCGTGACATCGTCATGGAGCTCAAGTCCGTCGCCGACGTCGCCCTCGTGGGCTACCCGAGCGCCGGCAAGTCCTCGCTGATCTCGGTGCTCTCCGCGGCCAAGCCGAAGATCGCGGACTACCCGTTCACCACGCTCGTCCCCAACCTCGGCGTGGTCACCGCGGGCGACACCGTCTACACCATCGCCGACGTGCCCGGCCTGATCCCCGGCGCCAGCCAGGGCCGCGGCCTCGGCCTGGAGTTCCTGCGCCACGTCGAGCGCTGCTCGGTGCTCGTGCACGTGCTGGACTGCGCCACCCTGGAGCCCGGCCGCGACCCGCTGAGCGACCTGGAGACCATCGAGGCCGAGCTCGCCCAGTACGGCGGCCTGGACGACCGCCCGCGCCTGGTCGCGCTCAACAAGGTGGACGTTCCGGACGGCCAGGACATCGCCGACCTCACCCGCACCTCCCTGGAGGAGCGGGGCTTCCAGGTGTTCGAGGTCTCCGCCGCCTCCCGCAAGGGCCTGCGCGAGCTGAGCTTCGCGGTCGCGAAGATCGTCGCCGAGGCGCGCGCCGCCAAGCCGGTCGAGGAGTCCACCCGGATCGTGCTGCGGCCCACGGCCGTCGACGACGCGGGCTTCACCATCACCGAGGAGGACGGCGCCTACCGCATCCGCGGCACCAAGCCGGAGCGCTGGGTCCGCCAGACCGACTTCTCCAACGACGAGGCCGTCGGCTACCTCGCCGACCGGCTGGCCCGCCTCGGCGTCGAGGAGCAGCTGTGGAAGGTCGGTGCGCACGAGGGCGACACCGTCATCATCGGTCCGGACGAGAACGCCGTCGTCTTCGACTGGGAGCCGACCATGGCCGCCGGTGCCGAGATGCTCGGCCGCCGCGGTGAGGACCACCGCTTCGAGAACCCGCGTCCGGCGGTCGACCGCCGCCGCGAGAAGCAGAAGGGCCGCGACGCCGCCGAGCAGGAGTTCCTGGAGTTCGAGGCGCTGTCGAGCGGCCGGCAGGCCGCCATCGAGGGCGACGACGAGGACTGAGTCCGGGCAGCCGAACGGCCCCGCCACCCTTCGGGGGTGGCGGGGCCGTTCGCGTCCCTCAGGTGTGACGGAACGTCACTTCGTCCAGGACGCCTGGAGCTTGAGCAGGTCGGTCAGCTCGGTGTAGCCGACCGCGGCCGGCGTGTTGCCGGCGATGGACATGATGTCGCAGCCCTTGACCTCGGTGCCCTTGGTGACGCCCTGGAACTTCGCCCCCGTGCACTTGGGCAGCGGGGTGTTGGCGCTGAGGACGGGCAGGCCCTTGGCGCCGGTGCTGTCGAAGATGACGAACTTCGAGTCCGGGGCGGTGAAGGACAGGCTGGCGTCCCCGAGGTTCTTGATGGTGTAGCTGACGTAGACCGGGGTGCGGCCGTCCAGCCCGGTGGTCGGGACCTTGGCGGCGGTGAGGTCCTGCAGCGAACCGACCTCGATGCCGGTGACGGTGATCTGGAGCTTGGTGGCGACGTTGGAGGTCTTGTCGGCGAAGTCGACGGTGGCCGACTGGCCGACCTTCACGGCGGTGGTGGCCTGCGGGATCGTGCCGCCGCCGGCGGCGGCGCCGCCCGTGGCCCCCGCCGTCCCGGCGCCGCCGGTCGCCGCACCGCCCGTGGCGGCACCGCCGCCGGTGGCCGCTCCGCCCGCGGCCGCGCCGGTCGGGGCAGCCGAACCGCCGGTGGCCGCACCGCCCGTGGCGGCACCGCCCGTGGCGGCACCGCCCGTGGCGGCACCGCCCGTGGCCGCGCCGGTCGGCGCGGCGCTCGAGCCGGTGGCACCGCCAGAGGCGGCGTTGGTGTCCGAGTTGTCCGGGCCGCAGGCGGCCAGGGACAGGGCGGTGGCCGCCGCCAGTGCGGCGACGGTCAGCTTCGTGGTGTACGAACGCATAGTGCGCTAACTCCTGGGCGCGCGACCGCGAACCGTTGCCGGCATGCCCAGTGCGGTGCCGCCCGATGGCATCGATGGTCGAAGACGAGTGGGTCCAGCGGGCAAGAAGCCGTCCCCCGATCTGGCTTTCGGTCAGGGACCATACCAGCCATCCGGATTGGCGGCCCGGCTGTGGCGAGGCCGTGACCGGGCCGGGTCCAGCCGGTGAAACACCATGCGGTCCACCTGCACGGATCGCGTAGATTTCGGGGGTGACGGCCGGGTTCGGCGACCCGGTCCACGGCACGGCGGCACCCGCACCACACCGGAAGGGCGTACAGCGAGATGAGCGAGGACTCACTGCGGGAGGAGGTGCTGACCGCACGGCGCATCGTCGTCAAGGTCGGCTCCTCCTCACTCACCACGGCGGCCGGCGGCCTGGACGCCGACCGCGTCGACGCCCTCGTGGACGCGCTCGCCAAGGTGCGCGCCCGCGAGGACGCGCCCGAGGTCGTCCTGGTCTCCTCCGGCGCGATCGCCGCCGGCCTCGCCCCGCTCGGCCTGGAGAAGCGGCCCAAGGACCTGGCCCGCCAGCAGGCCGCCGCGAGCGTCGGCCAGGGCCTGCTCGTCGCCCGGTACACCGCCTCCTTCGCCCGCTACGGCATCCGGGTCGGCCAGGTGCTGCTCACCGCCGAGGACGCCAGCCGGCGCGCGCACTACCGCAACGCCTACCGCACGCTCGACCAGCTGCTGGCGATGGGCGCGATGCCCGTCGTCAACGAGAACGACACCGTCGCCACCGCCGAAATCAAGTTCGGTGACAACGACCGGCTGGCCGCGCTGGTCGCCCACCTCGTGCGGGCCGACCTGCTGGTGCTGCTCTCCGACGTGGACGGCCTCTACGACGGCGACCCGGCCCGCCCCGGCACCAGCCGGATCGCCGAGGTGCGCGGCCCGCACGACCTCGACGGCATCCAGATCGGCAGCGCGGGCAAGGCCGGCGTCGGCACCGGCGGCATGGTCACCAAGGTCGAGGCGGCCCGGATCGCCACCGGCGCCGGCATCCCGGTGGTGCTCACCGCGGCCAGCCAGGCCGCCGACGCACTGGCCGGGCGGCCCACCGGCACCCTGTTCCTGCGCACCGGCAGCCGCACGTCCGACCGGATGCTCTGGCTCGCCCACGCGAGCAGCCCGCGCGGCGCCCTGCACCTCGACGCGGGGGCCGTCGAGGCGGTCGTCTCCGGGGGCGCGTCGCTGCTGCCGGCCGGGGTCGTGAAGGTCGACGGCGAGTTCGCCGCGGGTGATCCGGTGGACCTGATTGCCGAAAACGGCCACATCGTGGCGCGCGGGCTGGTCAACTTTGATGCGAGGGAGTTGCCCCGCCTGCTCGGCCGGTCCACCCGTGACCTGGCCCAGGAGCTCGGCGCCGCGTACGAGCGGGAGGTCGTCCACCGCGACGACCTGGTCGTCCTGCGCGGCTGACCGGCCGGCGCGGGGCGGGCGTCGGCCGGGGGCCGCCCGGCGCGGGGAGGGGCCCGGCCGCCGGGCGAGGAGGGGCGCAGCCGTGCGCGCCGGCCGAACGCCGGCGGGACGGGTGGGGGGACGACAGGACATCGCCGAACAGGAGGCCGCCGGTGGAACGCAGGCGCGAGGCAGCGCTGACCGGAGGAACGGCGGGCCGGCGGCTGACCAGCATCGACGGCGGACGCGGGGACGGCCCCGCCGAGCCGTCCGGTCCGCCGCCCGGGCCCGGCGGGGCGCGCAGGCTGCGGCCGGACCACCGGGACGCGGGGGAGCCGCCGACCGTGCCCGAGCAGGCGCGGCTGTGGCACGTGGTGCTGAGCGTGGCGGGCCAGGTCACGCCGCTGTCCGAGCTGCGCGCCTCGCTGGAGCGGCTCGCGCACGACCACTCGTTCTTCCTGACCGCCCGGTACGCCGCCGACCACGCGGAGATCCGCTACTGGGAGCAGGCCCGGGACCTGCACGACGCGGCGGCGATCGCGCTGCGGCTGTGGGGCGAGCACAAGGTGACCGCGAACCTGCCGCCGTGGGAGATCGTCGGCCTGGAGGTGGTCGACCGGGCGACGTACCACAAGCGGGTCGCGGAGGGCTTCGGGGACCCGCCGCCGCACCTGGGCGGCGTGCACCCGTACTGACCGTTCGGCCGTCCCACCCCGCGAAACGGGGGCCGGCGGGCGGGGCGCAGTCGCTACCCTTGGCGCATGACCAGCGATCTCGCCCCCGCCGACAGCCCCGTCCTCGCCGTAGCGCGCCGTGCCCGGGAGGCCGCCGCCGCGCTCGCCCCGCTGCCGCGCAGTGCGAAGGACGCCGCGCTGCTGGCGGTCGCGGACGCGCTGGTCGCCCGCGCCGCGGAGGTCGTCGCGGCCAACGCCGAGGACGTGGCCCGGGCCCGCGAGGCGGGGACGGCGGAGTCCGTGATCGACCGGCTGACGCTGACCGACGAGCGGATCGCGGCGATCGCCGCCGACGTGCGCAGCGTGGCGGGCCTGCCCGATCCGGTCGGCGAGGTGGTGCGCGGCTACACGCTGCCCAACGGCCTGGACGTGCGCCAGGTGCGGGTTCCGCTCGGCGTGGTCGGCATCATCTACGAGGCCCGGCCGAACGTCACCGTCGACGCCGCCGCGCTCTGCCTGAAGTCGGGCAACGCGGTGCTGCTGCGCGGTTCGGCCTCCGCCTACCGCTCCAACACCGCGCTGGTGGCCGTCCTGCGGGACGCCGTCGTCGCGGCCGGGCTGCCCGCCGACGTGATCCAGCTCGTCCCGGGCGAGAGCCGCGACTCCGTCCAGGAGCTGATGCGTGCCCGCGGCCTGGTGGACGTGCTCATCCCGCGCGGTGGCGCCTCGCTGATCCGCGCCGTCGTCGAGGGCTCGACCGTGCCGGTGATCGAGACCGGCACCGGCAACTGCCACGTCTACGTGGACGCGCGGACGGACCTGGCGATGGCCGTCGGCATCCTGCTGAACTCCAAGGCGCAGCGGGTCAGCGTCTGCAACGCGGCCGAGACGCTGCTGGTGCACCAGGACGTCGCGGAGGCCTTCCTGCCGCTGGCCCTGGCCGCCCTGGCCGGTGCCGGGGTGACGGTGCACGGCGACGACGCGGTGCTCAAGGCCGCCGAGGGCACCGGGGCCACCGTGGTGCCGGCCACCGACGAGGACTGGGGCGCCGAGTACCTGTCGTACGACATCGCCGCCGCCGTGGTGCCGTCGCTGGACGCCGCCGTCGAGCACATCCGCCGCTGGTCCTCCGGCCACACCGAGGCGATCGTGACGACCTCGCAGGCCGCCGCCCGGCGCTTCACCCGGCTGGTCGACTCGACCACCGTCGCCGTCAACGCCTCGACCCGCTTCACCGACGGGGGTGAGTTCGGCTTCGGCGCGGAGATCGGGATCTCCACCCAGAAGCTGCACGCCCGCGGTCCGATGGGCCTGCCGGAGCTGACCAGCACCAAGTACATCGTCACCGGTGACGGGCACGTCCGCGGCGAGGCCGCGCAGACGGTGGGCGGGGACGACGAGGCGCTCTGAGCGGGGCCGGGCGGGGCCGCGGGCGGGGCCGACGGGGTCCGCGTCACACGTCTGATGGACCAACTGGCAGGAGCCACAGACAAATCGCCCGCCCGGTAATACGCTGAATCCGTGGCTGAGGATCTGGGGGGCTTGCCGTACCCCGACGGCTCCGACCACGGTGGTGCGGACGACGAGTTCGCCACCGTGGTCTTCGACGAGGCCTTCGTCCGGTCCGCCGCCGTGCACGAGCCGACGGCCAAGGAGCGGCAGCTCGCCGCTGCCGAGGCCAGGCTCGAGCCGGACACCGCGGGTCCGGGCTGGGGCTATGACGTCCCGGCCGGGGACGGGGTGCCGCTGGAGCTGCGCCCGTACCCGAGCCGCCTGGACGACGACCACCTCTACCCTGATCCGTGGTCAGGGCCGGGCCGGGCGGTGGGCCGAACGGGTCGCCGCTGGGGCCGGCGCGACATCGCTCCGGTGCGGGGGCGCGGACGCTACGTCGCCCAGCAGCGCTGGCACCGGCCGGTCGCGTGGGTGCTCGCGGTGATCATGGGCGTGAGCCTGGTGGCGGTCGCCGTCGCGGCGATCTACCAGGGCGTGGGGGGTGCCTCCGGCGCGCCCCGGCGGCCGCAGTCCGGGAGCAGCAGCGCCGGGGTCGACCCGACGCCCGCGCCGGCACCGCCCGCCGAGCCGTCGCTGGTGGTCACCGCGCCCGCGGGCTGATCCCGCGGGGTCGTGCGCCCGGGCCGGTGGTCACGCAGCGTTCCCGGGAATCTGCGTGAGGACCCTCGTGGTGGGGCGGCGGGTGCGCCTACCCTGGTGGTGTGGGTGACCCGCGAGAGCCTCCGGAGGGTACGCCCGACGGTGGGTCCGGAAACGAGGACGAATACCGGTCCGTCGTCTTCGACGAATCGTTCGTGCGGGCTGCCCGGATCCAGGAGCTGTCCGCGCGGGAGCGGCTGGCCGGCACCTTCGGCCGGGCCACCCGGCCCAAGGTGCGGCTCGGCCCGTTCGGTACCGTGCCCCGCCAGGCGCTCGCGCTGCTGCTGCTCATCCTGCTGGCCTTCGCGGCCGCCGTGTACTTCGGGGTCAGCTCGCCGAAGGGCACGGCCGCGCGCCCCGAGGGCAGCCAACTGACCGTCAGCCTGGTCGCGTTGAGCCCGGCTTCGGTGGTGAAGCCGGTCGCCGACCCGGCGAACCCGTTCGCGGCGCTGCCGGTCGGGTACGGGGACGGGACGATGGGGCTGAACACCCCGGCCGGGACGTCCACCGAGCACTTCAGCCGGGTCGAGGTGACCAAGGCGCTCGACACCGTGCAGCGTTACCTGGTCGCCTCCTCGCTGGCGCCGGCCGCGCTCGTCCAGGGCGCCACCGCGGACGTGCGGGCCTTCGTGACGCCCGGCGAGCAGGCCCAGTTCGACGCGAGCGTGGCACAGCCCGTCGACGACCGGCACCACGCGGTGACCGGCTGGCTGGTGCGCTTCGACCCGGCGCAGGTGGCCCTGGCGACCGACACCGTGAAGGTGGTCGGCGCGATGCGGGTCGACGAGGCGGACAGCGGCACGCTGCAGGTCACCACCGACCACACCTTCGTCTACGCGCTGCGGGCGGCCGGCGCCCCCGCCGGCGCCCCGGTCACGCTGGAGACCGTGCGGCGGGAGCTGACCTTCCAGTTCGACCGGATCGACCTCGGCGCAGCGCAGCTGCGGCTGGTCGACGCGGTGGTCCAGGCCGGGCCCGAGCCGTGCACGACGTCGACGGCGGGCTTCCTGCGGCCGGTGCTCGCGACCCCGCAGGGCGTCCAGGTGCCTGGTCCGTCGGCGGTCGACCCGGGCGACCACGCGCACCCGGCGTGGCAGGTGTGCGGGGTGCTGGCCGGGAGCTGACGCCCGGCATCCGGGGCACGAGGAGGCGGGAACGCCGACGGCTGGTGGCCCCGGGCGGGGCTCACCGGCCGTCGGCGGCGCTCGCGGTTACGCCTCCTCGCCGTCCCTGGGCGCGGAACCGGTGCGGGCGCCGGCGCCCGTGAAGGTGTCGCGGATCCTGCCACCCACGGTCGCGGCGCCGCCGGCCACGTCGCGGATCAGGCCCATCAGCGGGTCCTTGCTCTCCTTGACGGAGGTCGTGTAGTGGTCGGCGGCGGCCTTCCACTGCTCGGTGACCGAGGTGTCCGGGTCGTCGGTGCGGCGCGGGTAGGCGCCGGCCAGGATCGAGCGGTACTCGTCGCTCTCGGCCCACTTCTTCAGGGCGGCGACCCGGACCACGGCGAACGGGTGGCTCTGCGGCAGCACCTGGAGCAGCTTGAGCACGCCGTCGCGCAGGTCGCCGGCCTTCTCGTACTCCTCGGCCTGCTCCAGGAAGGCGTCGACGTTCATCTCGGCCAGGTTGTGCCCGCCGGCCAGCTTCATCAGGGCCCGCATGGACGCCTGGAGGTCCTGTCCGGCCAGCAGGCCGGCCCGGTCGCTGGACAGCTCGGCCTTGCGGAACCACTCCTTGAGGGCGGTGACGATCGCCATGATCGCCAGGTTGCCGAGCGGCACCCAGGCGATCCGGGCGGCGATGTTGGTGAGGATCAGCAGCATGGTGCGGTAGACGGCGTGACCGGACATCGCGTGGCCGACCTCGTGGCCGATGACCGAGCGCAGCTCCTCCTCGTCCAGCAGCTCGACGAGCCCGCTGGTGATCACGATGATCGGGGTGTCGATGCCGATGGTGAAGGCGTTGACCGTCGGGTCCTGGGTGACGTAGAGGTCGGGGACCTTCTCCAGGTCGAGCACGTAGGCGGCGTCGCGCACCATGTCGTGCAGTTCGGGGAACTGACGCTCGGAGGTCTTCACGGCGGTGGCCAGGAACATCAGCCGGATCGCCCGCTCCGACACCAGGCCGGCGAGCTTCTTCAGGACGTCGTCGAAGCCGGTCAGCCGGCGCAGCGCGACCAGGGCGGAACGGTCGGCCGGGTGCTCCCAGGCCCGGGTGGAGATCTCGGGGAAGCGCTGGCGGCGCCGGCTCGGGGTCTTCGCGGTCGTGTCGGTCATGGTCTGAGCACCCTCCTGGTCGACGGCGGCCCCGGCCGGTGGCCGGCCCCCGCTGGTCTTCGCCTACAACGACTGCTTGTGCAACGTCCGCGGTTGCGCAGTCGTCCCCGCCGCCGGGGAACGCACGGGTCCGGCCGCGCCGGAGGGGTCGGTGGCGGGCCCGGATGTGAGGCCGGTTTACCCTGAGGGCCCTGGAGAACCGAGACCGGACCCGGCCGCGGTAACCGAGCAGTCCGAGGAGCACCGCAGATGTCCACCGACGCCCTTGTCAGCCTGGCCGCGCCGATCTCGGACGAGGCCGGTCCGGGCCTGCTCCTGCGGATCATCATCATCGCGTCGTTCGTCGGGGTCGGGCTGCTCGTCTGGATCATGGCCCGCGCCTTCCGCGGGAACTAGCGGCGACCGTCGGCTCCTCTCCGCGCAGGTCCGGGGCCCTTCGCCGCGCAGGTCCGGGGCCCGCGCGGTCCCGGCGGGCTCACGCCCGGTCAGCGGCGGTGGGCCGCCGCGCGGTTGCCCCGTCACCCCCCGTACGATGACGGGTGGGCCCTCACCGGCCCGCCAGCACCCCCAAGGTCCGTCCTCCGAGCCGAGAAGGTCCAGCCGACCATGAACACCGCCGCCGCACTGCCCGTCCTGAACCTGCTCGCCGACGGCGAGGGGGGCAACCACGACAGCCTCAACCCGTACCTCTCGGGTGGCGCCGCACTGTTCGTCCTGCTGCTCCTGCTCTTCGTGACCACCCGCTTCAACCGGGACCGCTGAGCCGGTCCGGGCGCCGCTCGGGGAGCGTCCGGCAGAGCCGCCGGCCGCTCCCTCACGCATGTCCGGGCGGCCGTGCGGCCTGCTCCCACACGGGTGTTCCCGCACCGCAACGGGCGTCGCGTAAGGTGTCTCGCCATGGGAGAGCAGGCCGGGATTCCCGGCGGACCGGAACCGGTGAAGAAGCGCCTCGGCGTGATGGGCGGCACCTTCGACCCGATCCACCACGGCCACCTGGTCGCCGCCAGCGAGGTGGCCAGCGCGTTCCACCTGGACGAGGTGATCTTCGTGCCGACCGGGCAGCCGTGGCAGAAGAGCGACCGCCGGGTCACCCCGGCCGAGGACCGCTACCTGATGACGGTCATCGCCACCGCGGAGAACCCGCAGTTCTCGGTCAGCCGGATCGACATCGACCGCGAGGGCCCGACGTACACCGTCGACACCCTGCGGGACCTGCACGCGCTGCACCCCGACGCCGACCTCTTCTTCATCACCGGCGCCGACGCGCTCGCCCAGATCCTGTCCTGGCGCGACTCCGACGAACTCTTCTCGCTCGCCCACTTCGTCGGGTGCACCAGGCCGGGGCACACCCTCTCGGACGCCGGACTCCCGGTGGGCGGGGTCTCCCTGGTGGAGGTCCCCGCGCTGGCCATCTCCTCCACGGACTGCCGCAACCGGGTCGCCAAGGGCGAGCCCGTCTGGTACCTCGTGCCGGACGGCGTGGTCCGCTACATCGACAAGCGGGCGCTGTACGCGCCGCACGGGACCTGACCAGGAGCGTATGCGTGACTGATCGCAGCGGCGGCGACGCGGGGCAGCGCCCGGAGGACTGGTCGACCGGGCAGTACCCGCAGTACCAGCCGTACGGGCAGCAGCCGGTGCAGCAGTACGACCAGTACGGGCAGCCCGTCCCGGCGGCGCCCTCGTACGGCCAGGACCAGTACGGCGGCTACCAGGGGCAGTACCAGCAGCAGCAGCCGTACCAGGCCTACCAGCAGCACGGGCAGGCCCCGCAGCAGTACGAGCCGTACGAGCCGTACGAGTCCTACGGGCAGCAGCCCGCGCAGCAGTACGACCAGTACGGGCAGCCCGTGCAGGCGTACCAGCAGGGCGGCTACGGGTACCAGGAGCCGCAGCCGTACTCCTACGACGGCTACCAGCAGCAGGCGTACCCGGCGGCCGAGCCGCAGCAGGCCGGGGGCGCGGCGCCCACGGCCCCCGCGGCCGAGCCCGCCGCTCCGGCGCCGGCCGCCGCGCCCGTGCCGCCGCGCCCGCGCACGCCCAAGGCCGCCCCGACGGCGCCGGCCAAGCCCGCGCAGCCGTCCGAGATGGTCGGCGGCAGCCGCACCCTCAAGGGCGCCAAGGAGCCCAAGGACTCCTACACCACCGGTGAGTTCACCTTCGTCGACGAGGAGGCGGAGGAGACCGAGGACGTCATCGACTGGCTGAAGTTCGCCGAGTCCCGCAGCGAGGTGCGCGCCGAGCGCCGCCGGCGGCTGCGCAACCGGCTGATCGGCCTCGGCGTCGTCGTCGCGCTCGCCGCGGGCGGCGTCGGCGGCTACCTGTTCTTCACCGGCGACAAGCAGACCGCGGCCAAGGCGGCCGGCAAGC
Source organism: Streptomyces sp. SP17BM10 (assembly GCF_036322405.1). Classification (NCBI taxonomy): domain Bacteria; kingdom Bacillati; phylum Actinomycetota; class Actinomycetes; order Kitasatosporales; family Streptomycetaceae; genus Streptomyces; species Streptomyces sp. SP17BM10. The sequence goes on along the minus strand of NZ_JAQYXB010000669.1, from coordinate 278,867 downwards.
GTCAGGTCAACGTCGTCCACCTGCGCGACCTGCAGGGCAAGGTCTCCAGCGCGCTGCTCGTCGACGACACCGCCGGGGGCAAGGGCACCGTCCTGCTGCTCCCCGACACCCTGCGGCTGCCGGGCCCCGGCGACCCGGCCGTCGCCCCCGTCAGCCAGGCGCTGGACCCGTCCATGGGCGCCGCCGCCACGCGCGACGGCCTGTCCACCGTGCTCGGCGCCCCCGTGGCCGGCACCTGGCGGCTGGACACCCCCTACCTGGAGCTGCTGGTCAACCAGCTCGGCGGCGTCCGGGTGGACACCAACGCCGAGATCCACGACGGCGGCAAGCCGGACGGCGCGCTGCTCGGCGCGGCGGGCAAGAACACCCTGCTCAACGGCAAGGCCGCGGTCGCCTACGCGACCCTCCAGGCGCCGGGGGAGAACCGCGACGCCCAGCTCGCCCGGTTCGGTCAGGTCATGGACGCCGTGGTGCGCACCATGCCCACCGACTTCAACGAGGCCAAGGACGACGTGCACCGGATGAACGCGGTGCTCGACCCGTCACTGCCCGAGGACGCCCTCGCCGGGGTGCTCGCCCAGCTCGCCCAGCAGGCCAAGGACGGCCACTTCGGCACCACGACGCTGACCGTCAAGCCGGACGGCTCGCTGGACGAGGCCACCGCGGGCAAGCAGGTCAAGGACGTGCTCGGCGGCACCGTGAAGTCGGCCGTCGCGGGCGACGCCCCGGCACGCGTGTCGATCCAGGACGCCTCCGGCAACGACCAGGCGGCCGCCTCCGCGCAGGTCCAGGTCGTGAACGCCGGCCTGACGTTCATCCCCGGCGGGGCCAAGGCCGCGGCGCAGGCGACCAGTGAGATCCGCTACACCGACGACGCCCGCCAGGGCGCCGCGAAGTCCCTGGCGGCCAGCCTCGGGCTGCCGGACACGGCGGTGAAGAAGGTCGGGGACGCCCAGAACGCCGACCTGGTCGTCGTCCTCGGCAAGGACTACCAGCCGTCGAAGAGCCAGTAGGCGCCACCGGCGGACGAGTGGTGGAGGCCGGTGCCCTTGGTCTCCACCACCGGAAAAAAAGCGGTTCCGGTGCTGCCCGGACGGCGTGAGATCCTGGAAGGCGGTCCCGGCGGTGCGTCGGGGCAGCCCCAAGCCGCCGAGCCGGAAGAACACCGTGACCGTCACCGACCACAGCCAGCAGCTCATCACCGTCGCCGCCCAGGCGGCGGCCGACAAGCTGGCGCACAACATCATCGCGTTCGACGTCAGTGAGGTGCTGTCGATCACCGACGCCTTCCTGATCGCGTCCGCGAACAACGACCGCCAGGTCCGCTCCATCGCCGAGGAGATCGAGGACCAGCTGCGCGAGCAGCTGGACATCAAGCCGGTGCGCCGCGAGGGCGAGCGCGAGGGCCGCTGGATCCTGCTGGACTACCTGGACATCGTCGTGCACGTCCAGCACTCCGAGGAGCGCTCCTTCTACTCGCTGGACCGGCTCTGGAAGGACTGCCCCGAGCTGCCGCTGCCCGAGGACGCCGTCGCCTCGCGCAACCGCCCCGACGCCCACACCGACGAGGCCGGCAACGCCGTCGCCCCGGCCGACGACTTCGGCAAGCCCGAGGAGCAGTTCTGAGCCCGGCCGCGCGGGGCCCGCGCATCGTCTTCTGGCGCCACGGTCAGACCTCCTGGAACCTCGAGTCGCGCTTCCAGGGCACGACCGACATCGAGCTGACCGGCCACGGCGTGCTGCAGGCGCAGCGCGCCGCCCGGCTGCTCTCGGGGCTGCGCCCCGACCTGTTGATCTCCTCCGACCTCAAGCGGGCCAGGCGCACCGCCGACGAGCTCGCCAGGATCACCGGGCTCGACGTGCAGCACCACGAGGGCCTGCGGGAGACGTACGCGGGCTCCTGGCAGGGGCTGACCAACGCCGAGATCCGGGCCCGCTACCCCGAGGAGTACGCGGCCTGGGCGGCCGGTGAGCCGGTGCGGCGCGGTGGTGGCGAGCTGTCCAGCGAGGTCGCGGACCGCTCGGTGCCCGTGGTGCTGGAGGCGGTCGACAAGCTGCCGGAGAGCGGCACGCTGGTCGTGGTCAGCCACGGCGGGACGATCCGCACCATGCTCGGGCGCCTGCTCGGCCTGGAGCCGCCGCTGTGGGAGTGCTTCGGCGGGCTGTCCAACTGCTGCTGGTCGGTGCTGGGCCGGGGCGCGCGCGGCTGGCGCCTGCTGGAGCACAACGCGGGCACGCTCCCGCAGCCGGTCATCGGCGACGACACCTGAGTGTCGGCGGCGGGTGTGGAGTGGGAGCCGGGCCCCGGAGCGGGCCCGAAGGGGCGGATTTCGCAGTTCCGGGCCTGACCAGCTAGAGTCTTCCTCGTTCGCAGGGAAGGAACGCGGCCCGGAAGGGAAGCGGGAGATCCGGTGACTGCGGGGCTATAGCTCAGTTGGTAGAGCGCTTGCATGGCATGCAAGAGGTCTGGGGTTCAATTCCCCATAGCTCCACTCCGCACCAGTGGTCCGGCCTGGCCGGTGCCGCGCGTGTCGCGGGGCTATAGCTCAGTTGGTAGAGCGCTTGCATGGCATGCAAGAGGTCTGGGGTTCAATTCCCCATAGCTCCACAGTCGGCGAGAGGCCGCCACCCATCGGGTGGCGGCCTCTGGCGTTTCCCGGACCCGGTGGGGTTCCTGGGTTCCCGAGTCCCTGGGGGTCCGTGGGGTGCGGGTGTTGCGGACGTGCCGTCATCGGTTCCGCCCGGGGCGGCCGCGGGAAACGGATTAGGGGAGCACCCTCGTGACCGTGTAAAGTAGTCGATGTCGCCGAGGGAAACCGGACGGGAACCCCGGTGACGTTGCAGGTCGAGGGGCTATAGCTCAGTTGGTAGAGCGCTTGCATGGCATGCAAGAGGTCTGGGGTTCAATTCCCCATAGCTCCACAGAAGTCGAGGGCCGCTTCCCGAATCGGGAAGCGGCCCTCGGCCGTTGGGGCCACTGTGCGCCCCGTCGGCTCCAGCGGGCCTGAGGGCCCTGCCGTTCGGGCTTCGCGTGCTCCGACGTCCGGGCGCCGTGCGCCCCGCCGTACGTCACTCCGACTGTGCATGCCACCGGCACGGGACCCGGAAGGACCGCTACCGTCGTGCCATGGCCGATCTGGAGCGAAGGCGGAACGAGGAACTGGCCCGGATACTGCACCAGCTCGGCTGGAGTCCGGAGCGGCTCGCCCGTGAGGTGAACCTCGCCCTGCCGCCCGGCCTGGCCATCAGCTCCACCGCCCCCTACAAGTGGCGCGACCGGGGCATGGTGCCCCGCAGTCCGCACGACCAGACCGTGTGCGAGGTGCTCAGCCGCACCCTCGGCATGGCCGTCACCTACGAGCAGCTCTGGGGCCGCATGGGCGGCCACCGCGGCGCCAAGATCCTCTCGCCCCGGCTGCTCACCGACCCGTGGACCGCCGACACCGCCCAGACCGCCCTGCGCGAGGCCGCCACCGACGCCGGACCGGTCCGCCTCACCGACTTCTTCCGCAGCGCCGACCTCGACCAGGCCGCCGAACGGCTCTCCTCCCCGCCCCCGCCCGTCGGCGGCGGCGAGGGCGCGCTGCGCGTCGACCCCGGACTCGTCGGCGAACTCGGCCTCTCCTACCGCAGCAAGCAGCGGCTGGAACGCTCCTGCGGCGGCGGCCTGGTCCTCGGCCCCTCCCGCGCCGAACTCGCCATGGTGGCCAAGCTCCTGGAACTCGGCGCCTACGACGAACGGCTCGGCCGCGACCTCTACGGCCAGGCCAGCCGGCTCGCCCGCCTGGCCGGCTGGGCCGCCTACGACCTCGGCCACGACGCCGCCGCCCAGCGGGCGTTCGTCGCCGCGCTGCGCGCCGCCCACGTCAGCGGCGACGCCCGGCTCGGCGTCTTCGTGCTCGGCGGGCTCGTCGTGCTCGCCACCCAGGGCGCGGGCGGGCGCGGGCTGGACGCCGTCGCCGCGCTCACCACCGCCCTCGACGCACACGGCCACGCCCTCGGCGCCCCCGGCCGGGCCCGCCAGCTCGGCCGGATCTCCCGCGCCTACGGGCGCCGCGGCCTGGCCGAGGAGGCCGCCGGGGCCGCCGCCCGGGCCTTCGCCGAACTCGAGGGCCTGCCCGGTACCGAGGAAGCCCGCGCCGACCTCGCCGGCATGGTGGGCGAGGGCCGGCTGTTCCTCGGTGACCACCGCAAGGCCAAGACGCTGCTCGCCGAGGCCGTCGCCGGCCTCGGCCCCGGCCGGGCCCGGGCGAAGGCGCTGCTCATGGTCCGGCTGGCCGAGACCCACCGCCGCCTGGGCGACCAGCGGGAGGCCGCCCGCACCGCCGCCGCGGCGCGCACCCTCGCCTCCGGCATGCAGTCCGAGCGGGTCGCGCGGGCGCTGCGCGACTTCGACGCGGCCGGGCGCGCGGCATCGCCGGGAGCGCGCTGACCCGCTTGCGGTACCCTGAGCCCATGCGAACCGTGCGCCTGCTCCTTAGCCGGCCGCGCTGACCAGGACCGGCCGCGCCCTCGGGCGGTGCCGGAGTCGGCGTGGCGTCCCCTCCTGCGAGGGGCTTTTTTGTTTTCCGCCCCGTTTCCGGTCCGGTCCGGGGCGTTCCGGTACCCGGCCCGCCGCGTCCCGGGTGCACGTGCCCGGTCCCCGCGGCCGGTCCACGAACACGGCCCCCGTGCACGGTTCACGTGCGCGGTGGTTCACGTGCGCGGTTCGCCAACTGACATCGATGGAGCTTGAAGGACCATGAGCGAGACGACCCCTGCGTCCGGCGCGGCCGAGCCCGCGACCGAGCCGTTCCGGTACAGCGCCGCGCTGGCGGCGGAGATCGAGTCCCGCTGGCAGGACATCTGGGAGAAGGAAGGCACCTTCAACGCTCCCAACCCGGCCGGCGACCTGGCCGACCCGGCCGCGGGCGACGTCACCGCGAAGCCGCACAGCTTCATCATGGACATGTTCCCGTACCCCTCGGGCGCGGGCCTGCACGTCGGCCACCCGCTGGGCTACATCGCCACCGACGTCTACGCCCGCTACCAGCGGATGACCGGGCACAACGTCCTGCACACGCTGGGCTACGACGCCTTCGGCCTGCCCGCCGAGCAGTACGCGGTGCAGACCGGCACCCACCCGCGGGTCTCCACCGAGGCCAACATCGCCAACATGCGCCAGCAGCTGCGCCGGCTGGGCCTGGGCCACGACCCGCGCCGCTCGATCTCCACGATCGACCCGGAGTACTACCGCTGGACCCAGTGGATCTTCCTGCAGATCTTCAACTCCTGGTACGACGAGGCCGCCGGCAAGGCCCGCCCGATCGCCGAGCTGATCGCCGCCTTCGAGTCCGGTGAGCGCGAGGTGCCCGGCGGGCGCGACTGGTCGCGGCTGTCGGCCGCCGAGCGCGACGAGGTCCTGGGCGAGTACCGCCTGGCCTACGCCAAGGAGGTGCCGGTCAACTGGTGCCCGGGCCTGGGCACCGTGCTGGCCAACGAGGAGGTCACCGCGGACGGCCGCTCCGAGCGCGGCAACTTCCCGGTGTTCAAGTCCAACCTGCGCCAGTGGATGATGCGGATCACCGCCTACTCCGACCGGCTGATCGCCGACCTGGACCTGCTGGACTGGCCCGAGGCCATCAAGCTGCAGCAGCGCAACTGGATCGGGCGCTCCGAGGGCGCCCGGGTCGACTTCGCGGTGGGCGACGACAAGATCACCGTCTTCACCACGCGCCCCGACACCCTGTTCGGCGCCACCTACATGGTCCTGGCCCCCGAGCACGGCCTGGTCGACGCGATCGTGCCCGCCGAGTGGCCCGAGGGCGTCCCCGCCGAGTGGACCGGCGGCGCAGCCACCCCCGCCGAGGCCGTCGCCGCCTACCGCGCCGCGGCCGCCGCCAAGTCGGACGTCGAGCGACAGGTCGAGGCCAAGGTCAAGACCGGCGTCTTCACCGGCGCCCACGCCGTCAACCCGGTCAGCGGGCAGCCCGTCCCGGTGTTCATCGCCGACTACGTGCTGATGGGCTACGGCACCGGCGCCATCATGGCCGTCCCCGCCCACGACCACCGCGACTTCGCCTTCGCCCGCGCCTTCGCGCTGCCGATGCGCTGCGTCGTCGAGCCCACCGACGGGCGCGGCGAGGACCCGTCGACCTGGGACGACGCGTTCGACACCTACGACTCCGTCATCGTCAACTCCGCCCGCGAACAGGGCGACCTGTCCCTGGACGGGCTGAGCGTCGTCGCCGCCAAGGCCGCCGCCACCGCCTGGCTGGCCGAGCGCGGCATCGGCGAGGGCACCGTCAACTACCGCCTGCGCGACTGGCTGTTCAGCCGTCAGCGGTACTGGGGCGAGCCCTTCCCGATCGTCTACGACGAGGACGGCGTGATGCACGCGCTGCCCGAGTCGATGCTGCCGGTCGAGGTGCCCGAGGTCGACGACTACTCGCCGCACACCTACGACCCGTACGACTCCACCTCCTCGCCCAAGACCCCGCTGTCCCGCAACGAGGACTGGGTCAACGTCGAGCTGGACCTGGGCGACGGGCCCAAGCGCTACCGCCGCGAGACCAACACCATGCCCAACTGGGCGGGTTCGTGCTGGTACGAGCTGCGCTACGTCGACCCGTCCAACCGTGCGGCCGTCGTCGACCCGGCCAACGAGCGCTACTGGCTGGGCCCGACGGCCACCAAGCCGGCCGGCGGCGTCGACCTGTACGTCGGCGGCGCCGAGCACGCCGTGCTGCACCTGCTGTACGCGCGCTTCTGGCACAAGGTGCTGCACGACCTGGGCCACGTCTCGTCCGTCGAGCCGTTCCACAAGCTGTTCAACCAGGGCATGATCACCGCCGACGTCTACCGCGACGAGCGTGGCTTCCCGGTGCCCGCCGCCGAGGTCGAGGAGCGCGACGGCAAGTACTTCTGGCAGGGCGAGGCGGTCAAGCGCGAGGCCGGCAAGATGGGCAAGTCCCTGAAGAACGCCGTCGCCCCCGACGACATCGCCGACGAGTACGGCGCCGACACCCTGCGCCTGTACGAGATGTCGATGGGCCCGCTGGACGTCTCGCGCCCGTGGGACACCCGCGCCGTCATCGGCTCGTACCGCTTCCTGCAGCGGCTGTGGCGCAACGTCGTCTCCGAGTCGACCGGCGAGCTGGTCGTCACCGACGAGCCGGCCGACGAGGCCACGCTGCGCGTGCTGCACAAGGCCATCGACGGCATCCGCGGCGACATGGCCGGGCTGCGCTTCAACACGGCCGTGGCCAAGGCCATCGAGCTGAACAACCACCTGGTCAAGCGCGGCTCCACGCCGCGGGCCGTCGCCGAGCAGCTGGTGCTGCTGGTCGCGCCGCTGGCCCCGCACGTCGCGGAGGAGCTGTGGCGCCGGCTGGGCCACGGCGACTCGCTGGCGCACGCCGACTACCCGGTCGCCGACCCGGCGTACGTCGTCGACGAGGCCGTGACCTGCGTCGTGCAGATCAAGGGCAAGGTCAAGGCGCGGCTGGAGGTCGCGCCGACGATCTCGGACGCCGAGCTGGAGGCGCTGGCCCTGGCCGACCCGGCGGTCGTCGCGGCGATCGGGGACGCTCCGGTGCGCAAGGTGATCGCGCGGGCGCCGAAGCTGGTCAACATCGTCACGGGGTGACGGGCTCTTCGCCGTCCTCGCTCGTGAGCGCTTGTTCGTGAGCGCTTGTTCGTGAGTGGTTTTGCGTGAGTGCTTGTTCGTGAGTGCTTGCTCGTGCGGGCGGGCGTCCTTCGGGGCGCCCGCCCGTTTTCGTGTGGGCCTGTCCGGTGTGGCCTGTCTGGTTGCGGCCTGCCGGTGCGGGCGTGCCTGGTGTGGGCTTGCCCGGTGTGGGGTGCCGGCCCTCCGGGGGATCCCCGATCTGTCCCTGATCTCGGCCGCCCTGGCCCGTTCGGCCTGCCCATGGGACCGGCCCGGCGGCTACCGTGGAACCCTCGGCGGGGTGCGGCCCGCGTTGGCCCGAGGGGTCGAATCGGTGGGGTCGAATCGGTGGGGTCGGACCGGCAGCGGTCGGTCGGCCCGGTGGCGGAAGGTGGCTCGTGATGGACGTGCTCGGCGTGATGCTCGGACTGGCCCTGCTCATCGGGATCATGGTGGTCGTGCTGGCTGTCGTCGGCACCGTCAAGGCTGCCAAGGCCGTCGCCGTCAAGGTCGAGCGCCATGAGGCCAACGCCCGGCGCGCGGTCGAGAACGCCACGCTCAAGGCCAAGACCTTCGCCAAGCCAGGCCCGCAGGGGCAGATCTCCGCCGTTCGGCTGGGCCTGCGCACCTCGCTCGACGGCACCCGGCAGGTCCTGGAGTCCGGGCTCGCCCAGGACGGCCAGCTCGGCGAGGCGCTCGCGCTGCTGACCCGGCTGGACGCCCACGCGGCCGAACTCGACGGCGAACTGCGCGTGCTGGAGCGCGAGCCCGACACCCGGCGGATCGCGGCCAAGCTGCCCGAGCTGCGGGAGCGGGCGGAGCGGATCACCCACTCCGCGGAGACCATGCGGTGGGCGGCGCAGGACCGGATGCACCGCTTCGCGGAGGACGAGCTGAGCCGGCTCAGTCAGGAGTGCGAGAGCGAGGCGGGGGCGCTGCGGCACTGGGTCGGGTCGGGTGCTTCTGCTTCCGGGTCTTCGGCTGGTGCTTCTGCCTCGGCTGGTGCTGGTGCTGGTGCTGGTGCTGGTGCTGGGTCGGGGTCGGGGTCGGGGTCGGCTTCTGCTTCGGCGGGGGCGGGCAGGCAGGCGTCGGCGCCGCGGGCCGGGCTCACCGACGGGAAGGGGCGGCCGAGTGCCGAGGACCTGCTCGGGCTCGGTGACCCGCTCGCCAAGATCGCCCGGCGGCTGCGGAAGCCGTCCGCGGGGCCTTCGGCCGGTCCTTCGGCCGGCTGACCCGGTGGCGGCGCCGACCGTCGTCGGCGGCCGGGGGCTCGTGCCGGGACTGCCGTTCGATCCGTCGCGCGGGGCTGTTCGAGTGCCGCCGTGGTGTCGCGCGGGAGCCGGACGGCGGGCGCTGTCATCCCGGCCGAACGGGGAGTAACCTCCGCCTCATGCCCTCCGACCTCGCACTTGTCACGGATTCCACGGCCTATCTGCCGCAGGAGGCCCTCGACCGGCACGGGATCACGGTGGTCCCACTGAGCGTCGCGGTCGGCGACGCCGTCCTCGCCGAGGGCGTCGAGATCTCGCCGAAGGACGTCGCCGAAGCGCTGCGCGGCAAGCAGCGGGTGACGACCTCCCGGCCGAACCCCGACTCCTTCGCCGCGGCCTACCGCGCGGCGGCCGAGGCGGGGGCCCGGGGCATCGTCTCGGTGCACATCTCGGGCGAGCTCTCCGGCACGGTGGAGGCCGCCCGGCTGGCGGCGGCCGAGGCGCCCGTGCCGGTGGAGGTGGTCGACAGCCGGCTCGTCGGCATGGCCCTCGGGTACGGGGTGCTGGCGGCGGCCGAGGCCATCGCGGCGGGGGAGGACCTGACCGGCGCGGCCGGTGCCGCGGCCCGGCGGGCGGGCGGGACCAGCGGCTTCTTCTACGTCGACACCCTGGAGCACCTGCGGCGCGGCGGGCGGATCGGGGCGGCGCGGGCGCTGCTCGGGTCGGCGCTGGCGGTCAAGCCGCTGCTGCACCTGGACGGCGGGCGGATCGAGCCGCTGGAGAAGGTGCGGACGGCCTCGCGGGCGATCGCGCGGCTGGAGGAGATCGCGGTGGAGCGGTCCGGGGCGGGGCCGGTCGACATCACCGTGCACCACCTGGCGGCGGAGGACCGGGCGGAGCCGCTCGCGGAGCGGCTGCGGGGGCGAGTGCCGGGGCTGCGGGAGCTGTACGTCGGCGAGGTGGGGGCCGTGATCGGGGCGCACGTCGGGCCGGGGCTGCTGGCGGTCGTGGTCTCGCCGGTCGGTGAGGGGCGGGTCAACGCCGCGAGCACTTCCTCACTCGTGTGAGCTAGCTGATTTATCCACAACTCCCGTGTTATCCACAGGCTTTCGGTAATGTCCGCGCGTTCGATCGCGGGCTCCTAGCGTGCTCCGCATGACGAGCATGGGCCTGGGCGCGGCTAAGCGCCACGAGATCAACGAGACCGTACGGCTGCGGATGGCGGCCGTGTTGCCGGTGATGCCTGTAGCGGGTGCGGGTGCGGGTGCGGGTGCCGGCGCGGGCGCGGGTGGGGGAGCTGGAGCTGGGGAGGCTGCGGCCATGGGGCCGCCTGCGGAGCCCGTTCCGAGTGTCGCTGCGGTGGGCGGCGTCCCTCCGGGCAGGCCTCGAGGCGAACCCGAGCCGGTGGAGCCGCCGGAGGCTGCGCCCCGGGTGCCGTTCCGCTTCGGACCGGCGGTGGTCCTGGACCGGCGGGCGGTGGTGGGGCTGGCCGTCCTGCTGCTGTTCGCGGTCGGGTACGCCGTGCAGCACTTCTGGCTGGCCCGGCCGCAGGAGGTCGCGGTACCGGCGCTGGCGGCGGGGGTGCCGGTGGCATCGCCGCAGTCGCTGCCGGCCGGGGCCGCCGAGACGGGTGCGGAGGGCGGTCCGCAGGGGGCGGTGCCACCGCCTGCCGTCCAGCCCGTCGTGGTGGTGGACGTCGGAGGCCGGGTCCACACGCCGGGGCTGCACACCCTGCCCGGTGGCTCCCGCGTGGCCGACGCCCTGCGGGTCGCCGGGGGGCCGTTGCCGGAGACGGACACCCGGAGCCTCAACCTGGCCCGGGTGCTGACGGACGGCGAGCAGATCCGCGTCGGTGAGCCGGCGCCACCGCCCGGCGTGGACCCCGGTGTCGCCGCCGGGGCCGGCCCGGGGCCGCCGGCGGTCGTCCCGTCCAAGCAGCCCGTCAGCCTCAACCGGGCCACCCTCGAACAGCTCGACACCCTCCCCGGCGTCGGCCCGACCCTCGCCCAACGCATCCTCGCGTTCCGCACGTCGCACGGCTCGTTCCGCACGCTCGACCAGCTCCGGCAGGTCAGCGGGATCGGCGCGCGGACGTACGCGGAACTCCGCCCGTTGCTGACCCTCTGACGTCCCGTCCACCCCCGCCCGCTTCGCCGAAGGGAGGTACCGCCGTGTCTGCCACCGACCAGGCCTCGTCCGTTCACGCCGCCCGCGCCGACTTCCGGCTGCTGCTCCCGGCGGTCTCCGCATGGGCGGTCGCGGCGCTGCTCCTGGGGCGCGCGCCGGGGCACGACGCCGTGTTCTTCTGGCTCGCCGGCGCCGCTGCTGTCGCGGGTGCCGTGATGCTCGCCCGGCCGGGAGCGCTGCGCCGCACGGGCACGGCGACGACACTGGCCGCGGTCCTGCTCACCGGCGCGGCGTCGGCCTCCGCGACGCTCCTGCACACCGCCGACCTGCACCGCGGGCCGCTGCCGGGCCTCGCCCGGGCGGCCGAGCACGGGCCGCCGCGCCCGGCGGGCGAGCCGCCCCGCGTCGTGGAGGTCGAGCTGACCGTTGCGGGGGACCCCACGTCCCATGCGTTCCGCGGAGGCACGACCGGCGGGCAGTCGGTCCTCACGCTGGACGCCACGGTCGACCGCGTGACCCTCTCCGAGGAGCGGGCCGTCCGGACCAGGACCCCGGTCACGGTGATGGTGCGGGGTCAGGATGCCGGCCCGTGGCAAGGGCTGCTCCCGTCCGCCCGGCTCGCGGTGGAGGCGGAGGTCAGGCCGGCGGGAGAGGGGTACGACACGGAGGCCGCGGCGCTGCTGGTGGCCCGTGGCGAGCCCCGGCTGCTCGCGCAGCCGAGCCTGCCGCAGCGGATCGCCGGGCGACTGCGCGAGGGCCTGCGGACGGCGAGCGACGGGCTCCCGCCGGACGCGCGGGGGCTGCTGCCCGGGCTCGTCGTCGGGGACACCTCACGGCTCTCCGACGACCTCCTGGAGGCCTTCCGCGCCACCGACCTGGTGCACCTGGTGGCGGTGAGCGGGGCCAACCTGGCGATCGTCCTCGGCGCCCTGCTGGGCGCCCCGGGCCGGGCGGGCACGCCCGAACGGCGCGGGCTCGCGGCGCTGCTGGGCCTCTCGCTGCGCACCAGCGCCCTGCTCGGGACGGCGCTCACGCTGGCCTTCGTCACGATCTGCCGGCCGGAGCCCAGCGTGCTGCGGGCAGCGGGGACGGGCCTGATCGGCATGCTCGCGCTGGCCACCGGCCGCCCCCGCCAGGCCGTGCCGGCGCTCGCCGGAGCGGTGCTGGTCCTGGTGCTGCTGGATCCGTACCTGGCGCGGTCGTACGGCTTCCTGCTCTCCGTGCTCGCCACCGCGGGGCTGCTCGTCCTCGGGCCGCACTGGGCCGAGGCGCTGCGGTCCCGGCGCTGGCCGCACCACCTGGCGGGCGCCCTCGCGGCGACGGCGGGGGCCCAGGCGCTGTGCACGCCGGTGACGGTGGTGCTGTCCGGGCACGTCAGCCTGGTCGCGATCCCGTGCAACCTGCTGGCCGAGCTGGCGGTGGCCCCGGCGACGCTGCTCGGCTTCGGGGTGCTCGTGCTGCAGCCGCTCTTCCCGCCGGCGGCCCGGTTCTTGGCGGGACCGGCCGGGGTGCCGGCGAGCTGGCTGGCCCTCGTGGCACGCCGGGGCGCCGAGCTGCCCGGTGGGCAACTGTCCTGGCCGGGAGGGTGGTTCGGGGTCGTGACGGTCGGGCTGGCCACGCTGGCGGCCTGTTGGGCGGCGCCGCTGCTGCTGCCCCGACGGGCGGAGCCGGGCGCGCGTCCTCCCAGGCGGCGATGGGTGCGGGCGCTGGTGACCGGCGTTTTGCTGGTGGTCCTGATGGCGGTGCTGCTGCGCCCGCCGGTGCTCAGCCGGATCGCCACGGGCTGGCCGCCGCCCGGGTGGCGGATGGTGATGTGCGACATCGGGCAGGGAGACATGCTGGTGCTGCGGACGGATGCGCCCGGCAGTGCGGTGGTGGTCGACGCGGGGCCGGATCCGAACGCGGCCGACCGGTGCCTGCGGGACCTCGGCGTGACGGTTGTGCCGTTGCTCCTGGTGACGCACTTTCACGCCGATCACGTCGAGGGCGTTCCCGGGGTCTTGCGTGGGCGCAGCCTCGGCGCGATCGAGAGCACCACCTTGGACGATCCCCCGGGCGAGGCGGCCCGGGTGGCGGGTTGGGCGGCTGGTGCGGGCGTGCCACTGATCCGTGCACGGCGAGGCGAACGGCGGTCTGCGGGAACGGAGTTGGCGTGGGACGTGGTGTGGCCGGGTGCGGGCACGGACGTCGAGGCGCCGGGAGCCAACAATGCGAGCGTCGCGATGGTGGTGACGGTGGCCGGCGGGGTGCGGATGGCGCTGCTGGGCGACCTGGAGCCACCTGCGCAGGCCGCGTTGTCGGGGCGATTGGGACAGGTGGATGTCTTGAAGGTCGCACACCACGGGTCCGCCCATCAGTACTGGGACCTGGTCGACGGGTTGAGGCCGAGGCTGGCGTTGATCTCGTGCGGCGAGGGCAACTCGTACGGACACCCGTCCCCTCGGACGGTGGACCGGTTGCGCGGGCTCGGCGCGACGGTGCTGCGCACCGATCGGTCAGGGGACATCGCCGTCACGGGCGACTCCCCGGCCACCCTCGGCGTGGCCGTGCACCCGCAGAGCGCGCACGGAGCGCACAAGGCGGGCGCGCACGGCACGGCCGAGCCGGCGGACGCGGTCGAGCCCCGGACCGGCCGGGGCCCGCGGGCCCCGCCGATCTGAAGGCCCGCCTTCCTCGCTCTCCTTCCGTCCCCCAGGGGTGGTGGGTCAGGGGTCTGGGGGATGGGGTGGGGGAGGAGGGAGGGCGGGGGGCGGGGCGGGGCCCGGGAAACGATTGCGGCGCGCTCCGGGCACGCCCGGAGCGCGCCGCAAGGAAGGCGGTGGAAGCCCCGACAGCTCCGCCCGCCCCGACAGGCCGGCAGTCCCCATAGGCTGCCAGCCTCGACCGCCTTTCGCCTCGTGAGAGATGACCGGGGCGGTCGGCGGTCGGCGGTCGGCCGCCGGTCGTCAGCGGATCGGCAGGGTTCGGGTGTGCTCCTCGCGGACGGCCTGGAGGGCGTTCGGCTTGAGGCCGAGGAGCTTCAGGATGGTCGGCGCGATCTGCTTGGTCTCGACCTTCTGGTCCTCGCGGACGCCGCCCGGGGTGCCGGCGCCGGAGACGATCAGCGGCACGTTCAGGTCGTCGGCGTGGGCGCCGCCGTGCTCGGCGATCTTGCCGCCGCCGGTGTAGACGACGCCGTACTGGGCGACGCCGAAGACGTCGGGCACCCGGGCGTCGCCCGGCTCGACGCCGAACTGGTCGGCGGCCTCGTCGCCCGTGTAGACCTTCTCGATGCCGCTGCGCGTGAACGGGCGGGCCTTGCCGTCGATGTCGACGCCGTTGCCGTTCTGCGCCAGCAGGTAGGCCTTGGCGAACGCGGTGGCCCCGTCGGAGCGGTCGTTGAGCCACAGCAGCACGGCGTCGTCGTCGACCGCGTGGGCGACGAGGTTCCCGGCGCCGGGGCGGGCGGCCTTCCAGGCGGCGTTGAGGCCGTCGAGCAGCGGCCCGTCGTCGATCCGGTTGAGCGCGGTCGGGTCGATCGGGGACTGGCCGTGCTTGGCCGACAGGATGATCGTGGTGGAGCCGTCGAGGTGCTGCGCGCGCAGTTCCGCGGTCAGCGCGCCGATCTGCTGGTCGACGTACTCCAGGCTCTTCGCGAGCAGCGGGCCGGGCACGCCCTTGGTGGCGTAGCCGCCCTGGAGGCCGTCGGAGCTCTTGAGCTTCTGCGCGGTGGAGACGGACTGGAGGTTGAGGCCGAAGACGGCCGGGGCGCCGACCTTCTGCGAGCGGCTGTGGTCGTAGCCGTCGATCTCGTTGAGGACGGCCTGCACCTTGTACGAGTCGTACTGCCGGGTGGCCGTGTTGTCCTTGGTCCAGTTGCCGCTGTACCCGGTCGCCTTGCTGTTGATCTCCGGGGTGAAGAGGTCCTGGACGCCCTCGCCGGAGGGGCCGTTGAGGATGTCGTAGGCGGCGTGCTTGTCCGACCACGCGGTGCGCAGACCGGCCTGGCGAGCGACTTCGAAGACGGTGTTTACCTGGAGGTAGGAGTGCGGGTAGACCGGTCGGCAGGTGTCCGGGTCGACCGGCAGCTTGGCCGGGTCGATCAGGGTCTGCGGCCGGCCGGTCATCCGCAGGATGGAGCCGGGCAGGCCGGTGAGGCCCTGGCCGGCGTCGATCGCGTCCTGGTTCTTGTCCAGGTCCTCGGTGAGGTCGACCTCGACGCCGGGCTTGGCGTTGTCGCAGTCGGTGGTGCCGGCGGGGAGCAGCTCGGCGTCGTAGGTGTCGTCGTAGTAGACGCCGGTGGTGCCCGGGCCGCCGCCGGTCAGCTGCGCGACCATGCCGGGGAAGGAGTCGGAGGGGTTGGTGGTGCTCGCGCGGGTGTACTCGACGCCGCCGCCGATCAGCCGGGCCAGTGCGGACTGGGGGTGCTGGGCCACGAACCAGGCGAGGTCGGACTGGTGCAGGCCGTCGACCGAGACCAGCAGCACGTGCTTGGCGTGGGCGTCGCGGCCCTCTTCGGCGGCGGCCGCCTGGGCGACGGTGGATCCGGCCAGCACACCGGCGGCGCCGAGGGTGGCGGCGAGCCGGACGTAACGACGGGTCACGGAAGACTCCTGTCGAGGGGAAAGGTGGCTGCGGCGGTGCGCTCATAGGGTGGGAGGCCCCGGTATACCTGCGGCGGCCGGGGAATGAACGGCTCCGGACCCCTCTGCGGAGAAATTCGAGAATTCGGCCGATCTCACCAAATGGACTGACCGGCAGGGGAATTGGTGAACACACGCGGTCAATCAATGGACGCCCCGAAATGTCCCCGGCCGTGGCGTTCCGGGGAGTTCGGAACGCCACGGCCGGGGGTGAGGTGGATCAGTCGTCGGTCGCCGTGGTCGTGTACGGGGCCCGGGCGTGGGTGGCGGCGTACATCAGGGCGGGTTTCATCTTGGGCCAGAAGTAGGAGTCCTGGCAGGAGTAGGCGGGCGTGAAGCCGGAGCAGCCGCGGGAGTCGCTGTCGCCGACCTCGACGGTGAAGCTGGCGGTGCCGAGCTTGTCGTAGACCCAGTCGTCGGTGCCGCCGGCGGCGTCGTAGAGGATCTCGCCGGCCTGGCCGGACTGGTAGTCGGTGAGGGTGCCGAGCTTGTCGGCGAGGGCACGCAGGGCGGCGTCGTTGCCGGTGTGGACGGTGTGGTCGTGGGCCCACGGGAAGATGACCATGCTGGCGTCGCTGTGCAGGGTGATCATGATGCCGCGGGTGTCCGCCGGGGCGGGGTCGGTGTCGCCGGGGCCGCGTACGGCGGGGTAGAGGTTGCGGAACAGCCCTTCCAGGGCGGTGTTCTCGATCTCGGAGTCGGCCTGCGGTCCGAGGTAGACCTCGGAGCACGGGTCGGTCGAGGTGCCGAGTCCGCCCCAGTGGGTGCCGGCGTTGCGGTTGAGGTCGACGCCGATCTGGCCGGTGAAGTCGCAGCCGGAGCCGTTCGAGTCGTCGGCGTTCTTGCGCTGGTGGAGAGGGTTGTCGCCGCCCTGCTGGACGATGTCGACGCCGTCGGGGTTGGCGATCGGCACGACCCAGATCTCGGTGGAGTCGAGGAGCGCGGTGACGTCCTGGTCGCTGCCGTAGCCGCCGGTGAGGTGGTCGATCCAGCGCCACGACACTTCACCGGTGGTTATCTCGCGGGCGTGGATCTGGCTCATCAGGAAGAAGCGGGGTTTGGCCGAGTTCGGTGAGAGCGCGCAGTCGCTCCCGGTCCGTTTGGTGATGCAGACGGCCTTGAGGTCGTAGCCGCCGGGCCGGCCGTTCTGCCGGCGCCAGGACTGGCCGTAGGTGACGACGGTGGCCAGGTCGGGGTGCTGGGAGGCGACGTGGTCGAGGTGGGCGTAGTGGGCGTTGACGGTGTGGTACCCGCCGTCGTACGTCTCGTTCGGGTCGCCGGCCGGCAGTTGGCCGCTCTTGGGGCGGAGTCGGAGCGGCGCCTGGGCGGGGTCGGGCATCGTCTGTTCGACCTCCGGCGCGAAGCCGAGCAGTCGCAGCCGGGTGCCGTCGCGGGCGTCGCCGAGCACGAAGAGGGCGTCGCCCCGGCGGTGTTCGAGCAGGTCGAAGCCCGCGCCGGTGAGCGTCTGGGCGTCTGCCGCGGTGTGGGTGGGGACGCGGTAGACGAAGACGTTCCCAGGGCCCGACCGGTTCGTTTCCCGGGCCGTCGCGCTCGGTACGGCGGTGAGGGCGAGGGCGGTGAGTGCGGCGACGGTGCCCGCCGCGAGGGCGATGGAACGCTTCCTGGCCATGGGGCCTCCGAAGTCGTGGGGGTGTCGCGTGGGGGGCGGGTGGCGGAGCGGGCGGGGCGGGTGGCGGAGCGGGGAGCGGGAAACAGGAGCGCCCCGCGCGGATGTCAGGGGCATGACATCAAGCCCACCACGCGCCATCACCACCGTCCCTGAAGCAAAGCGCCACCCCGACTACTCGTCAACTACCGGCGGAGAGTTTTCCGTTGTGGCCAGAGCGGTCGAGTCGGCCGGGGCCAAGGGGTCGCCGGGCGGCCCCGGGGGACGGTCAGCCCTCCTCGCGCCAGCCCTCGTGCTCGGCGGCGAGCTCGTCCAGGGCGCGCAGCCGGGCCGGGGTCCACCCGTCCTCCGGGGGTTCGACGACGACCAGCCACTGGGCGTCCTCGGCGTCGTCCTCGCCGGCCAGGGCGTCGCGGACGACCTCCAGTTCGCCGAGGTCGGGTTGGGTGGCGCTGAGTTCCTCCGCGGCCTCGTCGGCGGCATCGCGGTCGGGCAGGACGAGCAGCTGCCGGGCGTGCGGGTCGTCGACGTCCTGCTGGTCGGTGGTGAGGTCTTCGGTCACCGGCCCATTCTCCAGGTCCGCCGGCCACCGCCGTCGCCCAGGTCCGGCCGGGGCTGTCCGCGCTCCGTGGGATGCTGGTGGGGATGGCCAGGAAGAGTGCACCCGACGACCTGCTCGCCCCGCTGACCCTCGCGGTCGGACAGGAGGAGCTGCTGCTCGACCGCGCGGTCGCCCAGGTGGTGGCGGCGGCGAAGGCGGCGGATCCGGACACCGACGTGCGGGACCTCCCGCCCGGGGGGCTCCAGCCCGGCAGCCTGGCCGAGCTGACGACGCCGTCGCTGTTCGCCGAGCGCAAGGTGATCGTGGTCAGGGCCGCGCAGGACCTCTCCGCCGACTCCGTCAAGGAGGTCAAGGCGTACATCGAGGCCCCGGCCGAAGAAGTGATCATGGTGCTGGTGCACGCGGGCGGCGCCAAGGGCAAGGGCCTGCTGGACGCGGGGCGCAAGGCGGGCGGCCGGGAGGTGGCCTGCGCCAAACTGGCGAAGGCGAGCGAGCGGCTGGCCTTCGTCAAGGGCGAGTTCCGCACGCTGGGGCGCTCCGCGACGCCGGAGGCCTGCCAGGCCCTCCTGGACGCGCTCGGCAGCGACCTGCGCGAGCTGGCGGCCGCGTGCAGCCAGCTCACCTCGGACGTCGAGGGCACGATCGACGAGAGCGTCGTGGCCCGCTACTACAGCGGCCGGGCCGAGGCCACCGGCTTCGAGGTCGCGGACCTGGCCGTCACCGGCCGCGCCGCGGAGGCGCTGGAGCGGTTGCGCTGGGCGCTGGCGGTCGGACAGCCGCCGACGGGCATCACCTACGCGCTGGCGTCCGGCGTGCGCAGCATCGGGCGGTTGGCGAGCGCCGGGCGGAACATGCGCCCGGGGGACCTGGCGCGTGAGCTGGGCATGCCGCCGTGGAAGGTCGACCGGGTCCGCCAGCAGATGCGCGGCTGGACGGGCGACGGCGTGGCCGCCGCGCTGACGGCGATCGCGCAGGCGGACGCCGCGGTCAAGGGCGGTTCCGACGATCCGGCCTTCGCCTTGGAGCGCGCGGTGGTCGCGGTGGCCCGCGCGGCCCGGGCGGGCAGCCGGACGTCGTACTGAGGCGGAGCGCGGCCGGGGGAGCCTCAAGCTCCCCCGTCCTGCGCCACTCCCACCGCACGCATCGGCACAACGCGGCAGGCGCCGTGACCGGCCTCTGGAAAGAGGATGGTCACGGCGCCTGCCGTAGTGCTGTGTGCACCGCACCCGCGTGGCGAACGCAGGCCGCGTGCGGTGCGAGTCTCGCGCGCCTCAGGGGTCCGGGTAGAGGGCCGGGTCACCCTGCGGCGTTGGGGGCACCAGAGGCCCCCGGGGGCGTCAGGCCTGGGCGGCGGTGTTGACGCGCTTGGTGATGGCCGACTTCTTGTTGGCGGCCTGGTTGGCGTGGATGACGCCCTTGCTCACGGCCTTGTCCAGCGCCTTGGAGGCGGCGCGGGCCAGCACGACGGCCTTCTCGGTCTCGCCGGCGGCAGCGGCCTCACGGGCCTTGCGCAGAGCGGTCTTCAGCGAGGACTTGACGGCCTTGTTGCGCAGGCGCGCCTTCTCGTTGGTCTTGTTGCGCTTGATCTGGGACTTGATGTTCGCCACGAAGGAGCCTCAGTCTTGTCTGAAAGGTATTGAACGGGTTGCACCTTCGGGCCGTCGGACCAGCTGAGAGGGCATGCCGAGCCCAGGTGCAGCTGACTACGCTACCAGGGGCCCGCCGCCCGCCCCAAACCGGCCGTGGCGCCGCCCCGGCGGCGGGGTGCGGCAAGGACCGGCGGGGCGCCGCGCCCCGACCCGCTGTGCGCCGAGCTGCGCGCCGAGCTACGCGTCGAGGACCGGCTCCCCGTAGTGCTCGACCTCCGGGAACGGCCGGTAGAAGCGGTGCAGCAGCTCCCGCCAGCGTTCGTACTCGGCGGAGCCGCGGAAGCCCTCGGTGTGGTCGGCGAGGGTCTCCCACTCGACCTGGAGCAGGAAGCGCGAGCCGCGCCCCTCGTCGAGGCAGCGCCGCAGTTGCAGCGAGCGGAAGCCGCGCTGGACGGCGATCAGCGGGCGGGCCTCGGCGAAGGCGGCGAGGAACTCGTCCTCCCGGCCGGGCAGGACGTCGAGCAGGGCGCTTTCCAGGATCACGGGACGCCATCCTGCCGCCTCCGGAGCGAGGAGAGAAGGCCGGTTCCGCACCCCCACGAACGACCCGGCCGGACCGAACGGCGGCCCGCGCCGGGGTCGTGGGAAGATGGGAGGAACTATTTCGATCGGACGAGACTGTCCGGTCCCCCGGGAAGCGGGTCAGCGATGACCCGGACGCCCCCGGCCCCGGACCAACGGAGAATCGGACCAAGGTGCCCGCGACCCCCAGCAATGTGCCAGAGCCCAGCCGTACCGACCCGGCGCTGATCCGCAACTTCTGCATCATCGCCCACATCGACCACGGCAAGTCGACGCTCGCAGACCGGATGCTGCAGATCACCGGCGTCGTCGACCCGCGGCAGATGCGCGCCCAGTACCTCGACCGCATGGACATCGAGCGTGAGCGCGGCATCACCATCAAGTCGCAGGCGGTCCGCCTCCCGTGGGCGCCGAAGACCGGGCCGAACGCCGGGTCGACGCACATCCTCAACATGATCGACACCCCCGGCCACGTGGACTTCACGTACGAGGTGTCCCGGTCCCTCGCCGCGTGCGAGGGCACCGTCCTGGTGGTCGACGCGGCCCAGGGCATCGAGGCGCAGACCCTCGCCAACCTGTACCTGGCGCTGGAGAACGACCTCACGATCATCCCGGTGCTCAACAAGATCGACCTGCCGGCCGCCCAGCCGGAGAAGTACGCCGCCGAGATCGCGCACATCATCGGCTGCGACCCCTCCGACGTGCTCCAGGTCAGCGCCAAGACCGGTCTGGGCGTCGAGGACCTGCTGGACCACATCGTCAACACCATCCCGGCCCCGGTCGGCGTCAAGGACGCCCCGGCCCGCGCGATGATCTTCGACTCGGTGTACGACTCCTACCGCGGCGTGGTCACCTACGTCCGTGTCGTGGACGGCCAGCTCACCAAGCGCGAGCGCATCGCGATGATGTCCACCGGCGCGACCCACGAGCTGCTGGAGATCGGCGTCATCTCGCCCGAGCCGAAGGTCGCCGACGGCCTCGGCGTCGGCGAGGTGGGCTACATCATCACCGGTGTGAAGGACGTCCGGCAGTCCAAGGTCGGTGACACGATCACCTCCATGAACAAGGGCGCCACCGAGCCGCTCGGCGGCTACAAGGACCCGCGCCCGATGGTGTTCTCCGGCCTCTACCCGCTGGACGGCTCGGACTACCCGCTGCTGCGCGACGCCCTGGACAAGCTGCGCCTGAACGACGCCGCCCTGGTGTACGAGCCGGAGACCTCGGTCGCGCTCGGCTTCGGCTACCGCTGCGGCTTCCTCGGCCTGCTGCACCTGGAGATCATCCGGGAGCGTCTGGAGCGCGAGTTCAACCTCGACCTGATCTCCACCGCCCCGAACGTGGTCTACCGGGTGATCATGGAGGACGGCACCGAGCACACCGTCACCAACCCGAGCGAGTTCCCGAGCGGCAAGATCGCCGAGGTGTACGAGCCGGTCGTGCGCGGCACGATCCTCGCGCCCAACGAGTTCGTCGGCGCGATCATGGAGCTGTGCCAGTCCCGCCGGGGCAACCTCCAGGGCATGGACTACCTCTCCGAGGACCGGGTCGAGCTGCGCTACACCCTGCCCCTCGCGGAGATCGTCTTCGACTTCTTCGACCAGCTGAAGTCCAAGACCCGGGGCTACGCCTCCCTCGACTACGAGCCCATCGGCGAGCAGAGCGCCAACCTGGTCAAGGTCGACATCCTGCTGCACGGCGACGCGGTCGACGCGTTCTCCGCGATCGTGCACAAGGACAAGGCCTACAACTACGGCGTGATGATGGCGGGCAAGCTGCAGAAGCTCATCCCCCGCCAGCAGTTCGAGGTGCCGATCCAGGCGGCCATCGGCTCTCGGGTGATCGCCCGCGAGACGGTCCGCGCGATCCGCAAGGACGTCCTCGCCAAGTGCTACGGCGGTGACATCTCGCGCAAGCGCAAGCTGCTGGAGAAGCAGAAGGAAGGCAAGAAGCGGATGAAGATGGTCGGCCGCGTGGAGGTCCCGCAGGAGGCCTTCATCGCCGCGCTGTCCACCGACGCCGAGGCGCCGAAGGAAAAGAAGTAGCGGAAAAGAAGTAGCGAAAAGAAGTACCCGACGGCGTAGTGGCGGCGGAAGGGCCCGGAGCGATCGCGCTCCGGGCCCTTCCGCGTCCCCGGAGGTCTACTTGAGCGCCGCGAGCACCCCGGCGACGATCGCGGCCTTGGCCAGCCGCCCGGCCGTCCCGGTGAGCACGGTGGGCCGCATCGAGTCGTCCCCGCGGACCAGCTGGAGCAGCCCGTCCTGTCGGCCGAGGCTCAGGCACTGCGCGACGTACTTGTAGGCGAAGGGCTTGTCCGTGCGCCCGTCGAGCAGCTTGCCCACGTACTGGCCCATCGGCAGCGCGGTGGCGCAGCCCATCCGCAGGGTGCCGGTGCCGGGGACGGTCACCGCGGCGGCGTCGCCGACGACGTGGACGTCGGGGTGGGACACCGACCGGAGGTACTCGTCGACCAGGGCCCGGCCGCGGTCGTCGACGGCCAGTCCGGCCGCGGCGGCCAGTGGGTGCGGCTCCATCGAGGCGGCCCAGACGGTGATGTCGGCGTCGACGGGGCCGGCGGTGGTGTGCAGCCCGGTGGGGGTGACCTCGGTGACGGTGGCGCCCTCGTGGACGGCCACGCCGAGCCGGTCGAGGACGCGCAGGACGTGGGCGCGGGCCTTGGGGGAGTAGATGCCGCCGACCCGGCCGGTCGCGACGATCCGCACCTGCCACCGGGGGTGGGCCTCGGCGAGTTCGGTGGCGAGCTCGATGCCGGTGGCGCCGCCGCCGACGACGGCGAGGGTGCCGGGTCGGTCGGTGCCGCGCAGGCGGCGGTCGAGTTCGGCGGCGCGCTCGGCGGCGTAGGCGTGTTCGGCGGCGCCGGGGACGTCGTGCCAGGCGGTGCGGCTGCCGAGGGCGTGGACGAGGGTGTCGTAGCCGAGGGTGGTGCCGTCGTCGAGCAGGACCTTGTGGCCGTCGAGGTCGAGTTCGGCGGCCCTGGCGCGGCGGTGCTCGATGCGCCGGCCGCGCGCGAGTTCTCCGATGGCGGGCCAGTCCCGCCCGTGGCCGGCCGCCGTCTCGTGCTGGCGGACCCGGTGGAGGAGCCGTTCCTCGGGCGCGACGAGGGTGACGGCGTGGTGACGGCCGGCGCCCTTGGCGGTGCTGAGTCCGGCGTAGCCGGCGCCCAGGACGACGATCCGCTTCTCGGTGGTGGTGCTGCTGCTCATCTCGTCCGCCTCCTTGCGAGCTTGCGCTGTCGTGCAGCGCGGTACGGCAAGGGGACGGCGCGGCGCGGCGGAGTGTGACAGTGACCTGCGTCACGCCCGCGTGCCGGCCGTCACGTCCCGGCGTTCAGCCTTCGAAGGGGGCGATGTGGGTGAGCTTCTCGGGGTTGACCACGACGTACGTCCCGGTGATCAGGCCGTCGGCGACGGTGAACGCCAGCACGCCCGCGACGGTGCCGGTGGTCGAGTCGTACCAGACCATGCCGGGCTCGCCGTTGACCTCGGCGAGGGCGAGGCGCAACTCCGGCGCGAACCACTTCGCGACCGAGCCGGCGATCAGGCGGGTGACCTTGTCGGCGCCGCGGACCGGGCGGGCGGCGGCGCGGACGATGCCGCCGCCGTCGGCGGTCCAGACCACGTCCGGGTCGAGGACGGCCAGCAGTGCCTGGAGGTCGCCGCCGAGCGCGGCGGCCGCGAACGCCGCGACGGCGCGCCGGTGTTCGGCCCGGTCGGCGCTCGCGCGGCGGCCGCCGTCGCGGACCCGGCGGCGGGCCCGGGAGGCGAGCTGGCGGGCGGCGTCGGGGGTGCGGTCCAGGGACGAGGCGATCTCGTCGAAGCCGACCGCGAAGACGTCGTGCAGTACGAACGCGGCCCGCTCGGCGGGGGTGAGCTGTTCCAGGACGGCGAGCAGCGCGAGCGAGACGGACTCGCCGCGCTCGGCGAGGTCGGCGGGGTCGGCGGGGGAGTCGGGGGCGCTCGCGTAGGTGACGGACGGCTCGGGCAGCCACTCGCCGGTGTAGGACTCGCGGCGGGCCCGGGCGGAGCCGAGCTGGTCGTAACAGAGCCGGGTGACCACGGTGGTGAGGAAGGCGCGTGGGTCGGCGATGGCGGCGCGGTCGGTGGCGCGCCAGCGCAGCCAGGCCTCCTGGAGGACGTCCTCGGCGTCGGTGAACGTGCCGAGCAGCCGGTAGGCGACCGAGCCCAGGTAGCGTCGGTTCGCCTCGAACGCGTCCGGGGCCTGCTCGTCGATCACGGGCCCAAGGTAGCGCTCCGCACGGCCGAAACGAAGGCCGGCAACGCGATGGGCCGGGGAAAGCGACGGGCCGGGGCCGGACTCCTGGAACCCCAGGAGCCCGGCCCCGGCCCGGACGTGACCGCCGGTCAGTCCACCTCGGCCACGGCCTCCGCGAACTGCGCCTGGTACAGCCGCGCGTACGCGCCGCGGGCGGAGATCAGCTCGTCGTGCGAGCCCTGCTCGACGATCGAGCCGTTCTCCATCACGAGGATCACGTCGGCGTCCCGGATGGTGGAGAGCCGGTGCGCGATGACGAAGCTGGTGCGCCCGGTGCGCAGCCGGGCCATGGCCCGCTGGATGAGCACCTCGGTGCGGGTGTCGACGGAGCTGGTCGCCTCGTCGAGGACGAGGATGGACGGCTGGGCGAGGAAGGCCCGGGCGATGGTGATGAGCTGCTTCTCGCCCGCGCTGACGCCGGTGCCGTCGTCGTCGATGACGGTGTCGTAGCCGTCCGGCAGGGTGCGCACGAAGCGGTCGACGTGGGCGGCCTTGGCGGCCTCGACGACCTGTTCGCGGGTGGCGCCCTGGGCGCCGTAGGCGATGTTGTCGGCGATGCTGCCGCCGAACAGCCAGGTGTCCTGGAGCACCATGCCGATGCCGGAGCGCAGGTCCTCGCGGGACATCGAGGAGATGTCGACCCCGTCGAGGGTGATCCGCCCGCCGCTGACCTCGTAGAAGCGCATCAGCAGGTTGACGAGGGTGGTCTTGCCGGCACCGGTGGGGCCGACGATGGCGACGGTCTGGCCGGGTTCGACCTTGAGCGAGAGGTCCTCGATGAGGGGCTTGGCGGGGTCGTAGCGGAAGGACACGTCGTGGAAGGCGACCCGGCCGTGGACGACGTCGGGCTTCTCGGGCATGGCCGGTTCGGGGGTCTGCTCGGGCGCGTCGAGGAGTTCGAAGACGCGCTCGGCGGAGGCGACGCCGGACTGCACGAGGTTGGCCATGCTGGCGACCTGGGTGAGGGGCTGGCTGAACTGCCGCGAGTACTGGATGAACGCCTGCACGTCGCCGATGGACAGCGCGCCGCTGGCGACCCGCAGGCCGCCGACGACGGCGACGAGCACGTACTGCAGGTTGCCGATGAGCATCATCGCGGGCTGGATGATGCCGGAGATGAACTGGGCGCGGAAGCTGGAGGCGAACAGCGCCTCGTTGTGCTCGGCGAAGGTCTCGGCGGACTCGCGCTGCCGGCCGAAGACCTTGACCAGGGCGTGCCCGGTGTACATCTCCTCGATGTGGGCGTTCAGCTTGCCGGTGGAGGCCCACTGCTGGACGAACTGCGGCTGCGCCCGCTTGCCGACCTTGGCGGCGACGACCACCGACAGGGGGACGGACACCAGCGCGATCGTCGCGAGCAGCGGGGAGATCCAGAACATCATCGCGAGCACGCCGACGACGGTGAGCAGCGAGTTGACGACCTGTCCGAGGGTCTGCTGCATCGACTGGCTGATGTTGTCGATGTCGTTGGTGACCCGGCTGAGGACCTCCCCGCGCGGCTGCTTGTCGAAGTAGCTCAGCGGCAGGCGGGAGAGTTTGGCCTCGACGTCCTGGCGCAGCCGGTAGCCGGCCCGCTGGATGGCCTTGGTGGCGAGGCGGCCCTGGACGATGCCGAACAGGGCGGAGGCGACGTAGATCGCGAGCACCCAGAGCAGGACGGTGCCGATGGCGCCGAAGTCCATGCCCTGGCCGGGGGTGAAGTCGACGGAGGAGAGCAGGTCGGCGATGCCGCCCTGGCCGTGGGCGCGCAGGCCCTCGACGGCTTCGGCCTTGGAGACGCCGGGGGCGAAGCGGGCGCCGACGACGCCGGCGAAGATCAGGTCGGTGGCGTTGCCGAGGACCTTGGGGCCGGTGACGGCGCAGCCGATGCTGAGCACGCCGAGGCCGAGGACGGCGGCGAGCAGGGGGCGTTCGGGGCGCAGCAGGCCGAGCAGGCGCCGGCTGGAGCCCTTGAAGTCCATGGACTTCTCGGTGCCCTGGCCGCCCATGAAGCGGCCGGGGCCGGCCGGCCCGCGGCGGGCGGCGGCGGCCTGGGAGTCGCTGGGGAGTCCGGCCGTGGCGGCCTTGCCGGCGGGCTTCCCGGCGGGCTGGGGGGCGCTGGGCTTGCGGGGGGTGGTCACGCCGCCTCCTGCTCGGTGAGCTGGGACAGGACGATCTCCCGGTAGGTCGGGTTGTCGGCCATGAGCTCGTGGTGGGTGCCGCTGCCGACGACGGCGCCCTCGTCGAGGACGATGATGCGGTCGGCGTCGCGGATGGTGGAGACGCGCTGGGCGACGATCAGGACGGTGGCGTCGGAGGTCTCGTGGGAGAGGGCCTTGCGCAGCCGGGCGTCGGTGGCGTAGTCGAGCGCGGAGAAGGAGTCGTCGAAGAGGTAGACGTCGGGCTTGCGCACGAGGGCGCGGGCGATGGCCAGGCGCTGGCGCTGGCCGCCGGAGACGTTGCTGCCGCCCTGGGCGATGGGGGCGTCGAGGCCTTCGGGGAGCTTCTCGACGAAGTCCTTGGCCTGGGCGACGTCGAGGGCGTGCCACAGTTCCTCGTCGGTGGCGTCGGGCCGGCCGTAGCGCAGGTTGCTGGCGACGGTGCCGGTGAACAGGTAGGGCTTCTGGGGGACGAGGCCGACGCTCTCGGCGATCGTCTCGGGGGCGAGTTCGCGGACGTCGACGCCGTCGAGCAGGACCTGTCCGCCGGTGGCGTCGAAGAGCCGGGGGACGAGGCCGAGCAGGGTGGACTTGCCGCTGCCGGTGGAGCCGATGACGGCGGTGGTCTCGCCGGGGCGGGCGGTGATGGCGATGCCGCGGAGCACGGGGGCCTCGGCGCCGGGGTAGCGGAAGTCGACGTCGCGCAGTTCGAGGTTGCCGCGGCGCAGGACCTCGGTGACGGGCGCGGCGGGCGGCACGACGCTGGAGGAGGTGCCGAGGACCTCCTGGACGCGTTCGGCGCAGACCTCGGCGCGCGGCACCATCATGAACATGAAGGTGGCCATCATGACGCTCATGAGGATCTGCATCAGGTAGGAGAGGAAGGCGGTGAGGGCGCCGATCTCCATGCCGCCGCTGTCGATGCGGTGGGCGCCGAACCACAGGACGGCGACGCTGGAGACGTTCACGACGAGCATGACGGCCGGGAACATGAACGCCATCAGCCGGCCGACCTGGAGCGCGACGTCGGTGAGGTCGCCGTTGGCCCCGCCGAAGCGGGCCTGCTCGTGGCCGTCCTTGACGAAGGCGCGGATGACGCGGATGCCGGTGATCTGCTCGCGCAGGACGCGGTTCACCGTGTCGATCTTCTCCTGCATGCTGCGGAACTTGGGGCGCAGCGCGCGGACGAGCAGGATGACGACGGTGCCGAGGAGGGGGATGACGGCGAGCAGCAGGCCGGACAGCGGGACGTCCTGGTTGAGGGCCATGATGATGCCGCCGACGCACATGATCGGCGCGGCGACCATGAGGGTGAAGCTCATCAGGGCCAGCATCTGGACCTGCTGGACGTCGTTGGTGGTGCGGGTGATCAGGGAGGGGGCGCCGAACTGGCCGACCTCGCGGGCGGAGAAGCTCTGGACGCGGTCGAAGACGGCGGCGCGGACGTCCCGTCCGAAGGCCATGGCGGTGCGCGCGCCGTAGTAGACGGCGCCGATCGAGCAGAGCGCCTGGACGAGGGTGACGCCGATCATGACGGCGCCGACCCTGAGGATGTAGCCGGTGTCGCCCTTGACGACGCCGCTGTCGATGATGTCGGCGTTGAGAGTGGGCAGGTAGAGCGCCGCGAGGGTCGATACGAGCTGGAGGACGACCAGCAGGGCGATCGGTCGGGAGTACGGGCGCAGGTACGCCCTGAGCAGTCTGATCAGCACTTGCACACTCTTGTCGTCGACGGGTGGATTCGCATCCCAATTCTCGTTCCTTCGTGCACTCGTACAGACGATTCCCCCGGCCCGGACGTGAGGTTTGTCCAGTCCTTTGCCGAACCGCCTGGCGGGCCGGGTTGGGGGGTTCGCGGGGGTGGCGTCGGCCGGGCACCGAGGGGGTGGCGGGGTGCCTGCCGGGTAGACCCCCTTACGGAATGACCGGTTTCCCCCTAGGCTGCTGATTGCCCTCTTGTTACTCGCCGGTACCACACGTGTGACGGGGGCCCGGCGACCGCCCCCACGGGAGCCGCGACAATCCCTCAGACGGCCACCCGCCCCCGGAGGTCCTCGTTGAGTTCCGCGCAGTCCCTGATCGACTCCGGCAGTGCCGACATCGTCGCCGGGCGTCCCGCCTCCGTCGCCCACCTGTTCCTGGAGCGGGTCGCCCTGACCCCCGACGCCGAGGCCTACCGCTACCCGGCGCCGGTCGACGAGCAGGCCGCCGACAGCGCGCCGGGCGCCGAGCAGTGGCGTTCGCTCACCTGGGCGCAGACCGCCGTCCGGGTCAAGGCCGTGGCCGCCGGCCTGATGGCGCTCGGCATCCAGGCCGAGGACCGGGTCGCCCTGGCCTCCTCGACCCGCCTGGAGTGGATCGTCGCCGACCTCGGCAACATGTGCGCGGGCGCGGCCACCACGACCGTCTACCCGAGCACCAACGCCGACGAGACGGCCTTCATCCTGTCCGACTCCGGCTGCCGGGCGATGTTCGCGGAGAACGCCGCCCAGCTGGCCAAGGCCGTCGAGCGGATCGCGGAGCTGCCCGAGCTGCGCACCGTCATCCTGTTCGACGCCCCCGCCGGGGCGCCGGAGACCGCCGGGCTCGACGTGATCACGCTGGCCGAGCTGGAGCAGCGCGGCGCCGCGTACCTGGAGGAGCACCCGGACGCCGTCGAGAAGGCGGTGGCCGCGCTCGACAAGGAGCAGTTGGCCACCCTGATCTACACCTCGGGCACCACCGGCCGCCCCAAGGGCGTGCGCCTGGTGCACGACTGCTGGGCGTACGAGGCCCGCGCCCAGGAGGCGAGCGGGCTGCTCGGCCCGGACGACGTCCAGTTCATGTGGCTGCCGCTGTCGCACGTGTTCGGCAAGACGCTGATCTCGGGCCAGATCGCCACCGGCCACGTGATGGCGGTGGACGGCCGGGTCGACCGGATCATCCACAACCTGCCGGCCATCCGGCCGACCGTCATGGCGTCCGCGCCGCGCATCTTCGAGAAGGTCTACAACGGCATCGCCGGGCGGGCTCGGGCCGAGGGCGGCGCGAAGTACAAGATCTTCCGCTGGGCGGCCGGGGTGGCCCGCGAGTACGCCCGCGTCGTCCAGGAGAACCGGATCGCCACCGGGGTGGACGGCGCGCCGTTCGCCCTGCGGGCGCAGCACGCGGTCGCCGACAAGCTGGTGTACGCGAAGATCCGCGCCGCGTTCGGCGGGCGCCTGCGCGGCGCCGTCTCCGGCAGTGCGGCGCTGGCTCCCGAGATCGGCTACTTCTTCCTCGGCGCCGGCGTGCCGATCCTGGAGGGCTACGGCCTGAGCGAGACCAGCGCCGGTTCGTGCGTCAACCGCAAGGAGGACGTGCGGATCGGCACCGTCGGCCGCGCGCTGCCGGGCACCGAGGTGCGGATCGCCGAGGACGGCGAGATCCTGCTGCGCGGCCCGGGCGTCATGCGCGGCTACCACAACCTGCCGGAGAAGACCGCCGAGGTGCTGGAGCCGGACGGCTGGTTCCACACCGAGGACATCGGCGAGCTCAGCGCCGACGGCTTCCTGCGGATCACCGACCGCAAGAAGGACCTGTTCAAGACCTCCGGCGGCAAGTACGTCGCGCCGAGCGAGGTCGAGGGCAAGTTCAAGGCGGTGTGCCCGTTCGTCAGCAACATCCTGGTGATCGGCAACGGCCGCAACTACTGCACCGCGCTGATCGGCCTGGACGAGGCCGTGATCATGCCGTGGGCCGCCGAGCACGGCCTGGCCGGCAAGTCCTACGCCGAGGTGACGGCCGACCCGCAGGTGCACGGGCTGATCGAGGGCTTCGTGAAGAAGCTCAACGGCGACCTCCAGCGCTGGCAGACGATCAAGAAGTTCCACCTGCTGCCGCGCGACCTCGACATCGAGCACGGCGAGCTCACCCCGAGCCTGAAGATCAAGCGCCCGGTGGTCGAGCGGACCTACGCGGACGCCGTGACCGCGATGTACGCGGGGGCCAACGAGGCCTGAGCCGCCCCGGTCCCGTACGGCCCGCGGAGAACGCCCGGGCCGTACGGGACAATGGGGTCATGCCCTCCGCACTCCCCGACGGCGATCCGGTGCCGTCCGATGGTTCCCTGCCCGCGCACGCCCTCGACGGGCTCGGGACGCGGCCGTTCGGCTTCTACCTGCACGTGCCGTACTGCGCGAGCCGCTGCGGCTACTGCGACTTCAACACGTACACCGCCACCGAGCTCCGTTCCTCGGGGGCGGTCGCCTCGCAGGAGACCTACGCGGACAACGTGATCGCGGAGATCCGGCTCGCCCGGCGCGTCCTGGGCGACGCGGAGCTCCCGGTGCAGACGGTCTTCCTCGGCGGCGGCACCCCGACGCTGCTGCCCGCCCGCGACCTGGTGCGGATGCTCGCCGCGATCCGCGAGGAGTTCGGGCTCGCCGAGGGTGCCGAGGTGACCACCGAGGCCAACCCGGAGTCCGTCGGCCCGGCCTACCTCGCCGAGCTGCGCGAGGGCGGCTACAACCGGATCTCCTTCGGCATGCAGAGCGCCCGCCCGCACGTGCTGCGGCTGCTCGACCGCCACCACACCCCGGGCCGCCCCGAGGCCTGCGTGGCCGAGGCCCGCGCGGCCGGCTTCGAGCACGTCAACCTCGACCTGATCTACGGCACCCCCGGCGAGTCGGACGACGACTGGCGGGCCTCCCTGGACGCCGCCATCGGTGCCGGGCCGGATCACGTCTCCGCCTACTCGCTGATCGTCGAGGAGGGCACCCGCCTCGCCGCCCGCGTCAAGCGCGGCGAGCTCCCGATGATCGACGACGACGTCCACGCCGACCGCTACCTGATCGCCGAGGAGGCGCTCGCCGCCGCCGGCTACCACTGGTACGAGGTCTCCAACTGGGCCACCACCCCCGAGGGCCGCTGCCGCCACAACGAGCTGTACTGGACCGGCGCAGACTGGTGGGGCGCCGGCCCCGGGGCCCACAGCCACGTCGGCGGCGTCCGCTGGTGGAACGCCAAGCACCCCGCCGCCTACGCGCAGGCCCTCGCCGAGGGCCGCACCCCGGCCTTGGCCCGCGAGGTCCTCACCGCCGAGGACCGCCGCGTCGAGCGCATCCTCCTCGAGCTGCGCCTCGCCGAGGGCATCCCGCTCGGCCTCCTCACCGACACCGCCCGCAAGGCCGCCGAGGAAGCCCTGGCCGGCGGCCTCCTCGCCCCCGACACGTACGAGCAGGGCCGCGCCACCCTCACCCTCCGGGGCCGGCTGCTCGCAGATGCGGTCGTGCGTGAGCTGGTGGACTGAGGTTCGTTGACGACCTGCCGGGCATCGTGCTCGACACCACGGCGTTCCAGCCCTACGCCTGACCCGGGATGGTGACGAAGTCGATCAACTCTTCCACCCGTCCGAGGAGTTCGGGCTCCAGGTCCTTGTAGGTGTCCACCTTCGAGAGGATGTGCTTCCAGGCGGCCGGGGGGTCCACCGGCCAGCCCAGGCGGCGGCAGACGCCCTCCTTCCACACCTCGCCGCGGGGGACCGCCGGCCAGGCGGGGATGCCCACGGAGGCGGGCTTCACGGCCTGCCAGATGTCGATGTAGGGGTGGCCGACGACCAGCACGTGGGGGCCGGTGACCTGGGCTGCGATGCGGTGCTCCTTGGTGCCGGGGAGCAGGTGGTCGACCAGGACGCCGAGGCGGCGGCCGGGGGCGGGGGCGAAGTCGGCGACGATCGCGGGCAGGTCGTCGACGCCCTCCAGGTACTCGACCACGACGCCCTCGATCCGCAGGTCCTCGCCCCAGACCCGCTCGATGAGCTCGGCGTCGTGCCGGCCCTCGACGTAGACGCGGGACTCGCGCGCCACCCGGGCTCGGGCGCCGGGGACGGCGACCGAGCCGGAGGCGGTACGCGCCGGGGCGCGGACGGGGGCGGGGCCCGTCGGGCGGACCAGGGTGACGGTCCTGCCCTCCAGCAGGAAGCCGCGCGCCACCATCGGGAACACCCGCTGCTTGCCGAAACGGTCCTCCAGGGTGACGGTGAAGCCCTCCGCCGTCTTCTCGCAGCGCACCACCGCCCCGCAGAAGCCCGTCGCCGCCTCCTCGACCACCAGGTCCCGCTCGGCGGGCACCTCAGGGGCGGGCACCTGCTTCTTCCACGGCGGGGTCAGGTCGGGTCCGTACCGGCGGCTGCGCATACCGGCGAGTCTACGGACGGCCCGTCAGAGCCCGGGCGCGCCCCACACCGGGAACCAGCGGCCGAGGTCCTTCTCCAGCCGCAGGTCGTTCGCCAGCATCGCGTTGATCTGGAGCTCCAGCGGGCTGTTGCGACGCTCCCCGCCGCCGGGCATCGGCGCGAACGGGTAGAAGGTGCCGCGCTTGTACAGGTAGACCAGCGCCAGCGACTGCCCCTCACCGTTCCGGCCCCCCTCATCTCGACGGAAGGCCACCAGCGAGCACAGCAGCTGCGGCCCGAAGCCGTTCGCCTCCAGCTCGCTGTTGACCGCGTGCAGGTCGTTCACCAGCTCCGGCAACTCCCCGGAGGAGTGCCGGGCGAGCAGCCACGAGTAGCCGTAACCGTCCTTGGAGGCCTCCACCGGGACGCCGCCGCGCTCGGTGTCGGCGTCCAGCAGCGCCCGCACCTGCTGCTCCACCTGGACGAACGCGGCGCCCTCGACCGCCGCGAAGCACACCGAGCCGAGCCCGGTGGGCAGGAACCCGGCGCCGGCCTCCAGGGTGAGCGCGGCCGAGGGGATGCCGAACAGCTGGTCGAGGTCGGGCTTGACGGGCTTGGTGCGGCCGAACAGGGCGTCCAGGATTCCCACGGCGGTCCCTTCTGACGGACGGGGCGGGACTCAGCGGCCCAGCTGGGCCGAGATCTCGGCCAGCTGCTCCAGCCGCTTCTCCAGCGTCGGGTGGGTGGAGAGCAGCTGGGAGGCCGTCTCCTTGGCGTTCAGCGCCGGGGCGAAGTAGAAGGCGTTGTAGGGCTGGGCCTGGCGCAGGTCCTTGGACGGGATCGCGGCGATCTGCCCGGTGACCTTGGTGAGCGCCGAGGCGAGCGCGCTGGGCCGGCCGGTGAGCTGGGCGGCGGCGCGGTCGGCGGCGAGCTCGCGGTAGCGCGACAGCAGCCGGGTGAGCAGGAAGCTGATCGCGTAGACGACCATCGCCACCAGCGGGATGATCAGCGCGACGATGGCCGCGTTCTGGTCGTTGTTGTTGCGTCCGCCGCCCATGAACCCGCCGTACACGGCGATCCTGGTCATCGCCCCGGCGAGGACGCCGAGGAAGCCGGCGATCGTCATCACGGCGACGTCCCGGTGGGCGACGTGGGAGAGCTCGTGCGCGAGGACGCCCTCCAGTTCCTCGGGCTCCAGCCGGCGCAGCAGGCCGGTGGTGACGCACACGACGGCGTTCTGCGGGTTGCGCCCGGTGGCGAAGGCGTTCGGCATGTCGCTGTCGGCGACCGCCACCCTGGGCTTGGGCATGTCGGCGAGCGCGCAGAGCCGGTCGACGGTGCCGTGCAGTTGCGGGTACTCCTCGGGGGACACCGGGCGGGCGCCCATCGCCCGTTCGGTGATCTTGTCGCTGAACCAGAACTGGGCCACGAACAGCCCGCCGGAGATCAGCACGATCAGGGGCCAGGCGCCGCGCAGCAGCACGATCAGCAGGCCGGTGAAACCGACGTACAACAGCCCGATCACGAACATGGTGCCGACCATCCGGCCGGTCAGGCCGCGGTCGGGCGCGAATCGGGTGTGCTGGGCCGAGCTCGACATCGCTTGCTCCTCCGTTCGCCGTCCGCTATCGATGCTGCCACCCGGACGGCCGCGGGGCACCACCCCCGCGCCGGGAACTGCGGGCAGGATCACCCCCGCTGTGCCGTTCCTGCCGTCGGACCCGGGCCGTACACTGGCAGGTAGGGTTCTGGCACTCGCGCGCTCAGAGTGCCAAAGCCGGGCCCGCCGGGCCCGCATCAGCTCGATGCGTCACAACGGACAACGTGCGAAGACGGAGGTGCGTGCCCCATGGCCGGTGAGGTCCGCCAGCTGGACGACCGCAAGCTGGCCGTGCTGCGCGCGATCGTCCAGGACTACGTGGGCACCGAGGAGCCGGTCGGCTCGAAGGCCCTGGTGGAGCGGCACAACCTCGGGGTCTCCCCGGCCACCGTCCGCAACGACATGGCGGCGCTGGAGGAGGAGGGGTACATCCACCAGCCGCACACCAGCGCCGGGCGCATCCCCACCGACAAGGGGTACCGGCTGTTCGTCGACCGGCTCGCCGAGGTCAAGCCGATGAGCGCGCCCGAGCGGCGCGCGATCCGGCACTTCCTGGAGGGCGCGGTCGACCTGGACGACACCGTCGCGCGCACCGTGCGGCTGCTCGCCCAGCTCACCCGGCAGGTCGCCGTCGTCCAGTACCCCTCGCTGAGCCGCTCGACCGTGCGGCACATCGAACTGGTCGCGCTCGCCCCGGCCAAGGTGATGCTGGTCCTGATCACCAACACCGGCCGGGTCGAGCAGCGGACGGTGGACTGTCCGGGGACCGTCGGCGAGAGCGTCCTGGCGGACCTGCGGGCCCGGATCAACGCGCGGGCCGCGGGCCAGCGCCTGCCGGACGTCCCGGCGGCGCTGGAGGAACTGCCCGCGATGTTCGAGCAGGTCGACCGGCCGACCGTCACCACGGTCCTGGCGACGCTGTTCGAGGCGCTCGCCGAGCAGAACGAGGAGCGGATCATGCTGGCCGGCACGGCCAACCTGACCCGCTTCGGCCACGACTTCCCGCTCACCATCCAGCCGGTCCTGGAGGCCCTGGAGGAGCAGGTCGTCCTGCTCCGCCTCCTGGGTGAGACCGCGGACGCGGCGATGACGGTCCGGATCGGCCGGGAGAACGCCTACGAGGGGCTGAATTCCACCTCGGTGGTGTCGGTCGGTTACGGTTCGGGCGACGAGAGCGTGGCCAAACTGGGTGTGATCGGTCCGACCCGGATGGACTATCCGGGCACAATGGGGGCGGTGCGGGCGGTGGCGCGGTACGTGGGCCAGATCCTGGCCGAGTCGTAGCGAACAGCCACCGCTGGGCGAGACCAGCGGTGGTGCCCGGTCCCAGCACTACTACAGGCGGAACAAGCGGAGCATTAGGTGGCCACGGACTACTACGCGGTACTCGGCGTCCGACGGGATGCGGGGCAGGACGAGATCAAGAAGGCGTTCCGGCGCCTGGCACGCGAACTGCACCCGGACGTCAACCCGGACCCGAAGACGCAGGAGCGGTTCAAGGAGATCAACGCCGCCTACGAGGTGCTCTCCGACCCGCAGAAGCGGCAGGTGTACGACCTCGGCGGCGACCCGCTGTCGCCGGGCGGCGGCGGTGGCGCGGGCGGCTTCGGCGCCGGCGCGGCCGGATTCGGCTTCTCCGACATCATGGACGCCTTCTTCGGCGCCGCGGCCGGCCAGCGCGGCCCGCGCTCGCGCACCCGCCGCGGGCAGGACGCCATGATCCGGCTGGAGATCACCCTGGAGGAGGCCGCGTTCGGCACCACCAAGGAGCTCCAGGTCGACACGGCCGTCACCTGCACCACCTGCAGCGGGGAGGGCGCCGCGCCCGGCACCTCCGCGCAGACCTGTGACATGTGCCGCGGCAAGGGCGAGGTCTCCCAGGTCACCCGGTCCTTCCTGGGCCAGGTCATGACCTCCCGCCCCTGCCCGCAGTGCCAGGGCTTCGGCACTGTCGTGCCGACCCCGTGCCCGGAGTGCGCCGGCGACGGCCGGGTCCGCGCCCGCCGCACGCTGACCGTCAAGATCCCGGCCGGTGTCGACAACGGCACCCGGATCCAGCTGGCCGGCGAGGGCGAGGTCGGCCCTGGCGGCGGCCCGGCCGGCGACCTGTACGTCGAGATCGCCGAGACCTCGCACACCGTCTTCCAGCGGCGCGGGGACGACCTGCACTGCACCGTCACCATCCCGATGACGGCGGCCTCGCTCGGCACCCAGGTGCCGCTGCAGACCCTGGACGGGCTGGAGGAGGTCGACATCCGGCCCGGCACCCAGTCCGGCCAGTCGATCCCGCTGCACGGCCGCGGCATCACCCACCTGCGCGGGGGCGGCCGGGGCGACCTGATAGTGCACGTCGAGGTGCAGACGCCCACCAAGCTCGACGCCGAGCAGGAGGAGCTGCTGCGCCGCCTCGCGGTGCTGCGCGGCGAGGAACGTCCGTCCGGCCAGTTCGCGCCGGGCCAGCAGGGCCTGTTCTCGCGTCTGAAGGACGCGTTCAACGGCCGCTAGTCGCCTGCGGAGGGGTGCCGGGGTTCCTCGCCCCGGCACCCCTTTCGCGTCTCCCCCCTCGGGCCGCAGGCCCCTCCACCCCGAAAGGTCCACCTCCATGACCGCCCCCGTGTTCGTCGTCGAGACCGGGCGGCTCGCCGCCGCCGCGCCCGGGGCCGTGGTGCGGCTGGACGGGCCGGAGGGGCGCCACGCGGCGGCGGTGAAGCGGCTGACGGCCGGTGAGGCGATCACCCTGGCCGACGGGCTCGGGCTCGGCGTGGACGGGACGGTCGCCGAGGTGCTCGGCAAGGACGCGATCGACGTGACGGTGGCCGCCGTGCGCCGCGAGCCGGAGCCGGCGCCGCGGATCGTCGTCGTCCAGGCGCTGCCCAAGGGCGACCGCGGCGAGCTGGCCGTGGAGACCATGACCGAGGTCGGTGTGGACGTCGTGATCCCGTGGGCCGCCTCGCGCTGCATCACCCAGTGGAAGGGCGAGCGCGGCGCCAAGGCGCTCGCCAAGTGGCGCGCCACCGCCCGGGAGGCGGGCAAGCAGTCCCGCCGGCTGCGCTTCCCCGAGGTGCGGGAGCCGATGACGACCCGCCAGCTGGCCCCCGTGCTGGCCGGCGCCGCGTTCGCCGCGGTGCTGCACGAGGAGGGCTCCGAGCCGCTGGCCACCGCCGCGCTGCCGGCCGCCGGGGACGTCGTCCTGGTGGTCGGCCCCGAGGGCGGCGTGTCCCCCGAGGAGCTGGCCGCCTTCGCCGAGGCGGGCGCGAAGCCGCACCGGCTCGGCCCGTCGGTGCTGCGCACCTCGACGGCCGGCGTGGCCGCCGGGGCGCTGCTGCTCGGGCGCACGGGGCGCTGGGCCTGACCGCTCCCCGCCCGGTCCCGGCCCGGAGCCCGCTCGGCTCTCACCCGGGTGGAGTCGGCGAAAAGCGGCCCGTCCCGTGCGCACACCTGCCTACGCTGGCCGCGTGACGGAACCACTCAGCACCCCCGCCGGCGCGTATCTGCGCCACCCGCACCTGCACGGTGACCTGGTCACCTTCGTCGCCGAGAACGACGTCTGGCTCGCCCCGCTGGACGGTGGCCGGGCCTGGCGGCTGACGGCCGATCACCTGCCCGTCCACCACCCGCGGTTCTCCCCGGACGGGCGGCACATCGCCTACACCTCCGCCCGGGACGGCGCGCCCGAGGTGCACGTCGTGCCGGTGGACGGCGGCCCGTCGCGGCGCCTGACCCACTGGGGCAGCGGTCAGACCCAGCTCCAGGGCTGGACCGCCGACGGCCGGCCGATCGCCACCACCACCGCCGGTCAGGCCACCCTGCGCCGCACCTGGGCGTACGCGGTGCCGCTGGACGGCGGCGAGCCGGCGCGGCTGCCGTACGGGCCGGTCGGCGGGCTGGCCTTCGAGCCGGACGGCGACCGGTTGCTGCTGGGCACCGTCAACAACCGCGAGCCGGCCTGGTGGAAGCGCTACCGGGGCGGCCGGGCGGGCAAGTTGTGGATCGGCCGGGACGAGTTCGTCCGGATCCACGAGGACCTCGACGGGCAGCTCTCCTCGCCGCTGTGGGTGGCCGGCGCGGACGGGTCGCGGATCGCGTTCCTGTCCGATCACGAGGGCGTCGGCGAGCTCTACTCCAGCCTCCCGGACGGCACCGGCCTGCGCCGCCACACCACCTCCCCGGACGGCTTCTACGCCCGCAACGCCGCCACCGACGGCACCCGGGTGGTCTGGCACCGGGCCGGTGACCTGTGGCTCCTGGCGGACCTGGCCGAGGGCACCGAGCCGCGCCGTCTGGACGTGCGGCTGGCCGGGCCGCGCACCGGCCGCCGCCCGCGCCCGGTGCACGCCGCGCACTGGCTGGAGACCGTCGCCCCGGACCGCACCGGCCGGGCCAGCGCCGTCGTGGTGCGCGGGAGCGTGCACTGGCTGACCCACCGCGAGGGCCCGGCCCGGGTGCTGGACGAGACGCCGGGCGTGCGCGGCCGGCTGGCCCGCGTGGTGCCCGGCGAGGACGGCGCGCAGGGCGTGCTGTGGGTGTCGGACGCCGACGGCGAGGACGGCCTGGAGTTCGCCCCCGCCGTGCACGGCGCCGAGCGCCGCCGGCTGGCCGCCGGGCAGCTCGGCCGGGTCAACTCGCTGGTGGTCTCCCCGGACGGCAAGCAGGCGGCGCTCGGCGTGCACGACGGCCGGGTGCTGCTGGTGACGCTCGCCGACGGCGCCGTGCACGAGCTGGCCCGCAGCACCGACGGCGAGGTCAGCGGCCTGGTGTTCAGCCCGGACTCGGCCTGGCTGGCCTGGTCGCGCCCGGTGCCGGGCGCCGGGCCGTGGTCGCTGCGCCAGATCGTGCTGGCGAACCTGGCCACCCGGACGGTCGGCGAGGCCACCCAGCAGCGCTTCGTCGACACCGCGCCGGCCTTCACCGCGGACGGCCGCTACCTGGCCTTCCTGTCGGTGCGCAACTTCGACCCGGTGTACGACTCGCACGTCTTCGACCTGTCGTTCCCCAACGGCTGCCGCCCGTACCTGATCACGCTGGCCGCCGACACGCCGTCCCCGTTCGGCCCGCAGCGGGCCGGGCGCCCCCTCGGCGGGGAGGACGAGGAGACGCGCGGCAAGAAGGGCGACGGCGAGGAGGGCGCCGCCGACGCCCCGCCGGTGACCAGGGTCGACCTGGACGGCATCGCCGACCGGATCGTGCCCTTCCCGGTGGAGGGCGGCCGCTTCGGCACGCTCAAGGCGGGCAAGGACGGCGTGCTGTGGACGCGCCTGCCGCTCCTGGGCGAACTCGGCGACGAGGCTGCCTCGCTGGAGGACGAGCGGCCCCGGGCCACGCTGGAGCGCTTCGACCTGAAGAAGCGCCGGGCCGAGCAACTCGTGCACGGCCTCGACTGGTTCGCGGTCAGCGGGGACGGCGCCCGGCTGGCGGTCGTGGACGAGGGCGAGTTGCGGATCCTCCCGGCCGACCACAAGGCGGGCGACGACGACGAGACGGCCGTCGACCTCGCCCGGCTGCGGGTGACGGTCGACCCGGCCGCCGAGTGGCGCCAGATGTACGCCGAGAACGGCCGGCTGATGCGCGACAACTTCTGGCGCCCGGACCTCTCCGGGGTCGACTGGGACGGCGTCCTGGAGCGCTACCGCCCCCTGGTCGAGCGGGTCGGCTCGCACGACGACCTGATCGACCTGCTCTGGGAGGTGCACGGCGAGCTCGCCACCTCGCACGCCTACGTCATGCCCTACGGCCTGCACACCGAGGCCGCGCGGCGCCAGGGCCTGCTCGGCGCCGACCTGGTCAAGGACGGGGACCTCTGGCGGATCGCCCGGATCCTGCCCGGCGAGTCCTCCGACCCCCGGGCCCGCTCGCCGCTCGCCGCGCCCGGCGCCGCGATCCGCCCCGGCGACGCCGTCCTCGCCGTCAACGGCCGCCCGGTGGACCCGGTCACCGGCCCGGCGCCGCTGCTGGCCGGCACCGCCGGGCAGCCCGTCGAGCTCACCGTGGCCGGCAAGGACGGCACCGACCAGCGCCACCCGGTGGTCGTCCCGCTCGCCGACGAGGAACCGCTGCGCTACCACGACTGGGTGGCCGGGCGCCGGGCCGAGACCCGCGAGCTGTCCGGCGGGCGGCTCGGCTACCTGCACATCCCGGACATGCAGAGCGCCGGCTGGGCCCAGCTCCACCGCGACCTGCGCTCCGAGATGGCCAAGGAGGGCGTGATCGTCGACATCCGGGAGAACCGGGGCGGCCACACCTCCCAGCTCGTGATCGAGAAGCTGGCCCGCCGGATCGTCGGCTGGAACGTCGCCCGGGACATCACCAGCTCGCAGCCCTACCCCGGGGACGCCCCGCGCGGGCCGGTCGTCGCGCTCGCCAACGAGTACTCCGGCTCGGACGGCGACATCGTCAACGCCGCGATCCAGGCGCTCGGGATCGGGCCGGTGGTCGGCACCCGGACGTGGGGCGGGGTGATCGGCATCGACAGCCGCTACCACCTGGTCGACGGCACCCTGGTCACCCAGCCCAAGTACTCGTTCTGGCTGGAGAACTACGGCTGGGGCGTGGAGAACCACGGCGTCGACCCGGACGTCGAGGTGCCGATCGCGCCGCACGAGTGGGCCGCGGGCGAGGACCCGCAGCTGGCCGCCGGCGTGCGCATCGCCCTGGCCGCGCTCGCCGAGACGCCGGCCCGGACGGCGCCGCCGCTGCCTTGGACGTAGGGGCCGGTCCGGAGCGGGACGTCGGGCGGCCCGACGTCCCGCTCCGGACGGTGGGTAGGATGCGGGGCTGATCTTGCTCGACAGCTCTACGGGGGAGCACATGGCACAGGGCTATCCACCACCGCAGCAGTACGGCCAGAACCCTTACGCGCAGCCGCAGCCGCCGCAGCAGGCGTACCCGGCGCAGGGGTACCCGCCGAATCCGTACGGGCAGCAGCCGCAGCAGCAGTACCCGCCGCAGCAGCAGTACCCGCCCCAGCAGTACCAGCCTCAGCCCCAGCAGCAGTACGGGCAGAACCCGTACCCGCCGCACGGGCAGCCGGCCCGACAGCCGTACCCCGCGCAGCCGCAGGCCGCCCAGCCGTACGCGGCCCACGGGCAGGGGTCCGAGGCCGCCACCGCGGCGCCCACGCCGCCGGAGACCAGCAACTACCGGCGCTTTCCGGCCATCCTGATCGACTTCCTGGTCGCCGTCGGCCCGGCCTTCGCCGTCGCGAACAAGGCGGGTCACGCCGGCAAGCACGGCGCGGCCGCCGGCGTGCCGTGGATCGTGGGCCTGCTGGCCACCGGCCTCGTCCTGTCGTTCGTCAACCAGGTGCTGCTCACCCGCCTCACCGGCTTCAGCGTCGGCAAGGGCGTCATGGCGCTGCGGGTGATCCGCCGCAAGCGCGTCATGCACCCCAACACCTGGCGCCTGACCCGGCGTTGGCTGCTCGGCTTCGTCGTCCTGCTGGTCAGCTGGCTCAGCGAGGAGTTCGAGGGCGAGGGCGACATCGTCGGCGTGCGGATCGTGCGCTGGAAGCACCTGCGGGAGTACGAGCAGGCCACCGGGCGGCTCGGCTAGGCTGCGGCCGTACGGCCCCAGAGCACACGAAGCACGACCCCGAACGCGAGACCGAGGAGAAGCCGATGGCCGGCGAGCCGCAGCCCGACTGCCTGTTCTGCAAGATCGTGGCGGGCGACATCCCGGCCACGGTGGTGCGCAGGACCGAGCGCGTCCTCGCCTTCCGCGACATCGCCCCGAAGGCGCCGGTGCACGTCCTCGTCATCCCGCACGTCCACTACCCGAACGCCGCCGAGCTGGCCGCCGCCGAGCCGGAGATCGCCGGCGAACTCCTCGCCGAGGCGGGCCTGGTGGCCCGGGACGAGGGCGTCGAGGACTACCGGCTGATCTTCAACACCGGCACCGGCGCCGGGCAGACCGTCTTCCACGCGCACGTCCACGTGCTCGGCGGCAAGCCGATGACCGAGAGCATGGTCTGACCTACGTGTCGCAGCGCGAACTCGTCGTCCTCGGCACCGCCAGCCAGGTGCCCACCCGGCACCGCAACCACAACGGCTACCTCCTGCGCTGGGACGGCGAGGGAGTGCTGTTCGACCCCGGCGAGGGCACCCAGCGGCAGATGCTGCACGCCGGGGTCTCGGCCACCCAGATCACCCGGATCGCCGTGACCCACTTCCACGGCGACCACTGCCTGGGCCTCGCCGGGGTGATCCAGCGGATCAACCTGGACCGCGTCCCGCACCCGGTCGACGTCTACTTCCCCGCCTCCGGCGAGGTCTACTTCGAGCGGCTGCGGCACGCCACCGCCTACCACGAGACGGCGGTGCTGCGCCCGCGCCCGATCGACGAGCCCGGCCCGCTGCCCGCGCCCGGCGCCCGCTTCGCCCTGGACGCGGTGCGCCTCTCGCACCCGGTGGAGTCCTTCGGCTACCGGCTGTCCGAGCCGGACGGCCGCCGCCTGGTGCCCGAACGGCTCGCCGCCCTCGGCCTCCGGGGCCCGGCGGTCGGCCGGCTGCAGCACGACGGCGCGATCGAGGCCGACGGCCGGACGGTCACCCTGGACGAGGTCAGCGAGCCGAGGCCGGGCCAGAGGTTCGCGTTCGTGATGGACACCCGGCTCTGCGACGGCGTCCACGAACTGGCCGAGGGCGCCGACCTGCTCGTCGTCGAGTCCACCTTCACCGACGCCGACGCCCACCTCGCCGAGGACCACGGCCACCT
The DNA here is from genome assembly GCF_036322405.1 of Streptomyces sp. SP17BM10. Classification (NCBI taxonomy): domain Bacteria; kingdom Bacillati; phylum Actinomycetota; class Actinomycetes; order Kitasatosporales; family Streptomycetaceae; genus Streptomyces; species Streptomyces sp. SP17BM10. The sequence continues at coordinate 236,032 of NZ_JAQYXB010000669.1, read as the reverse complement.
CACCGCCGGGCAGGCCGCCAAGGCCGCTGCCGAGGCCGGCGTGCGCACCCTCGTGCTGACCCACTTCTCCCAGCGCTACCCCGACCTCGGCCAGCACCTGGCCGACGCCCGCAAGCACTTCGACGGCGAACTGGTGCTCGCCGCCGACCTCGCCCGGGTACCGGTCCCGCCGCGGCGGCTGCCCTGAGCGCTCGCGGCACGCGCGGTGACGCCGGGCGCGCCGAAAAGGGCTCGCGCCGTCCCCCGATCTGCCGCAGCATCGTCGGGTGCGGCCCTGCCGCCCGCCGCGGCGATCACGCTCGCGGCGTACCCTGGTGCCCCGGAGACACCGAGCGGCACACGACACCACGGATGGGATGAGGCAGGCCCCAGCGCCGACCTATGAGTGACACATCGCAGACCCGTACGAATGGTCAGTCGCGCCCCGAACCGGCCGACGGCGGCCGCGTCAGCGCCCGGATCGTCATCCCCGAGAAGCACCCGATGGTCACCCTGCTCGGCACGGCGGACTCGCTGCTGCGCGTGATCGAGCAGGGCTTCCCCGCCGCCGACATCCACGTGCGTGGCAACGAGGTGACCGCCACCGGGGAGCCCGCCGAGGTCGACCTCGTGCAGAAGCTCTTCAACGAGATGATGCTGGTGCTGCGCACCGGCCAGCCCCTCACGGAGGACTCCGTGGAGCGTTCCATCGCCATGCTCCGCAGCCAGGAGGAGGACCCGGACAGCCCGGCGCCGTCCCAGGTGTTCACCGCGAACATCCTGTCCAACCGCGGCCGCACGATCCGCCCCAAGACCCTCAACCAGCAGCGCTACGTCGACGCGATCGACAAGCACACGATCGTCTTCGGCCTCGGCCCGGCCGGCACCGGCAAGACCTACCTCGCGATGGCCAAGGCCGTCCAGGCCCTGCAGGCCAAGGAGGTCAACCGGATCATCCTGACCCGCCCGGCCGTCGAGGCGGGGGAGCGGCTGGGCTTCCTGCCCGGCACCCTCTACGAGAAGATCGACCCGTACCTGCGCCCGCTGTACGACGCGCTGCACGACATGATGGACCCCGACTCCATCCCGCGCCTGATGGCGGCCGGCACCATCGAGGTCGCCCCGCTCGCCTACATGCGCGGCCGGACCCTCAACGACGCCTTCATCATCCTCGACGAGGCCCAGAACACCTCGCCCGAGCAGATGAAGATGTTCCTCACCCGCCTCGGTTTCAACTCCCGGGTGGTGGTCACCGGCGACACCAGCCAGATCGACCTCCCGGGCGGCACCCGCAGCGGTCTCAAGGTCGTCCAGGAGATCCTGGCCGACGTGCCCGACATCCACTTCTCCGTCCTCACCAGCACCGACGTGGTCCGCCACAAGCTGGTCGGCCGGATCGTGGACGCGTACGAACGCTGGGACGCCCGGCAGGAGGCCGAGGACAACGCCCCGGCCGCCCGCAAGCCCGCCCAGCGGCGCCCGGCGAGCAAGGCCACGGCGCCCCGCGCACCCCGACAGTCCCATCGCACCGAAAGCTGAGCGAACAGCCCGTCATGTCGATCGACATCGCCAACGAGTCCGGTTGGGACGCCGACGAGGAAGCCATCCTCGACGTCGCCCGCTTCGCCCTGGAGAAGATGCGGATCCACCCGCAGTCCGAACTGTCCGTGATCCTGGTGGACGGCGCGGCGATGGAGGAGCTGCACATCCAGTGGATGGACCTCCCCGGGCCCACCGACGTGATGTCCTTCCCCATGGACGAGCTGCGCCCCGGCAAGGAGGGCGACGAGCTGCCGCAGGGCCTGCTCGGCGACATCGTGCTCTGCCCCGAGGTCGCCGAGCAGCAGGGCAAGGCGGCCCCGTCCAAGCACTCGATGGACGAGGAGCTCCAACTGCTCACCGTCCACGGCGTGCTGCACGTGCTCGGCTACGACCACGAGGAGCCGGAGGAGGAGGAGGAGATGTTCGCCCTCCAGAAGCGGATCCTCGACGACTGGCGGGCCGGCCGCGGGCTCGGCGGCATCTCGCCGGCCCCCACCACCCACTGAGCGCGGAGCCCGAACCCCTGTGAGTGGTGAGAGTACGAGCTTCATCCTCGGTGCCGTGCTGCTCGTCGTGCTCGGCTGGCTGGCCGCGTGCGCCGAGGCGGGCATCTCCCGGGTCTCCCGGTTCCGGGCCGAGGAGGCCGTCCGCTCCGGGCGGCGCGGCTCGGCCCGGCTGCTGACCGTCGCCTCCGACCCGATCCGCTACCTCAACCTGGCCACCCTGATCCGGGTGGCCAGCGAGATGGCGGCGGCCGTCCTGGTCACCGTGGTGTGCGTGCGCAACGTGGCCCCGACCTGGCAGGCCGTGCTGCTCGCGTTCGGCGTGATGGTGCTGGTGTCGTTCGTCGCGGTGGGCGTCTCGCCGCGCACGATCGGGCGCCAGCACCCGCTGACCACGGCGACCGCGGCCTCCTTCGTGCTGCTGCCGCTGGCCGCCGTGCTCGGCCCGATCCCGCGGCTGCTGATCCTGCTCGGCAACGCGCTGACCCCGGGCAAGGGCTACCGCGAGGGGCCGTTCGCCTCCGAGGCGGAGCTGCGCGCCCTCGTCGACCTCGCCGAGAAGGACGACCTGATCGAGGACGAGGAGCGCCGCATGGTGCACTCGGTCTTCGAACTGGGCGACACCATCGTCCGCGAGGTCATGGTGCCGCGCACCGACCTGGTGATGATCGAGCGGCACAAGACCGTCCGGCAGGCGCTGACGCTGGCGTTGCGCTCGGGCTTCTCGCGCATCCCGGTGGTCGGCGACAACGAGGACGACGTCGTCGGCATCGTCTACCTCAAGGACCTCGTCCGGCGCACCCACATCAACCGGGAGGCCGAGTCGGAGGAGGTCGGGGCGGTGATGCGCCCGGCCGTCTTCGTCCCGGACTCCAAGCCGGCCGGCGACCTGCTGCGCGAGATGCAGCAGCGCCGCTCGCACGTGGCGATCGTGATCGACGAGTACGGCGGCACGGCCGGCCTGGTGACCATCGAGGACGTCCTGGAGGAGATCGTCGGCGAGATCACCGACGAGTACGACCGGGAGATCGCGCCCGTGGAGGACCTCGGCGACGGCTCCTACCGGATCACCGCCCGCCTGCTGGTCGAGGACCTCGGTGACCTGTTCGGCATCGAGCTGGAGGACGAGGACGTCGAGACCGTCGGCGGCCTGCTCGCCAAGCACCTCGGCCGCGTCCCGATCCCCGGCTCGGCCTGCGAGATCCCGCTGCCCGAACCCGCCGACACCGGCCTGACCGGCATCCTGCTCACCGCCGAGTCCTCCGCCGGCCGCCGCAACCGCATCGGCTCCATGGTCGCCACCCCCGTCCGCCGGGCCGAGGTCCCCTCCGACGACCCGGGCGAGTAGCCGCGAGTAGCGGCCGCGCGGCGGCGGAGCGACCATGGAGGGCATGACGCACAAACTTCGCGCGGAGTACGGCCCCCAGGGGACCGCCGGCGGGGTCAAGGTCTGGCATGTAGTGCGGGACGGCGACCTCGCGACGGCGCTGTGCGGGCGCACGATGCCCGACGACGCCGAGACCCGGCCGGAGCAGGAGTGGGGCACCGGGCTGCGCTGCTGCCAACAGTGCGGCTCGCTCTACATGCACGAGACCCCGCACATGCAGGGCAGCCATCCCTACAGCTAGGCCGGGGTCGCGCCCGGGTGGAGGTCGCCATGAAGCTGCAAGACGAACTGCCCGTCGACTCGAAGCTCGTCACCGTGTGGCGGATCGGGGCGGGGCTCGGGGGGGTCTTCCTGATCGTGTTCGGGTTCCTCGGCCTGGCCGACCACCCGGGGTTCCTCGCGACGCACGGTGAGCGGATCGCCGGGCTGTCGACCGACGGGGCGCTGAGCGTCCTGTCCATCGTGGTGGGCGCGATCCTGGTGGCGGGGGCGGTGATCGGCGGGAACTTCGCGTCGAACCTCAACATGCTGGTCGGCGTGCTGTTCGTCCTGTCCGGGTTCTACGGGCTGGCGGTGCTCGGCCGGCCGGACGCCAACATCCTCAACTTCCGGATGTCGAACGTGATCTTCGCGTTCGTGTTCGGGGTCGTCCTGACGACGTTCGGGATGTACGGCCGGGTGAGCGGCCACCTGCCGCACGACAACCCGTTCTGGCGCGGGCGCATCGAGCGGGAGACGCCGATGCCGTCCGGTCCGAAGACCTTCGTCAAGGTCCTCAAACCGAACCCCGGGCCGACCCACCCGGTCGGCCACTGAGCTCCGCACCGCGCAGGCCTATGCTCGGCGCATGAGTGACATCGTCGAACTCGACCCCGAAGACAAGAAGATCATCACCCTGGCCCGCTCGGCCCGCGCCCGCAACGGCGTCCCCGAGGGGGCCGCGGTGCGTGACGAGACCGGCCGGACGTACGTGGCCGGGACGGTCGCGCTGGAGTCGCTGCGGCTGAGCGCGCTCCAGACGGCCGTCGCCATGGCGGTGGCCAGCGGGGCGAAGTCGCTGGAGGCGGCGGCCGTGGTGAGCGAGGCGGAGCAGCCGGCCGAGGCCGATCTGGCGGCCGTGCGGGACCTCGGCGGGGCGGGGACGCCGCTGCTGCTGGCCGGCCCGGACGGGGCGCTCCGGGTGGCGGTCAAGGCCTCCTGAGGGGCCTTTCCGGGCGCTCCCGACGCACTGGTGGCCCGGCGGAACGTTCCTGCTCTCAGCGGATAATCTCACCGAAGGGGAATCGGTGAGGGGGCTGGGGACATGGGCACGGTGGCGTTCTTCGCCGGGCTGCTGCTGTTCGTGATGGGGATGGGCAAGTGGCAGGAGACCGGCTCGCCCTGGTGGCTCGGGGGCTCGCTGGCCTTCCTCCTACTGCTGATCGTCGCCGCGCTGACCTCGCGCGGCGACGGTTCCAGGGGCTGACCGCGCGGCCGGGTCGGCCGGCTCCCGGTGATCAGGGAGAATGGAGCCCATGAATGCCCCTTCCTCCCCGTACCGATCCGGATTCGCGTGCTTCGTCGGCCGGCCCAACGCGGGCAAGTCGACCCTGACCAACGCCCTGGTGGGGACGAAGGTCGCGATCACCTCCGACCGCCCGCAGACCACCCGGCACACCGTGCGCGGCATCGTCCACCGCCCCGACGCCCAGCTCGTCCTGGTGGACACCCCCGGCCTGCACAAGCCCCGCACCCTGCTCGGCGAGCGCCTCAACGACCTGGTCCGCTCCACCTGGGCCGAGGTCGACGTGATCGGCTTCTGCCTGCCCGCCGACCAGAAGCTCGGCCCCGGCGACAAGTTCATCGCCAAGGAACTCGCCGAGATCAAGAAGACCCCCAAGGTCGCCATCGTCACCAAGACCGACCTGGTGGACTCCAAGCGGCTGGCCGAGCAGCTGATCGCCGTCCACCAGCTCGGCGAGGAGCTGGGCATCGAGTGGGCCGAGATCATCCCGGTCTCGGCCGTGGGCGACAAGCAGGTGGAGCTGGTCGCCGACCTGATCACCAAGCTGCTGCCGGAGGGCATGCCGCTGTACCCGGACGGCGACCTCACCGACGAGCCCGAGCAGATCATGGTCGCCGAGCTGATCCGCGAGGCCGCCCTGGAGGGAGTGCGGGACGAGCTGCCGCACTCGCTGGCCGTCGTGGTCGAGGAGATGCTGCCGCGCGAGGGCCGCCCGGCGGACCGTCCGCTGCTGGACATCCACGCGAACGTCTACATCGAGCGGCAGAGCCAGAAGGCGATCGTCATCGGCGCCAAGGGCGCGCGGCTCAAGCACGTCGGCACGACGGCCCGCAAGCACATCGAGGCGCTGCTCGGCACGCCGGTCTTCCTCGACCTGCACGTCAAGGTGGCCAAGGACTGGCAGCGCGACCCTAAGCAACTGCGCAAGCTGGGCTTCTGACCGGCCGCGGTGACGAGTGCCGCGCGGGGGCGGGTGCCCGGGAGTGTCTTTCCTACGCGCCCTCGCGCAGCACCAGCGACACCAGCTCGCGCTGCGAGTCGGTGAGCTTCGGGTCGGCGCAGTGGACCGTCCGGCCGTCGACGGTGATCTCGTAGTGGAAGCCGTCCGGCACCCCGTACGACGGAGCCCGCAGCCCGCCCGCGACGGCCTCGCGGGCGAGCGCGTGGACGTGCGGGGCGTCCGTACGGTCGGTGGTGTCGAGCTCCGCGCGGCGGACGATTCCCGCGAGGCCGCCGGTCCGGGTCACCTGGATACGCATGGTGTCCATGGTGCTACGTAGGGATGGGTCTTTGCCGGGCTTTTCCCGGACCGTGACCTCGAGCCCGGCTCAACCCGGTCCCAACCTGTCCCGGGTGCCGCCTCCCCGGCCCCCGGGTGACCGTCAGCCGGGGCTCACGCCCACCTGGGCCCACGCGGCCGTCACGGTGTCGGCGATCGGACTCCGGTCGGGGTAGCGGGCCTTGGCGGCGGCCACGGTGGCCCGGGAGAAGGCGGTGAAGTCGGCGTCGGCGGGCAGCCGGCGGCCGGTCAGCGCGTCGTACCAGATCCGTCCGGCGCACTCCCAGGCCGAGCCGCCGAGCGCGGTGGCCAGCAGGTAGAACGCGTGGTTGGGGATGCCGGAGTTGATGTGCACGCCGCCGTTGTCCTCGCCGGTCCGCACGTAGTCCCGCATGTGCGCGGGCTGCGGGTCCTTGCCGAGGCGCGGGTCGTCGTAGGCGGTGCCGGGCGCCTTCATCGAGCGCAGCGCGACGCCCTGCACGCCGGGGGCGAGCAGGCCGGCGCCGATCAGCCAGTCCGCGTCGGCCGCGCCCTGGCGCAGCGCGTACTGCTTGACCAGCGAGCCGAAGACGTCGGAGACCGACTCGTTGAGCGCCCCCGGCTGGTCCCGGTACTCCAGGGCGGCGGTGAACTGGGTGACGCCGTGGGTGAGTTCGTGGCCGATGACGTCGACGCAGGCGGTGAAGTCGCCGAACACCTCGCCGTCGCCGTCGCCGAAGACCATCTGGTTCCCGTTCCAGAACGCGTTGTCGTAGTCCCGCCCGTAGTGCACCGTCGCGTCCAGCCGCAGCCCGTGGCCGTCGACGGAGCGGCGCCCGAAGGCGTCGGCGTACAGCGCGAAGGTGGCGCCGAGGCCGTCGTAGGCGTGGTCGACGGACCGGTCGGCCACCGGGGCCTGGCCCTCGGTGCGGACGGTCCGTCCGGGCAGCCGCCGGCTGTGGCCGGTGTCGGCGATCACCCGGCTGAGCCCGGCGGTGCCCGCGGTGCCCGGGGCGCCGTGGTCGGCGGAGGCGGTCGGGGGAGCGGTGTGGCGGGTCGAGCGGTGGGCGGCGTCGAGGAGCAGGGAGCGGGCGGCGGGCTCGTGACCGGCCTCGGCGAGGCGGTCCAGGACGTACGGCGGAACGATGGTGCACAGCGGCGGCGCGACGGTCATGTGGCCCAGAGTGAGGCTTCGATGACCGATTGTCACCGGCGCGCGCGGAAGTGGAGGCGCCGGTGCCGCCGTCTCAAGGAGTGGGAAGGTTGCCCGGATCACTTCGGGGGCGTGCGGGCCTCGGTTACGCTGGGGTTCATCATGCGCAACGGGCTGCTTCTTCTTAGCTGCCGCGTCGAGGGCCTGTAGTCCACTGGGGCCGGCTCCCTCGCCGCGGGGATCGAGCTGTGCGCGTCATCCGGCGGTCCAACGGCGGATCGTGAGCGGCAGCAGGCCGGCCAGTCGGTGTTTTCCCCCCTTTCACAGGACCCGACCAGCCCCGCACCCACAGGAAGCCGAGAGCGTTCCATGACCGAGCAGACCTCCGCCGCGCCCATCCCCGCCGGCCGGGCCTTCGTCGACCGCCCCACCCCGATCACCGCCGCGAGCGTGCGCCAGCAGCCGTCCGGCATGCGGCACGGGCGCTACCTGCCGTTCGGCACGGTGGACCTGCCCGACCGCACCTGGCCGGACAAGGTGATCACCAAGGCGCCGCGCTGGCTGTCCACCGACCTGCGGGACGGCAACCAGGCGCTGATCGACCCGATGTCGCCGGCCCGCAAGCGCAAGATGTTCGACCTGCTGGTGGCGATGGGCTACAAGGAGATCGAGGTCGGCTTCCCGTCCTCCGGGGCCACCGACCACGCCTTCGTGCGGTCGCTGATCGAGGAGGGGGCGATCCCCGAGGACGTCACCATCTCGGTGCTGACGCAGGCCCGCGAGGAACTGATCGAGAAGACCGTCGAGTCGCTGGTCGGCGCGCCGCGCGCCACCGTCCACCTGTACAACGCGACCGCGCCGCTGTTCCGCCGGGTGGTGTTCCGCAACGACATGGCGGCCACCAAGGCGATCGCCACCGAGGGCACCCGACTGGTGATGGAGTACGCGGAGAAGCTGCTGGGCTCGGGCGGCGACGGGACCGTCCTCGGCTACCAGTACTCGCCGGAGATCTTCGTCGACACCGAGCTGGACTTCGCGCTGGAGGTCTGCGAGGCGGTCATGGACGTCTGGCAGCCGGGCGAGGGCCGCGAGATCATCCTGAACCTGCCGGCCACCATCGAGCGGACCACCCCGAACGTCCAGGCCGACCAGTTCGAGTGGATGTCGCGCAACCTGTCGCGCCGCGAGTTCGTCTGCCTGTCGGTGCACCCGCACAACGACCGCGGCACCGCCGTCGCCTCCGCCGAACTGGCCTACATGGCCGGCGCGGACCGCATCGAGGGCTGCCTGTTCGGCCAGGGCGAGCGGACCGGCAACGTCGACCTGGTGACCCTGGGCATGAACCTGTTCTCGCAGGGCGTCGACCCGCAGATCGACTTCTCCGACATCGACGAGGTGCGCCGCACCGCCGAGTACTGCAACCAGATGGAGGTGCACCCGCGCCACCCGTACGCCGGGGACCTGGTCTACACCTCCTTCTCGGGCTCGCACCAGGACGCCATCAAGAAGGGCTTCGACGCCCTGGAGGCGGACGCGAAGGCGGCGGGCGTGCCGGTGGGCGAGCACACCTGGGGCGTGCCGTACCTGCCGATCGACCCGAAGGACGTCGGCCGCACCTACGAGGCGGTCATCCGGGTCAACAGCCAGTCCGGCAAGGGCGGCGTCGCCTACGTCCTGAAGAACGACCACAAGCTGGACCTGCCGCGCCGCATGCAGATCGAGTTCTCCCGGATCATCCAGGCCAAGACCGACGCCGAGGGCGGCGAGGTCACCCCGGCCGAGATCTGGCGGGTCTTCGAGGACGAGTACCTGCCGACCACGGACAACCCGTGGGGCCGGATCACGCTGAGCGGCTCGCGCACCCTGACCACCGAGGACGGCCGGGACGCGCTGATCGCCGGCGCGGTCGTGGACGGCGTACCGGTCACCCTGACCGGTGTCGGCAACGGCCCGGTCTCCGCGTTCGCCGACGCGCTGGGCCGGATCGGCGTGGACGTGCGCGTCCTGGACTACTCCGAGCACGCGCTGAGCGAGGGCGGCGACGCCCAGGCCGCCGCGTACGTCGAGTGCGCCGTGGACGGAAAGGTGCTGTGGGGCGTGGGCATCGACAGCAACACCGTGCTGGCGTCCCTGAAGGCGATGATCAGCGCCGTCAACCGGGCGCAACGCGCGTAGTTCGTACGAGTGGCATGCACGGAGGGCCGTCCTGCGGGGCGGCCCTCGCCGTCGCCCGCCGCGACTGTGTCCTGGGCCACATTTTTTCGCCCCGGAAGGCGTTCGGGGTACTGACACCCGCCGCCGGGCGTGGCAACATCGATCCACCGGAAAGCCGGGTCGGTGGGACGGCCTCGGTGTCCGGTCGCGTGACCTGCCCATAGTTGTGCAGGCCGCCTGCCATGTCTGGGGAGTGGCGCCGTGACCAGCTTGTGGGGTGTTCGCCCGAGGTGGCGCACCGACGTCCTCGGTGACTTCTTCTGCCCGGGCTGCGGCGGGGACCGCAACTACCGCCGCCAGCACGGCCGGCGGTGGCTGCGGCTGCTGGGCACCCCGGTGCTCCCGCTCGGACCGGTGATCGGCAGTGTGCAGTGCACCAGCTGCGACGGCCGGTACGGGGTCGAGAGCCTCGAACAGCCCACCTGCGTCCGGCTCGGCGGCATGCTGCGGGACGCCCAGTACACGATCGCGCTGGCCCTGCTCGCGGCCGGTGGCACCGCCCACCGCGCGGCCCGCGAGGCCGCCTGCACGGCGGTGCGCGAGGCCGGGTTCGAGGACTGCGGCGAGGCCCAGGTGCTGGCCGCGCTGGCCGCCCTGTCCGGACTCGGCGGCGAACTCTACGACGCCCGCGGGATGGCCGGCGGTCTCGCCGTGGAACTGCACGCGGTGCTCGAACCGCTCGCCCCGCACCTGGCCCACCAGGGCCGCGAGCGGCTGCTGCTCCAGGGCGCGGCGATCGCGCTCGCCGACGGACGCTACCTGCCGCAGGAGCGGGAGGCGCTGGCCGCGGTCGGGCGCTGCCTGGACCTGCCCCAGACCCGGGTCTCGGCGCTGCTGGAGGCGGCCACCCGGGCGCCGTACTAGACCCACGCCGTCGAAGATCCACCACCGACCCCCACAAACGGGCCCGTCTCCCCCCTCCGGGCCCGCCGTGACCCGCACCGCACAGGTCCTCCCCCACGGCCTGGGTGCGGGCACACGGCTGCGCCGGGGTGGGCGACAATGGGGCGCAGGAGCGAGCGGAACGAGCGGGTCATTGAACAGGTGCGTGTGGGCGAATGCCCCTGCCGGGCGTAGCGAGGCGGGCGCATGAGTCTGTTCCGGGACGACGGCGTGGTGCTGCGGGCGCAGAAGCTCGGCGAGGCCGACCGGATCATCACCCTGCTGACGCGCCAGCACGGCAAGGTGCGCGCGGTGGCGCGCGGGGTGCGCAAGACCAAGTCCAAGTTCGGCGCCCGCCTGGAGCCGTTCTCGCACGTGGACGTGCAGTTCTTCAGCCGGGGGAGTGAGCTGATCGGGCGCGGGTTGCCGCTGTGCACCCAGGTCGAGACGATCGCGCCGTACGGCGGTTCGATCGTCACCGACTACGGCCGGTACACCGCCGGGACGGCGATGCTGGAGACGGCCGAGCGCTTCGCCGAGAACGAGGGCGAGCCGGCCGTCCAGCAGTACCTGCTGCTCGTGGGAGGTCTGCGCACGCTCGCGGCCGGGCTGCACGAGTCGCACCTGGTGCTGGACGCCTTCCTGCTGCGCTCGCTCGCGGTGAACGGGTACGGCGCGAGCTTCACCGACTGCGCCAAGTGCGGGTTGGAGGGGCCGAACCGTTTCTTCTCGCTCCCGGCGGGCGGCGTCCTCTGCGCGGACTGCCGAGTGCCGGGATGTGCCGTACCCTCCCCTGAGACACTGGTACTGCTCGGGGCGCTGCTGTCGGGCGACTGGCAGACGGCCGATTCCTGCGAGCCGCGGTACTGGCGGGAGGGCAGCGGCCTGGTCGCGGCCTATCTGCAGTGGCACCTGGAGCGGGGAATCCGCTCGATGAGATACGTGGAGAAGTGAGCACATGGCAGCGCGACGGCTCTTCGGCGGGGGCAAGCAGCGGGAGTACCTCCCCCCGACCCCGCACCCCAGCGGCGCCCAGCCCCCGAAGATCCCCGGTGAGCTGGTGCCCAACCACGTCGCCATCGTGATGGACGGCAACGGCCGCTGGGCCAAGGAGCGCGGGCTGCCGCGCACCGAGGGCCACAAGGTCGGCGAGGCGGTCGTGCTGGACGTGCTCAAGGGCGCGATCGAGCTCGGCGTGAAGAACATCTCGCTGTACGCGTTCTCCACCGAGAACTGGAAGCGCTCGCCCGACGAGGTGAAGTTCCTGATGAACTTCAACCGGGACGTCATCCACCGCCGCCGCGACGAGATGGACGCGATGGGCGTGCGGGTGCGCTGGGCCGGTCGGATGCCCAAGCTGTGGAAGAGCGTCGTCCAGGAGCTCAAGGTCGCCGAGGAGCAGACCAAGGACAACGACGCCGTCACGCTCTACATGTGCGTCAACTACGGCGGCCGGGCCGAGCTGGCGGACGCGGCGCAGGCCATCGCCGCCGACGTCGCGGCGGGCAAGCTCGACCCGAAGAAGGTCGGCGAGAAGACCATCGCCAAGTACCTGTACCACCCGGACATGCCGGACGTGGACCTGTTCCTGCGCCCCAGCGGCGAGCAGCGCACCTCCAACTTCCTGCTCTGGCAGTCCGCTTACGCCGAGTTCGTGTTCCAGGACGTGCTCTGGCCGGACTTCGACCGCCGCGACCTGTGGCGCGCCTGCGAGCAGTACGCGATGCGCGACCGGCGCTTCGGCGGGGCGATCCCGAACGAGGTGCCCGGGCAGGGAGTGCCCGCGCAGCGCTGAGGACGTGGAGAAGGGCCCGTGGGATGCGTTCCCGCGGGCCCTTCCGTCGTTCCGTCGTTCCGTCAGTCCGACTGGTGCTGTCAGGCCTTCTTGGCGCACTCCGCGCAGGTGCCGAAGATCTCCAGCGTGTGCGCGATGTCGCTGAACCCGTGCTCGGAGGCGACGGAGTTGGCCCACCGCTCCACCGCCGGGCCCTCGACCTCGACGGTCGCGCCGCAGTGCCGGCAGACCAGGTGGTGGTGGTGTCCGCTGCTGCAGCGCCGGTACACCGCCTCGCCGTCGGCGGTGCGCAGCACGTCGACCTCGCCGGCGTCGGCGAGGGACTGGAGGGTGCGGTAGACGGTGGTCAGCCCGACGGAGTCCCCGCGGTGCTTGAGCATGTCGTGGAGCTCCTGCGCGCTGCGGAAGTCCTCGATCTCGTCCAGGGCCGCCGAGACGGCGGCACGCTGCCGGGTCGATCGGGCTCGCGGCGACGGGCCGGCGGTGGTCACCGTGGGTCCTCCTGGGGTGGTTGGCATCTCGCACCTCATTGTGCCAGCCCCGCCCGCCCCTCCGGCGTGCCCGCGTCAGAGGTGTTCGAGGAAGCCCGTCCGGGCAGTTGCACGTCGCACTCGCGCGGCCCCGGGTCGGCGTCCGCCCGGTGGCGCCGTCGGGCCAGCGGCGCGGCGATCACGCTGAACACCGCGAAGACCGCGATGGCGAGCAGCACGATGGCCGGGCCGGAGGGCACGTTGAGGTGGTAGGAGCCGGTGACGCCGGCCAGCGAGACGACCACGCCGAGCGCGATCGAGGCCGCCTGGGTGGCGGCGAAGGAGCGGGTGAGCTGCTGGGCGGCCACCACCGGGACCACCATCAGGGCGCTGACCAGCAGCAGGCCGACGACCCGCATGGCGACGGTGACGGTGACCGCGGCCATGACCGCGAGCAGCAGGTTGAGCGTGCGCACCGGCAGGCCGGTGACGCGGGCGAAGTCCTCGTCCTGGCAGATCGCGAAGAGCTGGCGGCGCAGGCCGACGGTGACGGCGATGACGACCGCGCCGAGTGCGGCGATCGCGGCGAGGTCCGCGGGGGCCACGGTGAGGATGGAGCCCCACAGGTAGCTCTCCAGCGAGCCGGCCCCGGCCTGGGCGGAGAGCGAGACGAGCAGCTTGCCGCAGGCCATGCCGCCGTAGAAGAGCATCGCGAGGGCGATGTCGCCGCGCTGGTTGCCGCGGGAGCGGACGAGCTCCATGGTGACGGCGCCGAGCACGCAGACCAGGACGGCCATCCAGACCGGGCTGGTCTGGAAGATGAAGCCGAGTCCGACGCCGGTCATCGCGACGTGGCCCATGCCGTCGCCCATCAGGGCCTGGCGGCGCTGCACCAGGTAGATGCCGACGGCGGGGGCGGTGATCCCGACCAGCACGGCGGCGAGCAGGGCGCGCTGCATGAAGTCGTAGGAGAGCATCTCGGTCATGCGAGCAGCCTCGGCGGGGTGTGGTCGGCGTGCGGGTGGACGTGGTCGTGGCCGGGCAGGGCGTGCAGGCCGGTGTTGGGCACGGGCGGGCCGTCGTGCGCGACGCAGCCGTCCCGGAGCACCACGGCGCGGTCGATCAGCGGCTCCAGCGGACCGAGTTCGTGCAGGACGAGGAGCACGGAGGCGCCGCGGTCGACCTCGGCGCGCAGGGTGTCGGCGAGCACCCGCTGGCTGGCGGCGTCGACGCCGGCCATCGGCTCGTCCATGATCAGCAGGTCGGGGGAGCCCACCAGGGCGCGGGCGATCAGCACGCGCTGCTGCTGTCCGCCGGACAGGTCGGCGACGCCGTCCCCGGCCCGGTCGAGCATGCCGACGGCGGCGAGCGCGCGGTCCACGGCGTCCCGGTCCTTGCGGCGGAACGGCAGCAGGCGGTGCTGGGGGAGCCGTCCGGTGGAGACGACCTCGCGGACCGTCGCCGGGACGCCGGAGGCGGCGGTGGTCCGCTGCGGGACGTACCCGATCCGGTGCCAGGCGCGGAACGTGGCGAAGGCGGTGCCGAACAGCTCCAGCTCGCCCCGCTCCAGCGGGACGGAGCCGATCACGGTCTTGACGGTCGTCGACTTGCCGGAGCCGTTCGCGCCGAGCAGGGCGACGACCTCGCCGGGCCGGACGGTGAGGTCGATCCCGCGCAGCACCGGCCGGCCGCCGCGGGAGGCGACGGCGCTGCGGAGGCGGACGGCCGGGGGTATCGGGTGGTTCATCGGGATCCCGTCAGCTGGCGGTGGGCGCGGGGGTCGGGGCGGCGGAGGCGGTGGCGTCCGGGCCCGGGACGGTGGCGGTCGGGGCGGCAGTGGCCGGGGCTGCGGCCGGGGCGCCCAGGGCGGCCCGGAGGTGGGCCAGGTTCTGGCGCATCACGCTCAGGTAGTCGTCCTTGGCCGGGTCCTTGACGCCCTCCAGCGGGTCCAGGACGGCGGTGTTGAGGCCGAGGTCCTTGGCGACGGTGTCGGCGAGCTTGGGGCTGACCAGGGTCTCGAAGAAGATCGTGGTGACGCCGTTGTCCTTGGCGGCCTTCTGCACCTCGGCGAGGCGGGCCGGGGTGGGCTCGGACTCCGGGTCGACGCCGTTGATGGCGACCTGGGTGAGGCCGTAGTGGTCGGCGAGGTAGCCGAAGGCGGCGTGGCTGGTGACGAAGGTCTTGGTCCTGGCGTCCTTCAGCCCGGTCTGGAACTCCTCGTCCAGGGCGCCGAGCCGGTTGACGAGGTCGTCGGTGTTCTTGCGGTAGTCGTCCGCGTGGGCCGGGTCGGTCTTGGCGAAGGAGTCGCCGACGCTCCTGGCGATCGCGGCGTAGCGGGCCGGGTCGAGCCAGATGTGCGGGTCGCCGGCCGGGCCGTCGTGCTTGTGGCCGTCGCCCGCGGCGCTGTCCTCGTCGAGGTGGTGGTCGACCAGCGGGCTGGCGGCGGTGGCGTCGATCTTCGCCTTGGCCGAGGACTGGCCGACGGCCTGGTCGACGGTCGGCTGCAGGCCCTTGAGGTAGAGGATCGCGTCGGCCTTCTGGACGCTCGCGACCTGCTTGGCGGTGAGCTCCAGGTCGTGCGGCTCGACGCCCGGGGCGGTGAGGTCGGTGACCGCGACGTGGTCCTTGCCGATCTGCTGGGCGAGGTACTCCATCGGGTAGAAGGAGGCGACGATGTTCAGCTTGCCGTCCGCGTCCTTGGCGCTACTGCTGCCGCCGCACGCCGTGAGCGTGAGCGCGGCGGCGATCGTGGTGGCGGCCAGGGCTATGGAGGAGCGGGCGTGCCGTCGGATCATCATGACAATCATTCTCATCTTCATTGGAAACGATTGTCAAATAGCCCGGTCGGGTGAACGCCGGGCGACCGGCTCGGGTGGCGCGGTGGGGATCAGTGGGGTCGGTCCGACGGTACCGATTTGAACCCCGTACCCATGGGGCCGGTAACCTGAGGTATTCGGGTGCGAGCAACCAGCCGTGCCCTGACCGTGCCTTACGTACTGAAGAGAGCACTGTGGCCGCCGACAAGATCGACACGATCGTCAGCCTGAGCAAGCGCCGTGGCTTCGTCTACCCCTGCAGCGAGATCTACGGCGGCACGCGAGCCGCCTGGGACTACGGGCCGCTGGGCGTCGAGCTCAAGGAGAACATCAAGCGCCAGTGGTGGCGCACGATGGTGCAGGCCCGTGAGGACGTCGTCGGACTCGACTCGTCGGTGATCCTCGCGCGCGAGGTGTGGGAGGCCTCCGGCCACGTCGCCACCTTCAACGACCCGCTGACCGAGTGCCTTTCCTGCCACAAGCGCCACCGGGCCGACCACCTGGAGGAGAAGTACGAGGCCAAGCACGGCTTCCCGCCGCCGAACGGCCTCAAGGACGTCAACTGCCCCGACTGCGGCACCAAGGGCCAGTTCACCGAGCCCAAGGACTTCTCGGGCATGCTGAAGACCCACCTCGGTGTCACCGAGGAGGCCAGCGGCCTGGCGTACATGCGCCCCGAGACCGCCCAGGGCATCTTCACCAACTTCAGTGCCGTCCAGACCACTTCGCGCAAGAAGCCGCCGTTCGGCATCGCCCAGACGGGCAAGAGCTTCCGCAACGAGATCACCCCCGGCAACTTCATCTTCCGCACCCGCGAGTTCGAGCAGATGGAGATGGAGTTCTTCGTCAAGCCGGGCGAGGACGAGCAGTGGCACGAGTACTGGCTCCAGCAGCGCTGGGACTGGTACGTCGGCCTCGGCCTGCGCACCGAGAACATGCGCTTCTTCGAGCACCCGAAGGAGAAGCTCTCCCACTACGCCAAGCGCACCGTGGACATCGAGTACCGCTTCAACTTCGGCGGCAGCGAGTTCTCCGAGCTGGAGGGCGTCGCCAACCGCACGGACTACGACCTGCGGGTGCACAGCGAGGCGTCCGGCAAGGACCTGCGGTACTTCGACCAGGAGTCCGGCGAGCGCTACTTCCCGTACGTCATCGAGCCGGCGGCCGGCCTCAACCGCGCCATGCTGGCCTTCCTGATCGACGCCTACTTCGAGGACGAGGCGCCCAACGCCAAGGGCGTCATGGAGAAGCGCGTCGGCATGCGGCTCGACCCGCGCCTGGCCCCGGTGAAGGTCGCCGTCCTGCCGCTGTCGCGCAACGCCGACCTCTCCCCGAAGGCCCGCGGCCTGGCCGCCGACCTGCGCACCGCGTGGAACGTCGAGTTCGACGACGCCGGCGCCATCGGCAAGCGCTACCGCCGTCAGGACGAGATCGGCACGCCGTTCTGCGTCACCGTCGACTTCGACACCCTCGAGGACAACGCGGTGACCGTGCGCGAGCGCGACACCATGGCGCAGGAGCGCGTCTCGCTCGACCAGGTCAAGTCGTACCTGGCCGCGCGCCTGATCGGCTGCTGAGGCCGCTCGTTCTCCGGGGAGCCCCCGTTCGTCCTCCGGGACGGGCGGGGGCTCCCTCGCGTTCGGGCCGTGCCGGCTACCGCCGGCCCCAGCGGGAGCGGGCGGGTGCGGCGGGCTCGGTCGGCAGACCGGCCGCGCGGAGGGCGGCCAGGGTCGCGCGGTGCCTGGCCGCGTCGGCGTGCAGGGCGGCGAGGAGCAGGTCGTAGAGGCCGCGGTGGTGGTCCAGCGAGGCCGCCAGCCGGACGAGTTCGACGGGCGGGCGGAGCGCGGCGAGCTCCTGCAGCAGTACGGCGGGCAGTGGGGTCGGGAGGTCCGTCGCGAGGGCCGCGAGGTCGGCCGTCGGGCGGCCGGCGGCCTGGCGCAGCAGCGTCCGGACGTCGTCGTGGCGGCCCGCCTGTTGGAGGCCGGCGGCGAGGACGGTCAGTTCGGGGGTCGGGGCGGAGCCCCACTCCCACAGCAGCGTGGCCCCGTCGGCGAGTTGGCCGGCGCGCTCCAGCGCGGCGAGGAGGGCGGGCAGGGCGGCGGCCGGGTAGCCCCAGAAGGCGTGGAACAGGTCCGCGGCCTCGTCGGCGAGCCCGGCCTCGCGCAGTTCGGCGAGCACCGCAACGGCGTGCTCGGGGGCCGTGTGGGCGGCGCCGCGGGCGAGTTGCCGGGAGGTCTCCCCCGGGCCTCTTCGGGCCAGGAGGCCGGCGAGCTGGGTGGTCTCGCCCGGGGTGAGCCGGACGGCGGCCTGGGCCAGCAGGTCGGCCACCTCGGTGAGGGCGCCGCTGCGGTGGAGCGTGGTCACCCGCCCTGCCAGCGCCCCGATGTCCGGGCGCAGCGGCGGTGGGCCGGGGGTGGCGAACTGCGGCGCCGGTGCCGGCTGTTGTCGCAGATCGAACTCCAACTGTTGGAGCTGGTCGCTCAGTTGGATGCACCGGGTGCCGAGCCCCTCGCGCAGGGTGCGCGCCTGGGCGAGCTGGCGCATGAGTTCCCCGTCCGGCCGCTGCCGGTCCGGGGAGGCCTGTATCGCCTCGGTGAGCCGTCGCTCGCGCTGCCCGGCGTACCGGCTGGCACGGAGTAACTCGTCCAGCTCCACCCGCAGTTCGTGAGCCTGTAGTTCGCTTTCTTGCGCGCTCGACCGCATGCGCATGATCGCCCCACCCTGTCCATCCGGTCCCTGACTGCGGGACATCCTGGTGTCGGAATGTGGCGGGGTGGTTACGGGGACACGTCCAGTCGTGTCCGGTTGGTGTCAAGGAGCGCGCAGGCGGCGGTCGTTGCGAGAAGTGCGCCGGTCGCGCTCCGGGGAGGCGACCGGCGGTGGGTGGTGCGGAGGGTGGCCGGCCTCAGGCGGCGAGGCGGGCCCGGGTCTCCATGAGGGCGAAGCCGAGGAGGTTCTCGCCGCGCCACTCGGCCGGGCGTTCCGCGCGTTCGTCGTCGGCGGCGAGGCCGATGCCCCAGACGCGGTCGACCGGGCTGGCCTCGACCAGCACGCGGTTCGTGGTGCCGAGCAGGTAGTCGCGCAGTGCGTCGTCCTGGCCGAACTTCGCGACGTTGCCCGCCACGACGAGCTCGAAGCGCCCGGCCGTCCAGGTGGTCTCGTCGAAGTCCGCGACGAGCCGGCCGAGCTTCTTGGCCTCGGCGGGCGTGCGGGCCGCCAGGACGCGCCGCTCGATCGCGGTGTCCCCGAACATGCGGGCCTTGCCCGCCATCATCCAGTGCTCGGCGCTCGCGTACTCCACGCCCTCCACGGTGAACCGGCACGGCCACCACTGGCTCAGCGCGCCCTGGCCGATCGTGCCGTCCCGCCGTGCCCGGTGTCCCCAGAACATCAGCCACTTCGGCTGGGCGCCGGCTTCGACGAGCGCCGAAAGCTCCGCCCGGCTGCGGGTGTCGACCGGGTCCCCCATGTGCTCGTTGCTCATATCGTCATTCTGACATGAAGTCCCGGAGGTGGCGCAACCGCATGTCGATCGGACCCGGAGCGGCCGGACGGAAAGAAGGCTGACGTGCCGTCACCAAGGGGCCCCCGCTTCGACTGTTGAAGGCTCCACTAGCATGCGCGGCATGGGACCACTACAGCCAGAACCAGCTGAACTCGTCGTCGGCCTCGTCTGCTTCTTCCTGATATTCGGCGTTCTCGGTGCGGTGCTGCTGCCGCGCATCGAGAAGAACCTCGCCGCCCGTGCGGACGCCATCGAGGGCGGGGCCGAGCGGGCGGAGGCCGCGCAGGCGCAGGCGCGGGCCGTCCACGACCAGC
This sequence comes from Streptomyces sp. SP17BM10, assembly GCF_036322405.1. Lineage (NCBI taxonomy): Bacteria > Bacillati > Actinomycetota > Actinomycetes > Kitasatosporales > Streptomycetaceae > Streptomyces > Streptomyces sp. SP17BM10. The sequence goes on along the minus strand of NZ_JAQYXB010000669.1, from coordinate 216,710 downwards.
TCCAGGCCGAGCTCAGCGCGGCGCGGCACGAGGCCGCGGAGATCCGCCAGAACGCCGCCGAGGAGGGCGCGGCCCTGATCGCCGCCGTGCGCGCCGAGGGCCAGGCGCAGCGCGACGGCCTCGTCGCCGCGGCCACGGTGCAGCTGGAGGCCGACCGCGTGCTCGCGGAGGCCGCGCTCAAGGAGGACGTCATCGCCGTCGCCGTCGACCTGGCCGGCCGCGTGGTCGGCGAGCCGCTGGGCGACCTGCCGCGCACGCGGGCGATCGCCGACGAGTTCTTCGCCGAACTGGACGCCGAGCCGGCCGCCGCCTGAGCCCCCTTCGACGTCCTTGGGCGTGGCCGGACGCCGAGCCGGCCGCCCCTGTCTGAGCCCGCTTCGACGTCCTCGGACCTCTTCCAACGTGGGAACGACGCGGGCCCCGCCACCGGTTCGTACCGGTCGCGGGGCCCGCGTCGACGGGCGTGACCCGGGGGCTCAGCCGATGGAGCGGGGGAGCCGGGTGGTCAGGTACAGGATGGTGAACGAGCCCAGGAGCTGGATCCCGAGGCACAGGGCGAGCGCCCGGTCCATGCCCAGGGACGGCGCGAGGGACAGGTAGAGCGTGCCGAGCGTCGCGACGCCGAGGGCGAGGCTGGCCTGCTGGCCGGTGGCGAGGACGCCGCTGCCGACGCCGGCCCGCGCGGAGGGCACCTTGGAGAGGACGACCCGGAAGAGCGGCGTGCCGATCAGGCCCTGGCCGATCCCGGCGAGCGCCACCCCGGGGGCCATCCGCAGCGGCGAGAAGTCGGCCCAGTCGGTGAGGACGGTGACGGCCAGGGTGGCGAGGCCGGCGGCCTGGATGACGGCGCCGGCGGTGAGCACCCGGCTGCCGAACCGCCCGATCAGGCGCGGGCCGGAGAGCGAGGCGGTGAAGTAGCCGACGGCCATCGGGACGAGCGCCCAGCCGGACGCGACCGGGCCGAGCTCGAGGCCCTGCTGCAGGGCGACGGCGATGACGAACATGAAGCCGCCGAAGCCCGCGAAGTAGGGCAGCGCGATGCCGAGGCCGCGCCGCATCTCGGGGATGCGCAGCAGGGTCGGCGGCACGAGCGGGGTGTCCCCGCGGCGCTCGGCGCGGCTCTCGACCAGGGCGAACGCGACGGCGAAGACCGGGAACAGGCCCAGCAGCACCCAGGACCACACCGGCCAGCCGGCCGCCCGGCCCTCCATCAGCGGGACGAGCAGCGACAGCAGGGTCGCGGTGAGCAGGACGGTGCCGGGCACGTCGACCCGGGCGGCCCGCGCGGCGCGGCTCTCCGGGACGTAGCGGACGGCCAGGACCAGCGCGAGCAGCGCGAAGGGCACGTTCAGCAGGAAGACCGAGCGCCAGCCGGTGCCGAAGACGTCGGCCGCGATGAGCATGCCGCCGAGCACCTGCCCGATGACGACCGAGATGCCGCCGACGGCCCCGTAGATGCTGAGCGCGCGCCCGCGCCGGGCGCCGTCGGTCGCGGCGGTGATGGTGCCGAGCACCTGCGGGATCAGCAGCGCGGCCGACGCGCCCTGGGCGGCGCGGGCGGCGACCAGGGACCACGCGCCGGGGGCCAGGCCGCAGGCGAGCGAGGTGAGGGCGAACGCGGCGGCACCGGCGACGAACAGCCTGCGGCGGCCGAAGATGTCGCCGAGCCGCCCGCCGAGCACGAGCAGGACGGCGAAGGCGATGCCGTAGCCGGCGGCGACGAGCTCCAGGACGGCGGGCCCGGCGGCGAGGTCGTGGTCGATGGTGGGCAGGGCCACGTTGACGATGAAGAAGTCGAGCATCGGCAGGAACGCGCCGAGCAGGACGGTGATCAGACCGGCGGTGCCGAGGGACGGGGTGCGGGGGGCGGCCGCCGCGGTGCCGGGGGTGGTGGCGGTGCGGACGGGGGTGGGGGCGACGGCGAGTTGTTGGGTCACGGGTCATACGATCCGCTCGGCGTTAGCCTGGTACCAGAGTGTGGTTATCCAGGTATAAGAAGTACCTGGCAACAGGATCCGGGGTGTCGCATCCTAGAACACATGAGCCTGACGACCGCCGCCGCGCAAGCGCCCACCGCCCGAGCGTCCTCCGTGCGCACCCGGACGGGGGCGCCCGCCACCGCGTCCGCCGTCACCCCTGCGGCGAGCCCCGCCGACGCCCGCCGCCACGACCTCGCGGCCTTCCTCCGCAGCCGCCGCGAGCGGCTCGCGCCCGAGCAGGTCGGCCTGCCGCCGACCGGCCGCCGACGCACGCCGGGGCTGCGCCGCGAGGAGGTCGCGCAGCTCGCCGCCGTCGGTGTCACCTGGTACACGTGGCTGGAGCAGGGCCGGGACATCCAGGTCTCCACCCAGGTGCTGGACGCCGTCTCCCGCGCGCTGCTGCTGGACCCGAGCGAGCGCGCGCACCTGTTCACGCTGGCCGGCGCGGAGGATCCGGCGCCGGTGTTCGAGTGCCCGTCCGTGACGCCGAGCGTGCGGCTGGTGCTGGAGCAGCTGGCGCCCTACCCGGCGGGGGTGGTCAACACCCGCTACGACATCCTCGCGTACAACGCCCAGTACACCGCGATCGTCGGCGACCTCGACGCCCTGGCGCCCGAGGACCGCAACCTCATGTGGCTGGCGTTCACGCCCTCGCGCTTCCGCGAGGTGCTCGTCGACCACGAGACCGAGCGCGACGTGATCGTGGCCCGCTTCCGCGCGGCGATGGCCGACCACGGCTCGGAGCCGGGCTGGAAGGCGCTGGTCACCCGGTTGCAGAAGGCCTCGCCCGACTTCGACGCAGCCTGGCGGAGGCACGACGTGGCCCGGCCGGGCAACGGCCTGAAGCGGTTCCTGGTGCCCGGTGTCGGGATGCTCCACTGCGAGTACACCAACTTCTGGCTGGGCCCCCGGATGGGTTCGCGGATGATCACCTACACCCCGCGCGACGAGCGGACCCGCGAGCTGATGAACCTCCTGCCGAACAAGCTGTAGGGCCCGTCCCCGCCCTACCGCGCCGCGGCGCGCCGCCCGAGCAGCAGGCACACGGCGGCGAGCGGCAGTTCGACGCAGCCGGCCATGACCAGCGCCGCGAGCACCGCGTGGCCGGGGCCGGCGAAGGCGACGTCCACCAGGGCGTCCCCGGCGAGCAGCAGCGCGACCGCCCCGCCGGCCCGGCGGCCGGCGGCGCTGCGTCGGCGCACGGCCGCGTCGAGCGAGAGCAGGGCGGCGAACTCCAGCAGGTCCAGGACGACCCACGGCGTCTCGTGGCAGACCGCGAGCACCGCGAGCCACGGCAGCAGCGCGACGGCGGCGACGGCGGGCAGCCGCTCGAAGCGGCCCGGTCGCACCAGCCGGTCGAGCCGGTCCAGCACTCCGGGGCCGGCGAACGGGGAGAACGGGACGGAGGGGACGGCGGCCGGACGCCCGGCCAGCACCGCGGTGCTCACGCCGCACCCCCGACGGCCGCCCGGACCCGCACTCGCTCCAGCGTCAGCCGCTCGACCCGGGCCGCCACCGCGCCCGCGGCCGCGGTCGTGACGACGACTCCGGTGAACGGCCCCTCGGCCCAGGCGAGCCAGAACCGCCCGGCCACCGCGACGACCTCACCCGCGACGGCGGTCCGCGGCCCGCGCAGCCACCCGCCGCCGGTGAACACCACCGACGGTGCCGTGCCACCGGCCGCCAGCCGCCCCCACGCGAGCACCCGGGACACCCGGCCGCCGACCGCCGCGCGCCGGGCCCCGCGCAGCAGCTGCGGCGCGAGCCGGGCGGCGACCAGGACGTCGGCCAGCTCGCCGTGCTCGTACACCTCCAGCGCGGCCCGGCCGCGGCCGGCGCGCACGCTGCGCACCGACCAGGGCCCGGGCCCGGCGGGCAGCGTCCCCTCCGGCAGGGGCCCGGCCGGCAGCGTCCCGTCCGGCTCCGGCGCGCGGCGGAGGCCGTCCCCGGGAACACCCCCGTGGTCCCCGGGGACGGGCCGCCCGTGCGGCGGAGTGGCGGAGTGCGATGCGGTGCTCGTCATGTCCCCAAGCCTTCCGCCGGGACCACCCCGCTGTCGGTAGTGCCCCGCCCCGAACCCGGGGTGTACCTAGCTACACCCCCGGTCTGCACACCCCTTCATGGCGCCCGGTGATCATGGGCCTCTACGCTGTCGGGCATGCCCTCCACCACGCTGCGCCGAGCGCTCGTCAGGAGCCTGCGGCGGCCTCCGTGGTCGGCGGCGGCCTGGCGCGACACCCGCCTCATAGCCGCCGGGATCCCGCTGGCCGCGCCCGTCTGGCTGGCCGTCACCGAGCCGACGCTGCTGTTCCCGGTCACCGCCCTGGTCGTCGTGCTCGCCCGCCCGCTCACCGTCGCCCAGCGCGGCCGGCTGCGCGCCCTCGCCGGGGTGGACGTGCCGCCCCCGCCCGGCGCGGCCCTCCGGGGCCGCCCGCTGACCTACCTGCGCGCCGGGGTGAACTGGCGTCAGGTCGGCTACCACCTGCTCGTCGGCCCGCTCCTGGCACTCGCCTCGCTGTGCGTCGTCTGGTGCTGGGGCGCAGGCCTGGTGCTGGCCACCCTGTACGGCTGGGTGTGGATGATGCCGGTCGACACCCCGCTGCGCTGGGAACTGGCCGGCACGGACGTGGCGCTCACCGCCGCCGGCGTGCTGCTGCTCGCCGCCTCGCCCTGGCTGGCCGCGCTGGCCGCCCGGCTGGAGGCCGGCGCCGCGCGGAAGCTGCTCGGCCCGAACCGGGCGGAGGCGCTGGAGCGCCGCGTCGAGGAGATCGCCGAGAGCCGGGCCGGCCTGGTCGACGCGGTCGACGCCGAGCGCCGCCGGATCGAGCGCGACCTGCACGACGGCGCCCAGCAGCGCCTCACCTCCCTCGCGATGAACCTCGGCCTGGCCCGGCGCACCCTCAAGGACGTCCCGCCGGACGCGATGGCGGTGATCGTCGCCGCGCACGAGGAGGCCCAGGCGGCCATCGACGAGCTGCGCGACCTGGTCCGCGGCCTGCACCCGGCCGTCCTGGAGGACCGCGGGCTGGACGCGGCCCTGTCCGGCATCGCCGCCCGGGCCCCGCTGCCGGTGCGCCTGGACGTCGACCTGGCCGAGCGCATCGCCCCGACGGTCGAGGCCGTCGCCTACTTCACCGTCTCCGAGGCGCTCACCAACGTGGCCAAGCACGCCCGCGCCAGGAGCGTCGACGTGTCGGTGCGGACGGCCGGGGGCAGGCTGCGCCTGGTCGTCAGCGACGACGGCGTCGGCGGCGCCGACCCCGCGCGCGGCAGCGGGCTCACCGGTCTGCGCCAGCGCGCCGCCTCCGTCGACGGCACGCTGTCCGTTCTCAGCCCCCTCGGGGGGCCCACCACACTCACCGTGGAGTTGCCGTGCGCGCTGTGATCGCCGAGGACTCGGTCCTGCTGAGGGTCGGACTGGTCAAGCTGCTGGAGGCGGTGGGATTCGAGGTCGTGGCCGAGGTCGGCGACGCCGAAGCCCTGCTGGCCGCCGTCGAGGAACACCGGCCCAAGGTCGTGGTCGCCGACGTCCGGATGCCGCCGGGCTTCCACGACGAGGGCGTGAAGGCCGCGATGGTCATCCGCCGGCAGTGGCCGGAGGTGGCCGTCCTGCTGCTCTCCCAGTACGTGGAGGAGCGCTACGCCGCCGACCTGCTGTCCACCAACACCAGCGGCGTCGGCTACCTGCTCAAGCAGCGGGTGGCCAATGTGGACGACTTCCTCGACGCGCTGCAGCGGGTCGCCGAGGGCGGCACCGCGCTGGACCCGGAGGTCGTCGCCCAGCTGTTGGTGCGCCGCCACCGGGACCCCCTCGAGAAGCTGACCCCGCGCGAGCGGGACGTCCTCGCCCTGATGGCGGAGGGCCGCTCGAACGCCGCGATCGCCGCGTCCCTGGTGGTCAGCGACAGTGCGGTGGCCAAGCACATCAACTCGATCTTCACCAAGCTCGACCTCCCCCCGGCCGACGACAGCCACCGCCGGGTGATGGCCGTGCTGCGCTTCCTGGAGGTCGGCTAGCCATGGTGGACGCTACGGGGCGGGTCAGGCCGGCCGGGCCGCGCCGGGGGCCGGGGCAGGCGGCGACGTGGCGGATCATCGGTTCGCTCAGCCTCGCGTTCGTCCTGGTCATGGGCGCCTCGCAGACCCTGGGCCTGGTGGCGCGCCAGCAGACGACCGCGGAGAAGACGTACGACCACGTCGTCGTCCGCAAGCTCCAGCTGGCCACCGGCAGCGCGTCCGTGCGGGTCAGGGCGGGCGAGGACGGCAGGGTGGTGGTCCGCAGGAACCTGAACTACACGTTCCGCGCGCCGCGGTTCTCGACCGTGATCGAGGGCGACGTCCTCTCGGTCGCCGTGTCCTGCCGGCAGCCGCTGCCGTTCCTCGGCTGCGGCGCCGAGATCGAGCTGGACGTGCCGCAGGGCACCGAGGTCTCCGGCTCGGTGGACTCGGGCAGCGTCGACGTGGCGGACCTGAGCGGCGAGGTCCGGCTGGACGCGACCTCCGGGGCGCTGTACCTGCGCCGCCTCTCCGGCGAGGTCCGCGCCCGGACCACCTCGGGCATGGTGGAGGGGACGGAGCTCACCGCGGCCCGGGTGGAGGCGAGCACCACCTCCGGCTCGGTGGAGCTGGACTTCGTCCGGGCCCCGCACGCCGTGGACGTCAGCACCTCCTCCGGCTCGGCGACGATGACGCTGCCGAAGGGCAGCCGGTACGCCTTCAGCGGACAGGTCGGTTCGGGCAGTCGCAGCATCGACCCGGACCTGGCCGACGCGTCCAGTCCGGACAGCCTCCACGCCTCGGTCACGTCGGGCTCGCTGCGGATCGGCTACCGGGGCGACGGATCGAGCGGGTGAACCGGGTGGGGGACAATGGAGAGTCCCGTCCCCCCGCTCCCGAGGTCAGCCGCGCATGACAGCCACGCCCGCACCCACCGCGACCAGCACCAGGGCCCAGCGCCCGGCAGACGGGAGTCTGGAGCCGGGCCCTGAGTTCGCGCCGCTGGACATCGGCCCGATCCAGGTCTGGCCGCCCGTCGTGCTGGCGCCGATGGCCGGCATCACCAACGCCCCGTTCCGCACCCTGTGCCGGGAGCAGAGCGGCGGCAAGGGCCTGTACGTCTCGGAGATGATCACGACGCGGGCGCTGGTGGAGCGCAACGCCAAGACCATGCAGCTGATCAAGTTCGACCCGAGCGAGAAGCCGCGCTCGATCCAGCTGTACGGCGTGGACCCGGTGACCGTCGGCAAGGCCGCCCGGATGATCTCGGACGAGGGCCTGGCCGACCACATCGACCTCAACTTCGGCTGCCCCGTCCCCAAGGTGACCCGCAAGGGCGGCGGCTCGGCGCTGCCGTACAAGCGCAACCTGCTGCGCGAGATCCTGCGCGAGGCCGTCGCCAACGCGGGCGACCTGCCGGTGACCATGAAGATGCGCAAGGGCATCGACGACGACCACCTCACCTACCTGGACGCCGGCCGGATCGGCGCGGAGGAGGGCGTGGCCGCGATCGCCCTGCACGGGCGCACCGCCGCCCAGCACTACGGCGGGACGGCCGACTGGTCGGCGATCGCCCGGCTGCGCGAGTCCGTGCCGGCGCACGTCCCGGTACTGGGCAACGGCGACATCTGGTCGGCGGACGACGCGCTGCGGATGATGCGCGAGACCGGCTGCGACGGCGTCGTGGTCGGCCGCGGCTGCCTGGGCCGTCCGTGGCTGTTCCGCGACCTCGTCTCGATCTTCGAGGGCGACGTCGACTACGCCCGCCCGGACTTCGGCTACGTCGCCGCGGCGATGGTCCGGCACGCGCAGCTGCTCGGCGAGTGGCTGGGCGACGAGGCACGCGGAGTGATCGACTTCCGTAAGCACGTCGCCTGGTACACCAAGGGCTTCTCGGTCGGTTCCGAGCTGCGGGTGCGGCTGGCGAACTCCTCGTCGCTCGTCGAACTGGCCGAAACCCTGGCCCTGGTGGAGCAGTCCCAGCCGTGGCCGGCCGGTGCCGACGGCCCGCGCGGACGGACCGCCGGCAACAACCGCGTGGTCCTGCCCGAGGGCTGGTTGGACGATCCGTACGACTGCGCCCGGCCGGGCGAGGACGCCGAATCGGACACCTCCGGCGGATGATCTGTCCGTGGTGTCGAAATGACCCCTCGGAAGGGGTCGGGCGCCCAGGCCCAGCCCTCTTGTCCAATCTGGACAAGAGGGCTCCCTTTTGGCAATGGATCATGACTCAGCGAGCACGATGCTGGACGGAGTGCGACGATCGTCGGAGTCGGACTACGCCCGGCCGGTGCGAGGCGCTGGTGACGCTTGCCACACGCGGCGGATACTGACACGGAGTCAGTGGACGAAATGGCCAGATCGGTCGCGGATCGCTTCCCGAAGCCGTCCGACCACGGATCGGCCGATCCGGGTGCAGGAAATCAAGCCGGGGCAACGCGGTGGACCACCGCCCGCTACCGTGCGTCCGGATCGTGTGATCTTCACGTTTCCATGCCTTCAAGACTTGAACGTCGCCTAGCGTCAGCCGGACGATTTCGGCAACAGAGGTGAACGCCTTTACGTGCTTTCGATCTAGCGGGTTACCCCTGGGTACCGGCCTCGTACGGCCTATTGGGGGCAGAGAAAGACCTTCGAAATGGGTATGTTCTCCGGCGTCAGGGCAACCGCGTACGAGGAGACCGACCCGTGCCGTCCCAGCAGAAGTTTGTTTACTCCTTCACCGAAGGAAACAAGGACCTCAAGGATCTTCTTGGCGGCAAGGGCGCGAACCTGGCCGAGATGACCAACCTGGGTCTCCCCGTCCCTCCGGGGTTCACCATCACCACCGAGGCCTGCAAGGTCTTCCTGGAGACGGGCAGCGAGCCCACCTCCCTGCACGAGGAGATCAGCGCGCACCTGGTCGCCCTGGAGCAGGAGATGGGCAAGAAGCTCGGCCAGGCGGACAACCCGCTGCTGGTCTCCGTCCGCTCGGGCGCCAAGTTCTCCATGCCCGGCATGATGGACACCGTCCTGAACATCGGCCTGTCCGACGCCTCGGTGGCCGGCCTCGCCGCCCAGTCCGGCAACGAGCGCTTCGCCTGGGACTCCTACCGCCGCCTGGTCCAGATGTTCGGCAAGACCGTGCTGGGCGTCGACGGCGAGCTGTTCGAGGAGGCCCTGGACGAGGCCAAGCACGCCAAGGGCACCGTCAACGACCTGGACCTGGACGCTTCCGACCTCCGGGAACTCGTCGAGGTGTTCAAGGGCATCGTCGAGCGCGAGACCGGCCGGGCCTTCCCGCAGGACCCGCGCGAGCAGATGGACCTCGCCATCCACGCCGTCTTCCACTCCTGGAACGGCGATCGCGCCCGGCTGTACCGCCGTCAGGAGCGCATCCCGAACGACCTCGGCACGGCGGTCAACGTCTGCACCATGGTCTTCGGCAACCTCGGCGAGGACTCCGGCACCGGCGTCGCCTTCACCCGCGACCCCTCCACCGGCGCGCAGGGCGTCTACGGCGACTACCTGTCCAACGCCCAGGGCGAGGACGTCGTCGCCGGCATCCGCAACACCCTCCAGCTCTCCGAGCTGGAGAAGCTCGACAAGAAGTCGTACGACGAGCTCATGGCGATCATGCAGAAGCTCGAGAACCACTACCGCGACCTCTGCGACATCGAGTTCACCATCGAGCGCGGCAAGCTCTGGATGCTGCAGACCCGCGTCGGCAAGCGCACCGCCGCCGCGGCCTTCCGGATCGCCGTCCAGCTCGTCGACCAGGGCCTGATCGACCTGGACGAGGCCCTGATGCGCGTCACCGGCGGCCAGCTGGCCCAGCTGATGTTCCCGCGCTTCGCCCCGACCGCCGAGTCGAAGCAGATCGGCTGGGGCCTCGCCGCCTCGCCGGGCGCCGCGATCGGCAAGGTCGTCTTCGACTCCTACACCGCCGTCAAGTGGTCCCGCTCGGGCGAGAAGGTCATCCTGGTCCGCCGGGAGACCAACCCGGACGACCTGGACGGCATGATCGCCGCCGAGGGCATCCTCACCTCGCGCGGCGGCAAGACCTCGCACGCCGCCGTCGTCGCCCGCGGCATGGGCAAGACCTGTGTCTGCGGCGCCGAGGAGCTGGAGGTCGACACCAAGGGCCGCAAGTTCACCACCGCCGACGGCCTGGTGGTCCACGAGGGCGACGTCGTCTCCATCGACGGCGCCAGCGGCAAGGTCTACCTCGGCGAGGTACCCGTCCTGCCGTCCCCCGTCGTCGAGTACTTCGAGGGCACGCTGCACGCCGGCGCCGACGTCCAGGGCGGGCTCGTCCAGGCCGTCCACCGGATCATGTCGCACGCCGACGGCCGGCGCCGCCTGGCCGTCCGCGCCAACGCCGACAACGCCGAGGACGGCGGGCGCGCCCGCCGCTACGGCGCCCAGGGCATCGGCCTGTGCCGCACCGAGCACATGTTCCTCGGCGAGGAGCGCCGCAAGGAGGTCGAGCACCTGATCCTCGCGGACAACGACAAGGACCGCGAGCTCGCCCTCTCGACCCTCCTGCCGCTGCAGAAGGGCGACTTCCTGGAGCTCTTCCAGGCGATGGACGGCCTTCCGGTCACCGTCCGCCTGCTCGACCCGCCGCTGCACGAGTTCCTGCCGGACATCACCGAGCTGTCGGTGCGCGTCGCCCTCGCCGAGGCCCGCAAGGACCCGAACGAGAACGACCTGCGCCTGCTCCAGGCGGTGCACAAGCTGCACGAGCAGAACCCGATGCTCGGCCTGCGCGGCGTGCGCCTGGGCCTGGTCATCCCCGGCCTGTTCGGCATGCAGGTCCGCGCCATCGCCGAGGCCGCCGCCGAGCGCAGGCTGGCCGGCGGGGACCCGCGCCCCGAGGTGATGATCCCGCTGGTCGGCACCGTCCAGGAGCTGGAGCTGGTCCGCGACGAGTGCGAGCGCGTGCTCGCCGAGGTCGCCCAGTCCACCGGCGTCAGCCTGGACATCAAGCTCGGCACCATGATCGAGCTGCCGCGCGCCGCGGTGACCGCCGGTCAGATCGCCGAGGCGGCGGAGTTCTTCTCCTTCGGCACCAACGACCTGACCCAGACGGTGTGGGGCTTCTCGCGCGACGACGTCGAGGCCTCGTTCTTCACCGCCTACCTGGAGAAGGGCATCTTCGGGGTCTCCCCGTTCGAGACCATCGACCGCGACGGCGTCGGCTCGCTCGTCAAGCACGCCGTCGAGGCCGGCCGGGCCACCCGCCCCGACCTCAAGCTCGGCGTCTGCGGCGAGCACGGCGGCGACCCGGAGTCGGTCCACTTCTTCCACGAGGTGGGGCTGGACTACGTGTCCTGCTCCCCCTTCCGGATCCCGGTGGCGCGCCTGGAGGCAGGCCGCGCCGCCATCGAGACGGCGGGCAGCGACTCGCGCTGAGGCAGGGAGGCATCCCCTCCTCCAGCGCGGTCGACTGACCGCTATCCCTCCCGCCGGGAGGGCGTGCACCGGAGCTCGGCGCAGGAGAACCGGCGTACGTAACACGGCCGGGCGGGGACGGACAACGGCGTCCGTCCCCGCCCGGCCGTACGTCTGCGCGGGGTCCGTGTGGCTTCCGTGTGGCGGCGGCCACATGCGTGACACCCCGGCCCGGTTGCGCGGGCCTGCCAAGCTGGGGCGCATGACCAGAAGCAAAAGCCCGCTCGTAGTCGTGGCCGTCCTGATCCTGGCCGTCCTCGGCGCGGTCGGGTACCTGCTCGCCGGCAAGGGCGGCAGCAGCCACTCCAAGGCCTCCGGCTCCGCCACCACGGGCACCGCGCCCGCTGCGACCTCCGCAGGCTCCCCCGGCGCCAAGTCCCAGGCCCCGAAGCCCTCCCCGCCGGCCGGCCGCACCCCCGCCCCGAGCGGCACCTGGGTGCCCGCCGACCCCGCGCTGGCCGACGTCTGCCGCACCAAGCTCCCCAGCCAGGCCCAGGACACCCTCGGCCTGATCGACAAGGGCGGCCCCTACCCGTACAACCGCGACGGCATCGTCTTCGAGAACCGCGAGAGCCGCCTGCCCAAGAAGGCCGACGGCTACTACCACGAGTTCACCGTCGTCACCCCGGGCTCCAACGACCGCGGCACCCGACGCGTCGTCACCGGCGGCGCCGGCGAGGAGTACTGGTCCCCCGACCACTACGGGACCTTCCAGGAGATCGACCCGCGCTGCTGAAAGTACTTTCCAGTATGGAAAACAGATGCCATAGTGGAATCACCGTCGCCGTCCGAGGGGGATTTCCATGAGCGACTCCGTTTCCGTTCCCGCCGACCTGCCCGCCGCCGAGGCGCTGCGCCTGGCCGACCGCGCCAGGGCGGCCGCCCGGCTGCCCGTGCCGACGCCCCGCTGGTACGGGCCCGCGTTCGGGGCCGGCTTCGCCGTCCTCGGCGCGGGGTGCGGATGGGCCGTCGACACGCAACGGATCTGGCTGATCGGCGTGTTGTGCGGCCTCTGGAGCGCCTGCTCCGCCACCGCCGCCCAGCGCGCCATGCGCGGCAGCGGCATCATGCAGCGCGGAATCGACACCCACATCGGCGGTCCGGTCCTCCTGTCCGTCCTCGCGGTGACGGTGGCCGGGCTGGCCGCCGTCGCGCTCGCCGGCGCGGCCGGTGCGGGCCCGCAGGGGATCGGCGTCGCGGGCGGAACCGCCGCGGGTGCCGTCTTCTGGGCGGCGATGGACCTGCTCAACCGGCGTGCCCGGCAGCTGCGGGAGGCCCGCTGATGCCTCCGGCCCCCGACCCGCTGCTCCAGCACCCCACCCGGCTCGCCGTGCTCGCCTTCCTCAGCGCCTGCCGCGAGGCCGAGTTCGGCGCCGTCCGCGACCACTGCGAGGTCTCCGACTCCGTTCTCAGCAAGGCCGCGACCGCCCTCGAAGAGGCCGGCTACGTGGCGGTGAGGAAGGGGTACGTCGGCAAGCGCCCCCGCACCTGGCTCGCCGCCACCCGCACCGGCCACGCCGCCCTCGCCCACCACCTCGCCGAACTCCGGCGCCTCGTCGCGGCGGCCGAGGCGGCCGGAGCCCGGCACGCTGCCCAGGGCTGACCGCCGCCCTATCGTGCCCGGCGCCAGGTGATCCTGGCGTGCGGACCGTGGGGGCCGGTGGTCAGCAGGGCGGTCAGCTCGTGGAGGACCGGGGTCGGGTCCCGGCGCAGCTGGACCGGGGTGGTGCGGACGACCGGGAGGCCCGCGGTGGTGAGGCGGTTGGCGCGGACCCGGCTGCGGTCCTGGTCGGCCGGGCGCAGGTGCCAGGCGCGGGAGTCGATCTCCAGGGCCACGCAGGCGTGCGGCCAGTAGGCGTCGGGCACGGCGAGGAAGCGGCCGTCCAGGAAGAGCACCGGATTCCACAGCGGCTCCGACAGGCCCGAGCCCCGCAGGAGGTCGCGCGCCTCGCCCTCGACCACCGACCGCGCCCCGGACGTCAGGTCCTCCACCACCTGGGCGACCTGCGGCAGCCCGAGCGAGCCGGGCCGGGCCAGCAAGTGGTCCAGCAGCTCGCCGAGTTCGCAGTGCCGACGCTGGACCGCCTCCGCGCACAGCGCCCGGAAGCGCCGCAGTCCCGGCTCGCGCGGGGCGAGGTCGGCCAACGCCCGTGCGACGGTGGTGCTCCACAGCCCGTCGTCCCGCTCGTACCCGCCCGGCATCGGGCCGGCCGCCCGGTGGATCCGGACGAACCCGCGGTCGCCGACCCGGCGTCGGCCCGGGATCAGCACGTCGACGCCGACGAGGTCGGCCGGGTGCCCGGCGCTCGGCAGGCCGGCGTCGGCGAGCACCGCGAACCCGGTCAGCAGCACCTCCCCGGTCTGTGGCGACCGCCCTTTGGGCGCCGCGTACGCCAGTGCGGCGCGCAGCCGTTGATGCGCGGTCAGCCGGCCCGTCTGCAGGCAGATCACCCGGGGCAGCACCTGCTGCCACGGCCCGCCCGGCCGCAGCCGGTGGGCGATCGTGCCGGACGGCACCCCGAGGCGGCGCAGCTGCGCCCGGGTGACGACGTGCTGCTGGTCGGCGCCGAGCAGGCCGACGGGGTCGAGGGGACCGAGGGCGTTGCCGAGGGGGCCGGGGGGAATCGCGCGGGTCATGCCCAGGTGCTTCCCTGCCCGATCGGATGTATGCGAAACATCCCCCGTGGGAGGGGCGCCGGCAAAAACAGGTTGACGCGCCGTCGGCCCGGCAGCTGAGCTGGGGACACATGACGACTCCTCACCGAGGCCCCGCGTTCGACGCGCTCGTCGGCCTCTCCGTGGCCGACGCCCTCGGCGCCCAGTTCTTCGTCCCCGAGGTCGCCGCCGCGCACCTCACCGCCCGCACCGCCCCGCCCGCGCCCTGGCCGTGGACCGACGACACCGAGATGGCCTGCTCGGTGTACGCCGCCCACACCGAACGCGGCACGATCGACGCCTTCGACCTGACCCACGCCTTCGCCCTGCGCCACGACTTCGACCGCGGCTACGGCCCGGCCGCCAACCGGATGCTGCGGCTGGTCCGCGAGGGCGGCGACGCCGCGGCGCTGGCCGCCGGGCTCTTCGACGGCCGGGGCTCGTACGGCAACGGCGCCGCGATGCGGGTCGCCCCGCTCGGCGCCGCGCTCGCCGACGACCCGGACGCGTGCGTCCGGCTGGCCGCGCGCACGGCGGTGATCACGCACACCCACCCGCAGGCCGTCGACGGGGCCGTCGCCGTCGCGGTGGCCGCCGCGTACGCGGTGCGGGCCCGGCGCGAGCCGCTGACACCGGAGGGCCTGCTGCGGAAGGTCCTGCACCACACCCCGGACGGCGCGGTGCGCGACGGGCTCGCCGAGGCGCTCCACCTGCTCGGGGAGCCGGACTTCCGGTCCGCCGCGGGGGTGCTCGGCAACGGCAGCCGGACGTCCGCCGCCGACACCGTCCCGTACGCGCTGTGGTGCGCCGCCCGACGGCTCGACGACTATCCGGCGGCGGTGTGGGAGGCGATCGCGGCCGGTGGCGACGTGGACACCGTCGCCGCGATCACCGGGGGAGTGGTCGCCGCGCACACCGGCACCGCCGGCGTCCCGGAGGCCTGGCGGTGCGCCCGTGAGCCGCTGCCCGCCTGGGCGTTCCCGGAACCGGGGTCCGTCACGGCCGGCCCCGGCCGGGCCGACCTGCTGGTGCCGCGGCCGCACGCCGTCCCCGACGTGGTGTGGAGCGACGAGCAGTGGCGGCGCGTCCGGGCCGGACTCGACGGCTGGACCGTCCACACCCGGGAGGGCGTGTTGCGGATCCACGAGGCCGTGAGCGGCCACGCCGTGTGGGAGGTGGCGGTCATGCGCGTGCGAGGCGGGTGGCGTCCGGTCTCGGCGGTCGTCGACGCCGGGCGGAGCGGACGCACGGGCCCGCACGCCCTCGCCCGGCTGCTGGAGTCCGCCGCCGGGCGCTGAGCCCCAGGCCGTGAGCCCCAGGCCGTGAGCCCCAGGCCGTGAGCCTCAGGCCGTGAGCCTCAGGCCGTGATCAAGTGGCCCGAGCCGGTGCCGCCGTGTCTAAGGCACTCCTGGTTGATCTTCGGATCCGGGGCGCTCGGCGAGGTGGCGTTGGCGATCCGCAGCTCGATGATGTCCCGGACGGCCGGCCATTCGGCGTCCAGGATCGAGTAGAACGCGGTGGACCTGACCACTCCGTCCAGGCCGCGCGAGTGCGCCCGGCGGACGCCCTCGGAGGTCGCGCCCAGCCGCTCGATCGCCGTGCGCGAGCGCAGGTTGCGGGCGTCGGCGCGCAGCGAGATCCGCTGCACCCCCCAGGTCTCGAAGGCGTGGCGCAGCATCAGCAGCTTGGCCTCGGTGTTGATGCCGGTGCCCTGGGCCCGCGGCGAGAGCCAGGTGTTGCCGATCTCCGCGGCGTCCGGCACGGCGGTGGCCGGGTCGCCGTGCGGCACGCCCGGGACCGGCGGCCACACCAGCGGGCCCTGCCAGTAGTCGAGTTCCAGGAAGCGGGTGGAGCCGACCACCCGGCCGTCGGCTGCGTTCACCGTCGCGAACGGCACCGACCGGCCCGCGGCCTGGTCCGCGAGGGCGCGCGCGATGTAGTCGCGGGCCGCTTCGAGGCCGTGCGGGACGGGGGTGAAGGCGTAGGTCGTACGGTCCTCGGCGCCGGCCTCGGCGATGGCCTCGGCGTGGTGCGCGGCGAGGGGCTCCAGCCGCACGGTGCGGCCGGTGAGGGTGACAGGTACGGGCACGGAACCTTCTGTCCTTCATCGGTCGTAGGGGGCATCTCGCGCCGGGGTGCGGCACGGGCTGCGGTGGACTGGTTCGCCCCGGCCCGGTGTCCGCCCGCCGGGTACCCCGGTGCGCGCGCCGGAGGTCCGGTCGGGCGGGGCGGGGACGGCGGCCCGGAGCGGGCGGCGCGGGGTGCCGGAACGGACACGGGTCCACGGACCGGTCCGGCGGGATGAGCGAGGGGACAGCGTGCGTCCGCGAGATGGCCGAGGAGGAAAGAGGGCGCGTGAGGAAGCGGGCGGCCAGGTGAAGGCAAGATGCGTCGTGGGTTCTGCCGGCACCGGTCCGGGACGTGATCGACGGCGTTACGGACGACGTGATGACGACGCGACGATGCGAGGCAGCGAGAGGACGATACCCGCCAGAAGGCGGTGCGTCACTTCGCGGCGCGCGTTTGGGGGCTCGGGTCGTCCCGGCGCGCTCCCGATCTTGCTGCCGGGACCCCTCGGCGACCCCCTGACCAGCGGCTTTTCGATCGGGTGCGATCATGGTGCGCAGCAGTCGGCCGCGGCCCGCGGCGACGTCGTCCGGCGGGCGGGAATTCCGGCGGGGCGCCGCACGCTGGAGACGACGAGAAGGGCGAACAGCCGGGTCCGCCGGGACGAGCAGAGAACGGGGTTGGGTGCGCGGTGCGTGATTTCCAGGCGCTGTACGAGCTGGATCAGCAGGGCGTGGCAGCGGTGGCCGCGGCCACCGCCGAGCTGAGCGACACCGGCGCGGGCCTCGTGCTGCTGCACCACTTCGAGGGCTTCATGGACGCCGGCGAGGCCGGCGGGCAGGTGGTGGACCACCTGCTGGAGACGGGGTCGCCGCAGGTCGTCGCCCGTTTCGACCACGACCGCCTGGTGGACTACCGGGCGCGCCGCCCGTCGATGGTCTTCGACCGCGACCACTGGACGTCGTACGACCCGCCGCAGATCCTGCTCCAGCTCGTGCGCGACGCGGCCGGCGCGCCCTTCCTGCTGCTCAGCGGCCCCGAGCCGGACGTCGAGTGGGAGCGCTTCGCGGGCGCCGTCCGCGAGCTGGTGGAGCGCTTCGAGGTCCGGCTGAGCCTGGACTTCCACGGCATCCCGATGGGCGTGCCGCACACCCGCCCGGTCGGCGTGACGCCGCACGGCAACCGGCTCGACCTCGTCGCCGACTACCCGCAGTGGTTCGAGCAGGCGCAGGTCCCCGGCAGCGCGCAGGCGCTGCTGGAGTACCGGCTCGCCGAGTCGGGGCACGACGTCCTGGGCTTCGCCGTGCACGTGCCGCACTACGTGGCGCGCTCGGCCTACCCGGCGGCGGCCGTGCTGATCCTGGAGGCCGTGCAGTCGGCCACCGGCCTGGTGCTCCCGGGCACCGGGCTGCGCCGTCGGGTCGACGAGGTCCACGCCGACATCGAGGAGCAGCTGTCCCAGGGGGACGGCGAGTTGCGCTCCGCGATCCGCGGCATGGAGGGCCAGTACGACGCCGTGGCGGGCGCGGACGCCCGGGAGAGCCTGCTGGCGGAGCCGGTCGACCTGCCCTCGGCGGACGAGCTGGGCCGCCGCTTCGAGCAGTTCCTGGCCGAGCACGAGCGCGGCGCGGAGTAGCGGGCCGGGGCGGGAGTCATCCGGCGCCCGCCGTTCGTTGGCCCCTGCGGCGCCCGGGGGACGGGCCGCCGCAGCGAGACGACGCCTTCCCCGGGGGATTGCCATGCCGATGACCACACGCCCGGCCGCCGCCGTGACGGCCGTCGGCCTGGCCGCGG
Organism: Streptomyces sp. SP17BM10; assembly: GCF_036322405.1. Lineage (NCBI taxonomy): Bacteria > Bacillati > Actinomycetota > Actinomycetes > Kitasatosporales > Streptomycetaceae > Streptomyces > Streptomyces sp. SP17BM10. Next base: position 198,783 of record NZ_JAQYXB010000669.1, on the reverse strand, counting down.
TGCTGCTCGCGGCCTGCAGCTCCGGGAGCGACGCGGACGGCGCGTCCGGGAAGGACTCCGCGGGCGCGCTGCCCGCCCACGCCCCGGCGTCGCCCACGGCCACGCCGACGCCCGCCCCGACGCCGACTCCGCTGCCGGCCGGGCCCTACGTGGCGCTCGGCGACTCCTACACCGCCGGCATCAAGATCGCCCCGCAGGTGGGCGACCCGAAGGGCTGCGACCGCTCCGGCCTCAACTACCCCTCCCTGGTGGCGAAGGCGCTCGGGCTGGCACCCGGCCAGTTCAAGGACGTCAGCTGCAGCGGCGCCCGCACCGGCGACCTCACCGGCTCCCAGCAGACCGACGGCGGCGCCAACCCGCCCCAGCTGGACGCGCTCACCCCGGCCACCCGGCTGGTCACGGTCGGGATCGGCGGCAACGACGCGGGCTTCATGGAGGTCGTCACCCAGTGCGCCAAGGACAACCTGGTGGACGCGGTCAAGGGCCTCGTCGGCAGCGGGCGGGCCACCTCGCCCTGCCGCGACCGCTACGCGGCCGGCGGCACCGACGAGGTGCAGCGCAAGGTGGACGCGGCCGGTGACGGGCTCGGCCGGGCCCTGAAGGAGATCCGGCGCCGCGCCCCGCAGGCCCGGGTGTACGTGGTCGGCTACCCGGCCCTGCTCCCGGCCGACCCGGCGAACTGCGGGCCGGTGCTCGGCAGCACCCTGGCCCCCGCCGACCTCGGGTTCCTGGTCGAGAAGGAGCAGCAGCTCAACGGCATGCTCCGCAAGCGTGCGGAGAGCGCGGGAGCGGTCTTCGTGGACGCCGCCACCCCCTCCGCGGGGCACGACATGTGCGCCGGAGGGGACCGCTGGGTCGAGCCGCCGTTCCCGGCTCCCGGCCTCGCGGCGATCCACCCGAACGCCAAGGGCGAGGAGGCGGTGGCCGCCGCGGTCCTCAAGGCCGTCACGAGCTGAACGGGCCGCCGGGCCGCACGGGCTCAAGGGGCCGCACGGGCTCAAAGGCTCACAGGGCCGAACGGCGGGGCACGGCGCGTACGCAAAGGATTCACGCCGCGGTCCACGCCCCTTCGCGCGCGGCACATCCCGCGTGTCGGAGGCGCGGCGTACGGTGATTCCCATATGGACGACACTGCGCACCGCCCCGCCGCCGCCCCCGACCCGTACGACCACGCCGCGGAGGCCCGCTGGGTCCCCGAACCCGACAAGCGTCCCGGTCGCACGGCCTTCCAGCGCGACCGCGCCCGGGTGCTGCACTCGGCCGCGCTGCGCCGCCTGGCCGGCACGACGCAGGTGGTCGCCCCGATGCGCAGCGACTTCCCCCGCACCCGGCTCACCCACTCCCTCGAATGCGCCCAGGTCGGCCGGGAGTTGGGCGCGGCCCTGGGGTGTGACCCGGATCTCGTCGAGACGGCCTGCCTGGCCCACGACATCGGCCACCCGCCGTTCGGCCACACCGGTGAGGAGGCCCTCGACCAGGCCGCCGAGGCCTGCGGCGGCTTCGAGGGCAACGCTCAGTCCCTGCGCATCCTCACCCGCCTCGAACCCAAGCGTTTCGCCCCGCAGGACGCGCCGCCCGCCGCCCGTCTCGCTCCCTGGCCGGGTCGCAGCGTCGGCCTCAACCTGACCCGCGCCGCCCTCGACGCCGCCACCAAGTACCCGTGGACGCACGGCGCCCACCCGCTCGACCCGGCCTCGCCCAAGTACGGCGTCTACGCCGACGACCTGCCGGTCTTCCGCTGGCTGAGGGCGGGCTCGCCGGCCGGGCGCAAGTGCTTCGAGGCCACCGTCATGGACTGGTCCGACGACGTCGCCTACTCCACCCACGACGTCGAGGACGGCCTCCAGGCCGGCCACATCGACCCGGCTGCGCTGCGCGCCCCCGGTGAGCGCGAGGAGCTCTTCAAGGTCGCCGAGCGCTACGCCCGCGACGCCGAGCCCGAGGAGCTCGCCTCCGCCCTCGACCGGCTGCTCGCCCAGGAGTGGTGGCCGCGCTCCTACGACGGCACCGCGCGCGCCCGGGCCGGCCTCAAGGACCTCACCAGCCAGCTGATCGGCCGCTTCTGCCTGGCCGCGGAGCAGGCCACCCGGGCCCGCTACGGCCCCGGCCGGCTCACCCGGTACGCGGCCGAGCTGGTGGTGCCGCGGGACGTCCGGCTGGAGTGCGCGGTGCTCAAGGCGGTCGCCGTCCGCTACGTGATGCAGCGCGACGAGCAGGCCCAGCTGCGGGCCCGCCAGCGGATCGTGATCGCCGAGCTGGCCTACGTGCTCACCGAGCGGGCCCCCGAGGGCCTCGACCCGGTCTTCGCCGCCCAGTACCACGAGGCCGAGGACGACCGGGCGGCCCTGCGGACGGTCATCGACCAGATCGCCACCCTCACCGACGCCTCGGCCCTGGCCCTCCACGCCAAACTCGTCGGCGCCGCCTGGACGTAGCCGGAGCGGCGGGGGCCGCCCCGGCCGGAAACCCCGGCCGCCCCAGTAGACTTCCGGGGTGGCCGGGCGGATCAGGGACGAAGACGTGCAGGCGGTGCGCAGCGCACTGCCGATCGACGCGGTGGTCGGCGACTACGTACAGCTGACCAACGGTGGCGGTGGCGAGTACAAGGGCGTCTGCCCCTTCCACGACGAGAAGTCCGCCTCGTTCTACGTGAACCCCGCCAAGGGCGTCTTCCACTGCTTCGGCTGCCAGGAGAACGGCGACACCATCGCCTTCCTGATGAAGATCGAGCACTTCACCTTCGCCGAGGCCGTCGAGCGGATGGCCGCCCAGGCCGGCATCACCCTGCGCTACGAGGAGGGCGGCTACAGCCCCCGCCACCAGCAGGGCGAGCGCACCCGTCTGGTCGAGGCGCACAAGGTGGCCGCCGCCTTCTACCGGGAGCAGCTGGCCTCGCCGGAGGCGGAGATCGGCCGCCGCTTCCTGGCCGAGCGCGGCTTCGACGAGGAGTCCGCGAAGACCTTCGGCGTCGGTTACGCCCCGGCCGGGTGGGAGCACCTGGTCCGCTACCTGCGCGGCAAGGGCTTCTCGGACAAGGAGATCCTGCTCGGCGGTCTGGCCTCGCAGGGGCAGCGCGGCGGCCTGATCGACCGTTTCCGGGGCCGGCTGGTCTGGCCGATCCGGGACATCGCGGGCGAGGTGGTGGGCTTCGGCGCCCGGCGGCTGCGCGAGGACGACAACGGCCCGAAGTACCTGAACACCCCCGAGACCCCGATCTACAAGAAGTCCCACGTGCTGTACGGCATCGACCTGGCGAAGAAGGAGATCGCCAAGTCCGGCCGGGCGGTGGTGGTCGAGGGCTACACCGACGTGATGGCCTGCCACCTCGCGGGCGTCACCACGGCGGTGGCCACCTGCGGCACGGCCTTCGCCGAGGACCACATCAAGATCATCCGCCGGCTGCTGATGGACACCTCCCAGTACCGCGGCGAGACGGTCTTCACCTTCGACGGTGACGCGGCCGGCCAGAAGGCCGCGCTGCGCGCCTTCGAGGACGACCAGAAGTTCGCCGCCAAGACCTCCATCGCGGTCAGTCCCGGCGGCATGGACCCGTGCGAGCTGCGCCTGGCCAAGGGCGACGAGGCGGTCCGCGAGCTGATCGACAACCCGGTCCCGCTGTTCGAGTTCGCGCTGACCTCGGCGGTGGCCCGGCACCGGGTGGACACCCCGGAGGGTCGCTCGGCGGCCCTGGAGGAGGCGGCCCCGATCGTCGCCAAGATCAAGGACCGCTCGATCCAGCACGAGTACGCCGTCCGCCTGGCCGGCATGCTCGGCATCCTGGACGAGCCCTTCGTCGTCCGCCGGGTCTCCCAGCTCGCCCGCTGGGACCGCGAGCGCCAGCAGAACCCGCGCGGCGCCGCCCAGCGCCGCCCGGAGCCCGAGCCGGTCCGCCCGTCCCGGCCCGCCTTCGTGCTGAACCCGCGTGACCCGGCCCAGTTCGTGGAGCGCGAGCTGCTCAAGCTGGCGCTCCAGCACCCGGACCTGGTCAGCCCGGCCTTCGACCACTACGGCGACGACGAGTTCCCGACCCCGCCCTACACGGCCGTTCGGCAGGCGATCGCCAAGGCCGGCGGCGCCGCGTACGGGGCGACCCTGCCGGACTTCACGAGCGCGGTGCGCGAGGCGGCCCCGGACGACCGGGTGCGCTCGCTGGTGACCGAGCTGACCGTGGAGCCGGTGCGCTCGCGCCGCAAGGCGGACGCCGTCTACGCGGGGGAGTTCCTGGTCAAGCTGCGCCTGCTGGCCGTCGACCGGCGGATCGCCGAGGTCCGCGGCTACCTCCAGCGGCTCGGCCCGCGGGCCGACGCAGAGCAGCAGCACGCGGTGCAGACGGAGCTGTGGCAGCTCCAGCAGTACGGGCAGCAGCTGCGCAGCCGGGGCGCCGCGGCGCTCTGACGCGGGCACGGACACCGGCGCGGGCGGTGCGCGGAGCGCGGGGTGCGCCCAGAAAGTCGGCGCACGAGTCTCGGCCACGCAGTGTGGCGTACCGCACACTGGAGGGCGTCCCAGCACCGTACAGCGCGGGTCCGCCAGAGTCGCGCGCGCCCCGAGGGGATGCCCGTGGACCAAGGCCTTGCCGCGACGTCCAGTCCGACCGACAGACCGCATGCCCCCGCCCCGCCCGCCGGCCCGGTGCCGGGCCCCGGCGACGAGGCGGACCACGGCCGGGCCGGCGCCCCGCCCCCGGGCGGCGCCCGCGTGCCCGCCCAGGGCTTGCCGGAGGGCCACCCCGAAGCCCGGGAAGCCCCGGACGCCCCGGAGACCCCTGATGCCTCGGTGCCCAGCGCCGAGTACGCGGCCGAGGACGGGGCCGAAGCGGAGACCGAGCCGGAGGCGGAGGCCGGTGCCGACGAGGAGCCCCGGGCCCGGAGCCGTCCCGAGGCCGAGGGCTCGGCCGCGGACCTGCTCCGCCAGTACCTCCGCGAGATCGGCCGCATCCGCCTGCTCGACGCCGCCGAGGAGGTGGAGCTGGCCCGCCGGATCGAGGCCGGTCTGTTCGCCGAGGAGCGCCTCCACCGCCAACCCCCGCCGCCCGACCCGCTGGCCGACGAGCTGGACGCCCTCGTCGTGCTGGGCCGGATCGCCAAGCGCCGCCTGATCGAGGCGAACCTGCGCCTCGTCGTGTCCGTCGCCAAGCGCTACGTCGGCCGCGGGCTGACCCTGCTGGATCTGGTCCAGGAGGGCAACGTCGGCCTGATCCGGGCGGTGGAGAAGTTCGACTACGCGCGCGGCTACAAGTTCTCCACCTACGCCACCTGGTGGATCCGGCAGGCGATGAGCCGGGCCCTGGCCGACCAGGCCCGGACGATCCGGGTGCCGGTGCACGTGGTCGAGCTGATCAACCGGGTGGTCCGGGTGCAGCGGGCGCTGCTCCAGGAGCGCGGCGTCGAGCCGGGCGCGGCCGACGTCGCGACGGCGCTCGAACTGACGGAGGAGCGGGTGCGCGAGCTGCTCCGGCTGGCGCAGGAGCCGATCTCGCTGCACACCCCCGTGGGGGAGGAGGACGACGTCGCGCTCGGGGACCTGATCGAGGACGCCGACGCCGCCTCGCCCGCCGAGTCCGTGACCTTCCTCCTGCTGCGCCAGCACCTGGACGCGGTGCTGGCCACCCTCGGCGAGCGCGAGCGCCAGGTCGTCCAGCTCCGCTACGGGCTGGACGACGGACGCCCGCGCACGCTGGAGGAGATCGGGTCGGTGTTCGGGGTGACGCGCGAGCGGATCCGCCAGATCGAGTCGAAGACGCTGGTCAAGCTCCGCGAGCACGCCTTCGCCGCGCAGCTGCGCGGGTACCTCGACTGAGCGTCACCGCTACGACGCGGCCGTGGGAGCGGCGGACGGGCTCGCGGTGGCGCCGGCCGTGGGACTCGCCGTGCCCCCGATCCCCGGGGGCGGCGAGGCGGGCCCGATCGGGATCGGCGTGGACGCCACCACGCCGGCCAGGTCGGTGATCGGCGTGATGCACAGGTTGCCCTCGGGCTGGTGCCCGCAGACCTGGAAGGTGGCGGCCGGGTCCGCTGCGCTCAGCATGGCCGAGTAGTTGTCGTAGCCCCAGTGGATCAGCGCCTGCTCGCTCTCGCCGGTGCTGCTGGTGATCGTCGCGAAGTCGTTCGGCTGGCCCTCGGTGATCGCCGCCCAGGCGGCCTGGCACCGCTGGCTGTAGCGGAGGTAGATGACGACCTTGCCGATGACGTCGGTCTGCAGCGTGCGGGCGTCCTTGCCGCAGCCGGTGGCCTTGGGGTCCTTGTGCGCGCAGCCCATCGCCTGGCAGGTGGGCTCCGACGAGACGGGCTTGGCGGAGACCGGCACGGTCGCGGGGGCGGAGACGGTGGCGGGATCGGCGACGGGCGCGGACGGTCCGTCGTGCCGGGCGGCCCGCAGGCCCACCAGCACCAGCACGGCGGCGGCCACGGCCGCGCAGGCCAGCAGCGGGGCGCGGCGCCGCCACCAGGTGGTGGCGGGCTCGGGCTCCCCGGCCGGCAGGACCTCGGCCGGTCCGGCGGCGTCCTGCCCGTCCGCGGGCGCCGCGGCGCCCGCCAGGACGTCGACCGCGGGGGCGGCGGTGGCCTCCGCGGGCGTTTCCTCCGCGGGCGTGTCCTGCGCACCGGCTTCCGCGTCCGCCGGCCAGGCCACGGCCTGCTGCCAGAGCGCCCGCAGCGCGGGTCCGTCGCACTCGACGGCCCCGATCAGCGCGTCCAGGGCCTGCTCGGTGATGATCCGCTTGCCGTTCAGCCAACGCTCCCAGGAAGCCCGGCTGTAGTGGGTCCGGGTGGCCAGCTCGGACAGCGACAGACCGGCGGCGTCCTTGAGCGTGCGCAGTTCCTCGGCAAGGCTACGAGCGGGCCCGGTCAGCTCCTCGGGCAGTTGCTTCCAGGCGGAACCCATGCGGCCCTTCCATGCATTCGAGACGGTGGATCGGGGGATCGATCGGGGGAGCTCCGGGGTGAGAGGGGCTCCGATCCCGGGCCGTTCGGGTGTCTCCGCTTCTCCAACCTCACCCTTCGGCCGTCCCAAACCCCAGGTCCTGGCGCTGAGACGGTCCGAAGTGTCTCACAACCCCCGGAGACGCTCGAACAATCGTGTCCCCGTCGTGCACAGTTCTCTAGCCGGTGCGGTTCGCCCACCGGACGCTTCGTTCGGACGCGGACCGTTCAGCGGTCGGCCGTCCGGCGCCCGGGTCCCGGTACCCCCACCGTCCGGGGCAGCCTCGCGGGGGGAGGCTGCCCCGGATGTACCGGGACGCACGACGGGGAGGGCGCTCCGGCGCCCTCCCCGTCGTGGCCGTTCACCGGGAGGTCCGGCGGGGACGGTTCAGTGGTGGAACCCCGTCCGGGCCGGCACCCCGAGCTCCTTCAACGGGACGGGTTGGCGCTTCAGCTCCGGCAGCAGCCGGTCGAGGTCGGCCAGCAGCAGGTCGGCGAGGTCCCGGGAGAAGCCGTTGCGGCACACGATCCGCAGCACCGACAGGTCCTCCCGGTTGGCCGGGAACGTGTACGCGGGCACCTGCCAGCCGCGTTCGCGCAGCCGCCGGGACACGTCGAACACGTCGAAGGGGACGCCGTCGTCCGTGGCGACGGCGAACACCGGCAGCTGGTCGCCCCGGGTGAGCAGCCGGAAGCCGTCGAGCTCGCCGATCCTCTCGGACAGGTAGGTCGCGACCTCCCGGCACGCGCCCTGGACGGCCCGGAAGCCGTCCCGGCCGAGCCGCAGGAAGGTGTAGTACTGCGCGACGACCTGGGCGCCGGGCCGGGAGAAGTTGAGCGCGAACGTGGGCATCTCGCCGCCGAGGTAGTTGACCCGGAAGACCAGCTCCTCCGGCAGCGCCTCCTTGTCGCGCCACAGCGCCCAGCCGACGCCGGGGTAGACCAGCCCGTACTTGTGGCCGGAGGTGTTGATCGAGGCGACCCTGGGCAGCCGGAAGTCCCACTCCAGGTCGGGGTCGAGGAAGGGCGCCACCATGGCGCCGGAGGCGCCGTCCACGTGCACCGGGACGTCGAGGCCGGTGCGCCGCTGGAGCTCGTCCAGGGCGGCGCAGATCTCGGCGATCGGCTCGTAGGAGCCGTCGAAGGTGGAGCCGAGGACGCCGACGACGCCGATGGTGTCCTCGTCGCACAGCGAGACGGCCTGCGGGGCGTCCAGGTGGAAGCGGTCGCCCTCCATCGGGGCGGTGCGGGCCTCGACCTCCCAGAAGGTGCAGAACTTCTCCCAGCACACCTGGACGTTGACGCCCATCACCAGGTTCGGCCTGGCCCCGGCCGCGTAGCGCTCGGGGTTGCGGCGCATCCAGCGGCGCTTGAGTGCGAGGCCGGCCAGCATGCAGGCCTCGCTGGAGCCGGTGGTCGAGCAGCCGACGGCGCCGTCCGGGTCGGGGGCGTGCCACAGGTCGGCGAGGATCGCCACGCAGCGCCGCTCCAGTTCGGCGGTCTGCGGGTACTCGTCCTTGTCGATCATGTTCTTGTCCACGCACTCGGTCATCAGCCGGGTGGCCTGCACCTCCATCGAGGTGGTGACGAAGGTGGCCAGGTTGAGCCTGGCGTTGCCGTCCAGCATCAGCTCGTCGTGGATCAGCTGGTAGGCGGTGTCGGCCGGGACGGGGCCGTCGCCGAGGCGGTGCAGCGGCGGCGCCAGTTCCATCGCGCCGAGCGGGTCGGCGGTGGCCACGAACGGACTGATGTTCAGCCGGCGGTCGTCGCCGGCCCCCTTGTGCAGCGCCATGGGTGCCTGTCGCCCTTCGGTCGGGTGGCCGTGTCCCGTTCCACGCTGCCACCCGGGACGGGCTGACGCACCTTCACCGGGCGGATCCGCGGGGCCGAACGGCTCAGGCGGCCGTCTCCGGGTGGATCCGCTCGCGGGCGGCCCGGTACTGGCGCAGCACCGCGGATCCGATCGCGAGGTCCTGGTCGCCCTCGGGCTCGACGGTCTCGGCCTCCGCCGGCTCCCACTGCGGCGGCTCGGCCGTGCCGGCCAGCGCCCAGGCGGCCTGCCGGGCGGCCCCGCGGGCGGCGTGGGCGCCCGGCGGGGGGATCACGACGGGGACGCCGAAGACCAGCGGGGCCACGTGCCGGACGGCCGGCAGCCGCCCGGCGGCGCCCAGCAGGAACACCCGCTTGATTCCCACGCCCTGGCCGCGCAGGACGTCCAGGGCGTCCGCGATGTTGCAGAGCATGCCCTCGACGGCGGCGCGGGCCAGGTGCTGCGGGGCCATCGACTCGGCCCGCAGGCCGGTCAGGGTGCCGGCCGCGTGCGGCAGGGCGGGCGTCCGCTCGCCGTCCAGGTAGGGCAGCAGGACGAGGCCGTACGCTCCGGGGGAGGAGTGCAGGGCGAGGTCGCTCAGGCCCTCGAGGTCCTGGCCGAGCACAGCGGCGGTGGAGCGGAGCACCTGGGCGGCGTTCAGGGTGGCGACCATCGGCAGGTGGTGGCCGGTGGCGTCGGCGAAGGAGGAGACCAGCCCGGTGGGGTCCACGACGGCCCGGTCGTGCACCGCGAAGATCGTTCCGGAGCTGCCCAGCGACACCACCGCGTCGCCGGGGCGAAGGCCGAGGCCGAGCGCGGCGGCCATGTTGTCGCCGGTGCCGGCCGAGATCAGCAGGCCCTCGGGGGTGTGCCCGGCGGGCTCGGCGGGGCCGAGGACCTCGGGCAGCTTCAGCTCGTGGCCGAGCGCGAGCTCCACCAGGTCCTGCCGGTACTCGCCGGTGATCGGGGACCAGTAGCCCGTGCCGGAGGCGTCTCCCCGGTCGGTGGTGCGGCGCTTGGGGTTGCCGAGCAGCTGTGCCACCAGCCAGTCGTGCGGCAGCAGCACCTCGGCCACCCGGCGGGCGTTGGCGGGCTCGAACTCGGCCAGCCAGCGCAGCTTGGCGATCGTGTACGTCGGGCCGGGGACGGCGCCGATCGCGGCCGTCCAGGCGGCTGGGCCGCCGAGGGCGTCGAGCAGTTTGGCGGCGGCCCCGCTGGCTCGCGGGTCGTGCCACAGGATCGCGGGCCGCACCAGCACGCCGCCCGCGTCGAGGCCGATCATGCCGTGCTGCTGCGCGCTGACGCCGATCGCCCGGACGCCCTCCAGCAGGCCGCCGGCGGCCGCGTCGCCGAGGGAGTGCAGCCAGACCTGCGGGTCGGCCTCGCCGGCCCGGGTCTCGGTGCCCTCGGGCACGGGGTGGGGCGCCGTCCCGGAGCGCAGCACGGCACCGGTCTCGGCGTCGCACGCGACGATCCGGGTGCGACTGGTCGAGCTGTCTATCCCCGCGACGATGGCCATGTCGAGATCATGCCTCAGCCCGGCCCGGGACGCGTCCGGACCGGGGAGGCCTTTGCCCGTTCGGTACCTGTCGACGAGGCCCCGGACACCCGGGCTTCACCGGGGTGTCACGGCCGGAAGGTACCCCAGCCGTCGTCCTGCGGGCGGGACCGGTTGAAGTACGGCACCCGGTCGGTCACGGCGGCCGGCAGGTGGTCGCCGACCCGGTCCGCGACCGCGCCGGCGGCCTTCCCGGCCACCGCGCCGGCCTGCTGCCTGGCCCGGTCCGTCGCGTCCTGGACCTTGGGGCTCTGGGCGATCTGCCGGGTGACCTTGGCGATCTGGTCGTAGCGCTGGCGCCCGGCCCGGGAGCCAAGGACGTAGCCGGCCGCGAGTCCGACGGCCAACGACAGCTTCCACATGATCGGATTCCACCTCTCCTGGCGGCCTTCTGCCGCATTGCCCTACCCGTCCGTCGGGACGGCGAACCGTCCGCGTCCCCAGCATCCCCGGGGGGTGCGCTCGGCGCGCGCGGGGCACGCCGCACGGGGCCCCGGGGCGGCGGGGGAAAGCGATTGGCGGACCACCCCCCCGAGTGCGCTAATGTATGTCCCGCAGCGAACGCCGAGGAGCCCGGGGAACCGGGGCCGGAGCGGAAGCCGATCCCCCATAGCTCAATTGGCAGAGCAGCCGACTGTTAATCGGCAGGTTATTGGTTCGAGTCCAATTGGGGGAGCTCGGGAAGCGGCCCCTCGGGTTCCGTTTTTCCGTCCGTGGTACGGCAGTTGTGTACCGCGTTCCCGCATAGCTCAATTGGCAGAGCAGCCGGCTGTTAACCGGCAGGTTTTTGGTTCGAGTCCAAATGCGGGAGCTGCACCGGGTCCGCCCGGTGACTGCTCAGAGCGAAGGCCCCCCGGACGACCGGGGGGCCTTCGTGTTGTCCGCCGGCCGTCCGCCCCCGTGTCGGGTCCGTCACACCCGGGCCGTCAGGCCGTCGCCTGACGGTACAGGTCGGAGACCCGGCCGTCGAAGGTGATGCTGTACGACGTGCCGGGGGTGTTCCCGCCCTCCTCGTAGCCGCCGATGACGCCGACGACCGTCCCGCCGGGGGTGAGCCACGGGCTGCCGCTGGTGCCGTCGGTGTAGCCGCCGCAGTCGAAGCGTTCCTGGGTGGGGCTCTGCGAGCGGGTCCGGGCCGAGCAGGTGATCGGCTCGTCGCGCTCGTTGGGGTAGCCGGTGACCGACACGTCCAGCCCGAAGCCCTGGCCGGTGGCGAGCGGGTTGCCGCCGACGGCATCCTCGACCTGCCGGCCGTCGACCGGGCGGACGGTGACGAACGCCACGTCGTACTCGGGATCGGCGTCGTCCGCCCAGCGCGGGTCGACGATGATCGACTGCACCGGCCAACTCCCGTAGGGGGAGTAGCCGTTGCGGTAGCCGGGGGTGAACACCAGGCCGTCCAGCAGGCCGACCCTGCGGTTCTGCACGCAGTGCGCGGCGGTCACCAGCAGGTTGCGTCCCGGGCTCTGCACGACGCTGGCCGTGCAGGCCCGCGGGCCCTGCGGGGTGCGGACCGAGAGGGTGCCGATGCGGTCGCGGGCCGCGCTCTGCTGGGCAACCTCGGCGGTGGGAGCCTTGTCCGTCCCGGCGCAGGCGGTTCCGGCGGCGAGCAACAGGGCCGTCAGCGCGGCCGTCCGTGCGGCGCGCGCGGGCCGTGCCGGGCGGGGGGCCATCGGGGGCTCCGTCTCGTTCCTCGGGGCGGGCGCCGGTCCTGCGATCCGCCGTTCGTGAGGAAGATCTACCAGGCCGCGCGCGGCAGCGCCACTGCCTGCCGGTCGTTCGATCACACCGCGGCGCGGCGGCCGGGCCCGCGCGGCTACTGGGTCGCGCGGTCGTAGAGTGCCTGGACGCGGTCCCCGAAGTAGCTGCTGTACGAGATGTCGGGGGTGTCGCCGCCCTCCTGGTAACCGCCGATCACGCCGACCACCGTGCCGGTCCTGGTGCTCGGGTCGAAGTCGGTGACCCAGGGGCTGCCGCTGGTGCCGCCCGTGTAGTCGGGGCAGTCGATCCGCAGCTGGGTGGGGCTCTGCTCGACGGTGTTGTTGGAGCAGGTGATCGGGACGTCGCTGGTGCCGGGGTAGCCGGTGACCCGTACGGGCAGCTGGTAGCCGAGGTTGACGCCGAGTTTGTTGGCGCCGAGCACCTGCTGCACCTGCTGCCCGTTCTGGGCCTGGACGACGGCGAAGGCGACGTCCACGTCCGGGTCGGCGTGGTCCTTCCAGCCGTTGTCAACGGTGACGGCCACCAGCGGCCAGATGCCGCTCGGGGTGTCGCCGTTGCGGTAGCCGGGCACGAAGACCAGGTCGCTGCGCTGGCCGAGCTTCGGGTCCCAGACGCAGTGCGCGGCGGTGACGATGAGGTTCAGGCCGGCGCTGTCGACCACGCTGGCGGTGCAGAAGTGGTCGCCGTCCGCGTTGCGGGTGAAGACGGCACCGACCAGGCCGTTGAGCACGGTGGGCTTGGCGGTGCGGGTGATCCCGGTGTGCTTGCCGATCGCGCCCTTGAGGCGCTGGCGGCTCCAGCCGTGGGCGCCGTCCGGCGCGGCGGACGAGGCGCCGGACGAGGCCGGGGCCGAGGTGACGGTCGGGGCACCGGCGCCGGGGCGCGCCGCCGTGGTGCAGCCGGCCGCCGCCAGCAGCGCCAGCACGGTGCCCGCCGCCACTCCCGCCTCACGCATCGTCACCCGCCCAGGCTGCCCGCCCGCCACCGCGCGTGCCAACCGGACTGGTCCGCACGGAAACGGCGTGCACGCCCGCGCACCCCATGTGCGCCCCCGGCGCGCACCACGGGTGATCGACCGGCTATGCTGCCCGGGACGGCCTTTCGGGGCCGTCTGCTGCTGCCGTGGCCGACGACCGGCGCGCGCGGCGAACCGGGGCGGTAGCTCAGCCGGTTAGAGCAGGGGACTCATAATCCCTTGGTCGTGGGTTCGAGTCCCACCCGCCCCACCCCAGATCGACCGGCCCATCGGGCCGAGGGGTCGCTGACCTGCGAGAACTGTAGGCGAGCGGCGACCGTCCGGCGGTGATTACACGCCGAAGTTCACCCACTTGGTAAGGCCCGGGAACGTTCCGCTGACGTTCCGGGCGCCTGAGCAGCACGTTTGCCGGTGTCCCGGCCACCACCTCCCGTCGTCGCGTCACAGGGCCTGGTCCGCTCGTTGATAAAGTGATATCACTTTGATTACTAGGCGGAATCACCCTGGAGGAGTCGGTCCCATGACCACACCGCGCATGCCCGTGGACGAAGAAGTCGGCCCCGTGCTGGACCTGCCGGTCCCCAAGATCACCGAACGCCCCATCACCCCCGCCGCCGGTCTGCCGGTCCTCGGCGCCGGCCTGCTCGGGCTGGTCGCGGGCGCCGCCCTGATCATCGTCGGCGGCGTGCAGGTCGCCGGCGGTGCCAAGGGCCTCGGCACCGCCCTGGTGGTCGTCGGGCCGCTGCTCGCGCTGGCCTCGCTGGTGGTGCTGGCCGGCCTGACCGTGGTCTCGCCCGGCGAGGCCCGGGTGGTGCAGCTGCTCGGCGACTACCGCGGCACCATCCGCACCGAGGGCCTGAGCTGGGTGAACCCGTTCACCAGCCGCCGCCGGATCTCCACCCGGATCCGCAACCACGAGACCGAGACCAGCAAGGTCAACGACGCGGACGGCAACCCGATCGAGATGGCCGCCGTCGTGGTGTGGCAGGTCGAGGACACCGCCAAGGCCGTGTTCGAGGTCGACGACTACACCGACTTCGTCGCCATCCAGACCGAGACCGCCGTGCGGCACATCGCCGGCAGCTACCCCTACGACGCCCACCGCGAGGGCGAGTTGTCGCTGCGCGACGGCGCCGAAGAGATCACCCGCAAGCTCTCCGCCGAGATCGCCGCCCGGGTCGTGTCGGCCGGGGTGCGGGTCGTCGAGTCCCGGATCACCCGGCTCGCGTACGCGCCCGAGGTCGCCCAGGTGATGCTGCAGCGCCAGCAGGCCGGGGCCGTGGTGGCCGCGCGCAGGCTGATCGTCGAGGGCGCCGTCGGTATGGTCGAGGAGGCCCTCGACCGGCTGGCCGAGCGTGACGTCGTCGAACTGGACGAGGAGCGCAAGGCCGCCATGGTGAGCAACCTCCTCGTGGTGCTCTGCGGCGACCGGGGTACCCAGCCGGTCGTGAACACGGGCTCCCTCTACCAGTAAGGAGCGGCGCGGTTTGGCGACCGAGCGGAAGAAGATCCTGCTGCGCCTGGACCCGGCGGTGCACGACGCGCTGGCCCGGTGGGCGGCGGACGAACTGCGCAGCGCGAACGCACAGATCGAGTTCCTGCTCCGCCGCGCCCTCACCGACGCGGGGCGGATGCCCAGCGGTGCGGCGACGCTTCCCCGGCGCGGCCGACCACCCAAGGAGAGCCCGGACGACGGCACCGACGCCGACTGACCGGGCGCCCACCACCACACCGTCCTCAGCTTGGAGCGCACCCATGGACGTGCCCACGGCCCTGCCGGAGAAGCTGTACCTGCTCGCCTACAACCCCGAGCACGAGCGCCTGAGCGCCACCGCGAGGCTCGACCTCGTGCTGCGGGCGGCGGCCCTCGTCGAGCTGCTGCGGCGCGGACTGATCCGCGACGACGGCCGCCACCCGGCCGCGGTCGAGGGCGCCGCGGCCGACGGCCTCGACCCGCTCTCCGCCGCGTTGCTGGAGCTGATCCGCGAAGGACGGCGGCGCAGCTGGCAGCACTGGATCGGCCGGCGCCTCGGCCCGGCCGGCCGCGCGGGCCGGGTGGTGCGCGACGGCCTCGCCGCGGCCGGCCGGATCCGGGTCGAGGAGCACCGGATCCTCGGGATCTTCCCCGGCCGCCGGATCACGCTGCGGGAGCCCGGGGTGCGCAAGGCGCTGGCGGCGGCCGTCACCTCGGCGCTGAGCGCGCCGCTGAGCCGGGTCGACCCGGCGGACGCGGCCGTGGTCGCGCTGGTCGACGCGGCCCGGCTGACCACGGCCCTGACGTGGCGCCAGGGCCGCGAGCACCGGGCCCGGATCCAGAAGCTGGCCCCGGCCGCCGGGCCCGTCCCGCGTGCCCTGCGCCGGGCCATCGCCGCTTCCCGCGGTGCGGAGGGCGCCGCGTCCTGACCGCCCCCACCCGACCCACTCGGCCCGGCCGCCGTCCACGGCAGCCGGGCTTCGTGCTGCCCCGGCGGTCCCGGCGGTCCCGGCGGTCCCGGTGGTCCTGGCGCACCCGGTGGACCCGGTGGACCCGCACCATCCACCGATCGGTTGATCGGCGCTCCACCGCATCGTCCGACCGGTCTGACCGGCTGATGGATCCGCCGCGGGGCCCCCGCGCGGGAAGCTCGTCGTGAGCCGGGGAACGCCCCGGACGAACGGGAGGGAGCGGCACGATGGCCGTGATCGAGGTGGCGGGCCTGCGGAAGGCGTACGGGCGGCGCCAGGTGCTGGAGGACGTGTCCTTCACCGTGGAGCGCGGCGAGGTGTTCGGCCTGCTGGGCCCGAACGGCGCCGGCAAGACCACCGCCGTCGAGTGCTGCGAGGGCCTGCGCCGGGCCGACGCCGGTACCGTCCGGGTGCTCGGCCTGGACCCGGTCCGCGACGCGCACAGGCTGCGCCCCCGGATCGGCATCCAGCTCCAGCAGGCCCAGCTGCAGGGCGCGTTGCGGGTCGGCGAGGCACTGGAGCTGTACGCCGCGCTCTACCCGAAGCCGCGGGAGCCGCGCGAGCTGCTCGACGAGTGGGGGCTGGCCGGCGAGGTCCGGACGCCCTTCGACAAGCTCTCCGGCGGCCAGCGCCAGCGGCTGTTCATCGCCCTCGCGCTGGTCGGCGACCCGGAGGTGGCGTTCCTGGACGAGCTGACCACCGCGCTCGACCCGCAGGGCCGCCGGGACACCTGGGAGCTGGTGCGCCGGATCCGCGACAACGGCGTGACGGTGGTGCTGGTCTCGCACTTCATGGACGAGGTCGAGGCGCTCTGCGACCGGGCCGCCGTCCTGGACGGCGGGCGGATCGTCGCCGCCGGCACCCCGGCCGAGCTGGTCGCCCGCTCCGGCACCGGCGGCACCCTGGGTTTCCGTCCCACCGCGCCGCTGGACACCGCCCGGCTGGCCGCCCTGCCGGGGGTCACCGCCGTCGAGGAGCGGGAGGGCCGGATCGAGGTCACCGGCACCGGGGACTTCGCCGACGAGGTGACCGGCCTGCTCGCCCGCGAGGGCATCGTCGTCACCGGCCTGCGGATCCGCGAGCACAGCCTCGACGACGCCTACCTCGCCCTCACCCGGCACGACGCCTGAGTCATCGTCGCCCCTCCGCCCGCGCTGAAAGGACCACCGTCATGAACCACACCGTCCACGCCGTCCGCCGCCTGGCCACCGTGGAGGCCCGCCTGTTCCTCCGCGACCCGCTGACCGCCTTCTTCAGCCTGGTCTTCCCCGTCCTGCTGCTGGTCGTCCTCGGCTGCATCCCGGCCCTGCGGCGGACCTCGCCCGACCTGCACGGCATGAGCACCATCCAGCTGTACGCGCCGATCCTGGCCGTCTTCACCCTGCTGCTGCTCGGTCTCAACGGTCTGCCGTCGCTGCTCGCCGCCTACCGCGAGCGCGGCGTGCTGCGCCGGATGTCGGCCAGCCCGGTCCGCCCGGGGCTGCTGTTCGGCGCGCTCGTGCCGATGTACGTCGGCATCGCGAGCGTCTCGGTGCTGCTGGTGGTGCTCGGCGGGCTCGCCCTCGGGGTGCCGCTGCCGCGTCAGCCGCTGGGCTTCCTGCTGGCCTTCGTGCTCGCCGCCGCCGCGATGATGTCGGTCGGCCTGCTGATCGCCGCCTTCGTCCCGTCGGCCAAGGCCGGCAACGCCGTCGGCGCCCTCGCCTTCTTCCCGATGATGTTCTTCTCCGGGATCTGGCTGCCCCGCGAGATGTCGCCCGCGCTGCTCGACCGGATCGGCGACTTCACCCCGAGCGGCGCCGCCGTCCAGGCGCTCCAGGATTCCTGGAACGGGCACTTCCCGCACGCCGTGGCCCTGCTCACACTCGCCGCGTACGCGGTGCTCGCGGGCGGCGCCGCTGCCAAGCTGTTCCGATGGGAATGATCAAGGAGTCGGCCGCGGACGAGAGCGCCCTCGGCGACTGGCAGCACCGCCTGGACCGGCTGATCGGCCCGCTGTGCTACGTCGCCCTGCTGATCGCCCTCGCGCTGGCCCTCCTGGTCCCCGTCCCGACCGCGCGCTCCGCCGCCGCCACCCTCCCGGCGGCGGCCGCCGCGTTCCTGTGGCTGGTGCTGCGCTCCGCCCTCGACCGCCGGCCGCTCCCGGACGGGGGCGCCCGCTGGGCCGGTGCCCACTTCGCCGTCCTGCTGGCGCTGATCACCGTCCTGGTGCTGGACAACCCGTACTTCGGCTTCTTCGCCTTCACCGGCTACCTGCACGCCGCCCAGTACCTGCGCGGCCGGGCCCGGATCGCCGGCGCGGCGGCCACCACCGTGCCGAGCGCGCTCTCCCAGACCGGCGGGGTGCTGCCGGCCGGCGCCGCCCAGGTCGGCGGGCTCCTCGCGGTCATGGCCTTCAACCTGGTGGTCGTCGGCGTGATCCTCACGCTCAGCGAGGTCACCGACCGGCTGAGCCTGCGCCGCAAGGCCGCCAACGCCGAACTCGCCGAGGCCAACCGGCTGCTGACCGAGATGCTCGCCGAGAACGCCGGACTGCACGCCCAGCTCCTGGTCCAGGCCCGCGAGGCCGGGGCCGCCGACGAGCGCCGCCGGCTCGCCCGCGAACTGCACGACACCGTCGCCCAGGGCCTGGCCGGCATCGTCACTCAGCTCCAGGCCGCCGACCTGGCCCGCGAGCAGGACACCCCGGTCGAGCAGTGGCGGCGCCACCTGGACAACGCGGCCGGGCTCGCCCGCGAGAGCCTCACCCAGGCCCGCCGTGCCGTCCACGCGCTGCGCCCGCTGGAGCTGGAGCGGGCCGCCCTGCCGGAGGCGCTGGCCGAGCTCGCCGAGCAGTGGCAGGAGCGCAACGCCACCACCGCCGGGCTGACCGTCACCGGCGAGGCCCGGCCGCTGCACCCCGAGGTCGAGGTGACGCTGCTGCGGATCGCCCAGGAGTCGCTCGCCAACGCCGCCAAGTACGCGCGGGCGGGCCGGGTCGGACTGACCCTCTCCTACATGCCCGGCCTGGTCACCCTGGACGTCCGGGACGACGGCGTCGGCTTCGACCCGGGCGCCGAACCGGCCTCCCGGGCCACCGGCGGCGGCTACGGCCTCGCCGTGATGCGCCGCCGCGCCGAGCGCCTCGCCGGCCGGCTCGACCTGGAGACCGAACCGGGCGCCGGCACCACGGTGACCGCGACCCTGCCGGCGATCGGCATCGAGGAGTGAGGGGACGTTCGTGAACGGGACACCGATCAGGCTGCTGCTGGTCGACGACCACCCGGTGGTCAGGGACGGGCTGCGCGGCATGTTCACCGCCGCCCCCGGTTTCGAGGTGGTCGGCGAGGCCGGCGACGGCGCCGAGGCGCTGCCGCTGATCGCCGCGCTGCTCCCCGACGTCGTGCTGATGGACCTGCGGATGCCGCGGATGGACGGCGTCACGACCATCCGCACGATGACCGAACGCGGCCTGACCAGCCGGGTGCTGGTGCTCACGACCTACGACACCGACGCGGACGTGCTGCCCGCCGTCCGGGCCGGCGCCACCGGGTACCTGCTCAAGGACGCGGCCCGCGAGGAACTCTTCCACGCAGTCCGGGAGGCCGCCCGCGGCGCCTCGGTGATCGCGCCGACCGTCGCCGCCAAGCTGCTCGGCCAGGTGCGCGAGCCCGTCCGGGAGGCGCTCAGCCCGCGCGAGGTGGAGGTGCTGGAGCTGGTCGCCTCCGGTGCGACCAACCGGGAGGCCGCGGCCCGGCTGTTCATCAGCGAGGCGACGGTGAAGACCCACCTGATCCACATCTACACGAAGCTCGACGTCAAGGACCGCGCCTCCGCCGTCGCCGCCGGGTACAACCTGGGCCTGCTGACCCCGACGCCGCCTCGGTAGCCTTGCGGGATGCTCGAACCCGCCCTGCTGCCGACCCCGCTGGTGGACTGCACCGACGAGGCGCTCGCCCGGGCCGGCGTCGAGCTCCGGCTCAAGCGGGACGACCTCCTGCACCCGACCGTCCCCGGCAACAAGTGGCGCAAGCTCGGGCCCAACCTGGCGGCGGCCGTGGAGCAGGGCCACACCCGGCTGCTCACCTTCGGCGGCGCGTACTCCACGCACCTGCGCGCGGTCGCCGTGGCCGCCGCGGCGCTGGGCCTGGAGAGCGTCGGGCTCGTCCGCGGCGACGAGCTGGCCGGCCGGCCGCGCAACTGGTCGCTGCGGGCGGCCGAGGCGGCCGGGATGCGGCTGGCCTTCCTCTCCCGCGCGGAGTACCGCGAGGCGACCGGCCGCGGTGGCACTCCCGGTACGGAGGGCCTGGAGGCGCTGCAACGGCGGTGGGGCCCGTGCCTGGTGCTCCCCGAGGGCGGTTCCAACGCGCTCGCCGCGATCGGCGCGGCGGCGATCCCGGCCGAGCTGACCGACCTCCGCGCCCGCGACGTCGTCTGCTGCCCGGTCGGCACCGGCGGGACACTGGCCGGGATCGCCGCCGGCCTGCCGCCCGGCGTCCGGGCGCTCGGCGTGGCGGTGTTGCGCGGCGGCGAGGGCTACCTGGAGGACGAGGTCGCGCGGCTCCACCGGGCCGCGTACGGGCGGGAGTTCGGCAACTGGCGGATCGACCACGCCCACCACGGCGGCGGCTACGGCAAGGTCCGGCCCGAACTCGCGGCCTTCGCCGAGCGGTTCGAGCGCCGACACGGCATCGCGCTGGAGCGCCGGTACGTCGCGAAGCTGCTGGCCGCCCTCCACGAGCTGGCCACCGCGGGGGAGTTCCCCCGCGGCACCCGCCTGACGGCCGTCGTCACGGGCCTGCCGGACCCGGTCTGATCGCCGGGCCGCTCTAGCCGAAGGTCAGGTTCGCGCAGGGGTCGGTGTCGGCGGTGCGCTCGTTCTCCGCTATGCCCGTCGGCACCGCGCCGGGCACCGTCGCGGTCGGGCCGGGGGCCGCGTCCAGGGCGTTGATCTGGGTGCCGGCCGGTTGGTAGTCACGGCCCAGGGTGACGGTGATCGCGCCGCTGCCGGGCTCCTCGACGGCCTTGGCCCCGGGGAAGAGGGCGGCCGCCTGGTCGGCGGCGGCCTTCAGCACCGGGTCGTAGGACACCACGGTGGTCTGCCGCCCGGGGTCGTTGGCACCGAGCGTGACGTTGGTGAAGCCGCGCGCCTTGAGCGCCGCCGCGCCGGAGCCGGCCAGGCCCGAGGTGCCGACCCCGTTGACCACGACGACCGGCGCCGCGGCCTGCTCGGGCGCGAGCGGCCCGGCGGAGGCGGACGCCGTCGCGCCGGGGCTCGCGGACGCGGTGGCGGTGCCCGTCCCGGCGGTCACCTGGCCGTCGAGGGTGCGGTCCTCCCTGAGCAGCTTCCACAGGGTGTCCGCGTCCGGCTGCACCAGGCGGACGCGCTCCCCGGCGAAGCGCCAGGGCGCCGTGACGAAGGTGACGTCGGAGAGCTTGATGTCCTGGACGGACCGGGCGAAGTCCACGAGCTTCATCGCGGTGCCGAGGCCCTCGTCCACGGTGAGCGACTTGGTGGCCGCGTCGGCCAGCGGCAGCAGGGTGGGCAGCGAGAAGCCCTGGGACTGGACCTTCTTGATCATCGAGGAGAGGAAGGCCTGCTGGCGCTTCATCCGGCCTATGTCCGAGCCGTCGCCGATGCCGTGCCGCGCTCTCAGGTAGTCCACCGCGGACTGCCCGGAGAGCTTCTGCAGGCCCTTCTTGAGGTGGATGCCGTACTGGTCGACGTCGTTCGGCACGCAGGCGTCCACGCCGCCGACGGCCTCGGTCATCGCGGCCGCGCCCTTGAAGTCGACCACGACGGTGTGGTCGATCCGCAGGCCGGTCAGGCTCTCCACGGTGTTCTGCGTGCAGGCCGGGTTGCCGTGCGCGAACTCGCCGAGGCTGAAGGCCGAGTTGAACATCTGGTCGTTGCGCGGCTTGGTCCAGGTGCCGTCCGGCAGCTTGCAGGACGGGATGGTGACCAGGGTGTCCCGGGGTATCGAGACGCCGACGGCGTGCTTGTGGTCGGCGTACACGTGCACCAGGATCGCGGTGTCCGAGTTGCCGACGCCCTCGTCGCCGCCGCCGAGCGCGTTGTTGCCGTCGTCCCGGGTGTCCGAGCCGAGCAGCAGGACGTTGACCGGCACCTGGGCGCCCGGCGAGACCGGGGCGGGCGCGGGCGGGCGCTCGGTGGCGACGCCGCCCGCGTCGAAGGTGGTGATGTTGTGGTCGAGCCGGTGGTAGAACCAGGCACCGGCCCCCACGACGGACAGCACCAGGACGGCGGCCAGGCCGATGGCGGTCCGCAGGAAACGCCGCCTGGGCGAGCTGCTGCTCATCGTCGCGGTCCCCCCGTCTTCGTCTGCTGCTGTTCGGTGTTCGAACATTAGACGTTTCGGGAAGGCGTTCGGTTACCTCGGTGAAGGCCCTGGTTCGACGCCCGCGCCTGTGATGCTGGTCACGCTCCGGGGCCGGAGGCGCCCGTGAGCATCCGCCGGAGCAGGTCGCGCAGGACGGTCCGCTCGTCCTGGCCGAGCGCGGCCAGCGGCTCGCGGGCGAAGTTCAGCGACTCGCGCAGTTCCTCGGAGGCGGCGGCGCCGCTGTCGGTGGCGGCGACCAGCTTGACCCGGCGGTCCTGCCGGTCGGCCTCCCTGGTCACGAAGCCGCGGGACTCCAGGCGGTCGACGATGCCGGTGATGTTCGACGGCTCACAGCTGAGCGTCTGGGCGATCTGCCGCATCGGCATCGGCCCCCGGCGCAGGAGCGCGAGCACCTTGGCCTGGGCCCCGGTGAGCGACCGGGCGGCCGCGGCGTCCTCGTACTCGCGGTGGAAGAGGGCGACCAGGTTGGCCATGAGGTCGACGACCTCGCGGGTGATCTCGTCGGGCTGCTGCGGCGTGGCGGCCGCGGTCGGCTGCGTCTCCATGCGGCACAGTCTACCTGAAAAGTTGACAACCTGAACCTTTCACGTCCATCGTTACTTCAGCAACTCAACCTTTCAGGTGTGAGACACCGCCGATCCCTACGAGGAAACAAGGAGCAGTCCGATGGCAGAGCAGGCAGCGCCCGCCACCGCCCGTGAATGGCACCTCGCCGCGCGTCCGCAGGGCTGGCCGGTCCCGGCCGACTTCGCCCTCGTCGAGGCCCCGGTCCGCACTCCGGGGCCGGGCGAGATCCTGGTCCGCAACGCCTTCCTCTCGGTCGACCCGTACATGCGCGGCAGGATGAACGACGTGAAGTCGTACGTGCCGCCGTTCCAGCTCGGTCAGGCCATGGACGGCGGGGCCGTCGGCTACGTCGTCGCCTCGGAGGCCGAGGGCTTCGCCCCCGGCGACGCCGTGCTGCACGGCCTCGGCTGGCGCGAGTACGCGACCGTCGCCGCCGAGCGCGCCGTCAAGGTCGACGCCTCCGCCGCCCCGCTCTCCGCCTACCTCGGCGTGCTCGGCATGCCCGGCCTGACCGCCTACGCGGGCCTGCTCGCCGTGGGCGCCCTCAAGGAGGGCGACAAGGTCTTCGTCTCCGGCGCGGCCGGCGCGGTCGGCTCGCTGGTCGGTCAGATCGCCCGGCTCAAGGGCGCCTCCCTGGTGGTCGGCTCGGCCGGCTCCGCGGAGAAGGTCGCCACGCTGGTGGACGAGTACGGCTTCGACGCCGCCTTCAACTACAAGGACGGCCCGGTCGCCGAGCAGCTGGCCAAGGCCGCTCCGGAGGGCATCGACCTCTACTTCGACAACGTCGGCGGCGAGCACCTGGAGGCCGCGATCGGCGCGCTCGGCGTGCACGGCCGCGCGGTGCTCTGCGGCGCGATCGCCCAGTACAACGACACCACCGCGCCCGCCGCCCCGCGCAACCTCGCGCAGGCGATCGGCAAGCGGCTGCGCCTGGAGGGCATGCTGGTCAGCGACCACGCCGCGCTCCAGCCGCAGTTCGTCGCCGAGGTCGCGGGCTGGCTCGCGGCCGGCGAACTCCGTTCCGGCGAAACCGTGGTGGAGGGCTTCGACAACGCGGCCGGGGCCTTCATCGACCTGCTGCGCGGCGTCAACACCGGCAAGATGGTCGTCCGCCTGGACGCCTGACCCACCATCAGCGGATCCCGCCGCCCCGCCGCCCCGCCGCCCACCGGGCGCGCGGGGCGGTTTGCATGCACGGCGCAGGGGAGGGCGTCGCACTACCGCATTCCGGCCGGATCCGAAAGTGCGTCATCCATCGTGCGGGGCGGCGCGGTACGGTGGTCCCGCCTGGCGATGGGGCCGTTCGGGGGAGAGATCCGGCCGAGGGGTAGACCTCGTTGAGGATTCGACTAGCATTGAGCGAAAGCCTGTCCGTTTTGCTCAATTTAGTGACTTAATGTCGGCAAGCGTGGGTAACTGTGGATCAACTGCAGGCACGAGGCAGCTGGGGAAGGCGACCCTCGTCCACAGCCTGGAGGTCCCGGTGACGACACGTGGAGTTCTCTACATCCACTCCGCGCCCCGCGCGCTGTGCCCGCACGTCGAGTGGGCCGTCGCGGGGGTGCTCGGTGTGCGGGTGAGCCTGGACTGGATCCGCCAGCCGGTCGCGCCCGGACACTGGCGCGCCGAGCTCTCCTGGCAGGGGGAGCCCGGTACGGCCTCGAAGCTCGCCTCCGCGCTGCGCGGCTGGCAGCTGATGCGGTACGAGGTCACCAGCGAGCCCTGCGCCACGGCGGAGGGCGAGCGCTACAGCAGCACGCCCACGCTCGGCATCTTCCACGCCGTCACGGGCATCCACGGGGACATCCTGATCCCCGAGGACCGGCTGCGCGCCGTCCTGCTGCGCGCCCGCAGCGAGGGGGCCGACCTGGAGGCCGAGATCTCCCGGCTGCTCGGCAAGCCGTGGGACGACGAGTTGGAGCCGTTCCGGTACGCCGGCGAGGGTGCGCCGGTGCGCTGGCTGCACCAGGTGGTCTGACCTCCGGGACCTGCGTCCAAGAACGACGGAAGGGGCCGGCGCTCTTCGTGAGCGCCGGCCCCTTCCGTACGGGCGGGTCAGCGGGTGCGGAAGGCCAGCACCACGTTGTGGCCGCCGAAACCGAACGAGTTGTTCAGCGCGGCGATCCGGCCCTCGCCGGGCAGCGCGCGGGCCTCGTCGCGCACGATGTCCGCGTCCACGTCGTCGTCGAGCTCCTCGACGTTGATGGTCGGCGGGGCCAGCCGGTTGTGGAGGGCCAGCACGGTGGCGACGGTCTCGATGCCGCCGGCGCCGCCCAGCAGGTGGCCGGTCATCGACTTGGTGGCCGAGACGGCGATGTGGTCCAGGTGCTCGCCGAGTTCCTTGCGCAGCGCCTTCAGCTCGGCGGTGTCGCCCTGCGGGGTCGAGGTGGCGTGCGCGTTGACGTGCACGATCTCGGCCTTGTCGAGGGTGTTGCGCTCGAACAGGTCGGCCAGCGCGCGGGCCACGCCGGCGCCGGTCGGCTCGGGCTGGGCGATGTGGTGGGCATCCGAGGACAGGCCCTGGCCCACGGCCTCGCAGTAGATCCGGGCCCCGCGGGCCTCGGCGTGCTCGACCGACTCCAGGACGACCACGCCGGCGCCCTCACCGAGCACGAAGCCGTCGCGGGCCTTGTCGTACGGGCGCGAGGCGCGCTCGGGCTCGTCGTTGTTCTTGGACATCGCCATCATGTTGGCGAACGCGGCGATCGGCAGCGGGTGGATCGCGGCCTCGGTGCCGCCGGCCACCACGACGTCGGCGCGACCGCTGCGGATCATCTCGATCGCGTAGCCGATCGCCTCGGCGCCGGAGGCGCAGGCGGAGACGGGGGTGTGCACACCCGCGCGGGCGCCGACCTCCAGACCGACGTTGGCCGCCGGGGAGTTGGGCATCAGCATCGGGACGGTGTGCGGGGAGACCTTGCGGGAGCCCTTCTCCTTCAGCACGTCGTACTGGTCGAGGAGGGTGGTCACGCCGCCGATGCCGGAGGCGATGACCGCGCCGAGGCGCTCGGGGGCGAGCTTGGAGGACTCGTCGGTGGCCGGGGTCTCGTAGCCGGCGTCGGCCCAGGCCTCGCGGGCGGCGATCAGCGCGAACTGCGCGGAGCGGTCCAGCTTGCGGGCCAGCGGGCGGGGCAGGATCTCGCCCGGGTCGACCGCGGTGCGGGCGGCGATGCGGACGGGCAGGTCCGCGGCCCACTCCTCGGTCAGGGCCGACACTCCGGAACGGCCCGCCACCAGGTTCTCCCAGGTGGTGGCGGCGTCGCCGCCCAGCGGCGTGAAGGCGCCGATACCCGTGACGACCACGGTACGGTTTTCAGCGGTCACTGGTTCTTCTTCTCTCACGTTGGTGCGGGGTCGGCGGCGAGCCGGGGGGGTGGGGTCGGCCGGCTCGGGCGAGCCGGCCGACGTTCACGCGAACGCTCAGGCGTTGGTGAGGATGTACTCGACGGCGTCGCCGACGGTCTTCAGGTTCTTGACCTCGTCGTCCGGGATCTTGACCTCGAAGCGCTCCTCGGCGGCCACGACGACCTCGACCATGGACAGCGAGTCGACGTCCAGGTCATCGGTGAAGGACTTGTCGAGCTGGACGTCCTCGGTCGGGATGCCGGCGATCTCGTTGACGATCTCGGCGAGACCTTCCAGGACCTCGTCCTTGGTAGCCATACTGGCTGCTCCTCTTCGGTGTTGAACGCGTCCGACCGGCGGACGGACGCAGGCTTGGGCGGATGAGTGGGGCGAAACGCGCCTAGGGGAGCGTAACGACTGCCGCGGCGTACACGAGACCCGCCCCGAACCCGATGATCAGCGCGAGGTCTCCGCTGCGGGCCTCGCCGCTCTCCAACATGCGCTCCATCGCCAGCGGGATGGAGGCCGCGGAGGTGTTCCCGGTCTCGGTGATGTCGCGGGCGACCGGCACCGAGTCGGGCAGCTTGAGGGCCTTGATCATGGCATCGGTGATGCGCATGTTGGCCTGGTGCGGGATGAAGGCGCCGAGCTGGTCGGCTGTGATCCCGGCGGCGTCCAGCGCCTGCTGGGCCACCTTGGCCATCTCCCAGACGGCCCAGCGGAAGACCGTCTGGCCCTCCATCCGCAGGGTCGGCCACGTGGACTCCTCGCCCGCGCCGTTGATGGCGTCGGGCTTGGCGAAGGCGGTGTCCCAGGCCTGGGTCTGCGAGATGACGTCCTTCTGCGAGCCGTCCGAGCCCCAGATCACCTTGCCGATGCCGGGGGTGTCGGAGGGGCCGACGATCGCGGCGCCGGCGCCGTCGCCGAAGATGAACGCGGTCGAGCGGTCCGACCGGTCGGTCATGTCGCTCAGCCGCTCGACGCCGATCACCAGCACGTACTCGGCGCCGCCGCCGCGGATCATGCCGTCGGCCAGTCCCAGGCCGTAGCCGAAGCCGGCGCAGGCGGCCGAGATGTCGAAGGCCGGGGCGGTGCCGCAGCCCAGGCGCTCGGCGATCTCGGTGGCGATGGCGGGGGTCTGCTTGAGGTGCGAGACGGTCGCGACGATGACGCCGCCGATCTGGTCGGGGGCGATCCCGGCCTGGGCGATGGCCTTGCCGGCGGCCTGCACCGACATCTCGGCGACGCTCTCCTCCGGGCCGGCCCAGCGGCGCTCGGCGATGCCGCTGCGGGTGCGGATCCACTCGTCCGAGGACTCGATCCACTCCAGGACCTCGGCGTTCGGGATCACGCGGACGGGACGGTAACCGCCCACGCCGTGGATCCGCGAGAACTGCGCCCCGGTCGACGGACGAATCTGCGGCTTGCTCATGCGGCCACCTCGCTGCGCTCGGCGGTCGCTTCGCAAGATGCGCACCTTCCGATGATTCGCTCGCTTCGCTTGCTCATGCGGCCACCTCGCTGCGCTCGGCGGTCGCTTCGCAAGATGCGCACCCTCCGATGATTCGCTCGCTTCGCTTGCTCATGCCATGCTCTCCTGGTCCTTACCGCCGTGCTCCGCGATCAGCTCGCGGGCCTTGTCGAGGTCGGCGGGGGTCTTGAGGGCGAGCGTCGCCACACCCTTGAGGTTGCGCTTGACCAGGCCGGTGAGCGTGCCCGCGGGGGCCAGCTCGATCACGGCGGTCGCGCCCAGTCCGGCCAGCGTCTCCATGCAGAGGTCCCAGCGGACCGGGTTGGAGACCTGCGACACCAGGCGCTCCAGCACCTCGGTGCCGGAGGTGACCACCGCGCCGTCCCGGTTGGAGACGTAGCGCACCTGCGGATCGGCCACGGTCAGGGTCGGGGCCAGCTTCGCCAGCCGCTCGACGCCCGGGGCCATGTGCTCGGTGTGGAAGGCGCCCGCCACCTTCAGCGGGATAAGCCGGGCACCGGTCGGCGGGTCCGCCTTCAGTGCCTCCAGCTGGGCGAGCGTGCCGGCGGCGACGATCTGGCCGCCGCCGTTGTTGTTGGCCGGGGTCAGGCCGTGCTCCGCCAGCTTGGCCGCGACCGCGTCCGGGTCGCCGCCGAGGACGGCGGTCATGCCGGTCTCGGTGACGGCGGCGGCCTCGGCCATGGCGCGGCTGCGCTCCCGGACGAAGGTCAGCGCGTCGTGTGCGCCGAGCACACCGGCACCCGCGGCGGCGGTGATCTCACCGACGCTGTGGCCGGCCACGGCACCGACGACGGAACGGGCGGCGGTCTCGTCGGGGAAGAGCGCGCGGGCGGTGACCAGGCCGGCGGCGACCAGCAGCGGCTGGGCGACGGCGGTGTCCTTGATCTCCTCCGCGGACGCCTCGGTACCGGCGTGCAGGAGGTCGAGTCCGGCGACCTCCGACCAGCCGCGCAGGCGGTCGGCGACACCGTCGACCTCCAGCCAGGGGCTGAGGAAACCGGGGGTCTGGGCACCCTGTCCAGGGGCGACGATTACGAGCACGGTTCAACCCTCTCTCGCCAGGCGCCCGGGGGCGGGTAGGCGACGGTAACGAAGAAAACCATCCGGGATTGTAAGTTCCCTACATCCTGGTCAACCTTGCTCGCCGACGACCGTCAGTCGGCCGAGGGCCAGGGCGATCCGCAGCGTGAACGCCGATCGAACGTCCGATGGCGCGTAGCCCGTGACGTCGGTCACACGTCGGAGCCGGTAGCGCACCGTGTTCGGGTGGACGAAGAGCATCCGGGCCGCGCCCTCCAGTGAGGAGGCCTGCTCCAGGTAGACGCTCAGTGTCTCCAGCAGTGCCGAGCCCGCCTCGTCGAGCGGTGTGTAGATCTCCTCCACCAGCTGGCGGCGGGCCGCCTCGTCGCCGGCGAGCGCGCGTTCGGGCAGCAGGTCGTCGGCCAGGACCGGGCGGGGGGCGTCCGGCCAGGCGGCGCAGGCCCGCAGGCCGGCCGCGGCGGCGTGCGCCGAACGGGTGGCCGAGAGCAGGTCGGGCACGGTCGGGCCGACCACCACCGGGCCCGGCGCGAACTGGCCGATCAGGGCGCGGGCGGCGTGCACCGGTTCCTTGTCGCCGCCGACCACGACCACCAGGCGCTTGCCCAGGACGCCGGTCAGCACGTTCAGCTTGGCGTAGCGGGCGGCCCG
This sequence comes from Streptomyces sp. SP17BM10, assembly GCF_036322405.1. Taxonomy (NCBI): domain Bacteria; kingdom Bacillati; phylum Actinomycetota; class Actinomycetes; order Kitasatosporales; family Streptomycetaceae; genus Streptomyces; species Streptomyces sp. SP17BM10. The sequence continues at coordinate 169,921 of NZ_JAQYXB010000669.1, read as the reverse complement.
GCGGATCGCCTCGACGACCAGCTCGCTGTCGCCGTCCGGTGCGCTGCCCATCACCACGCGCACCTGGCTCGGCTGGCCCCAGCCGAGCGCCGCGGCGCGCGAGAGCACTCCCTCGTCCGCGTCGCCGGAGAGCAGCGAGTTGACGACCAGCGCCTCCAGCCGGGCGTCCCAGGCGCCGCGCGCCTCGGCCGCCTGGGCGTAGACCTGGGCGGTGGCGAAGGCGATCTCCCGGGCGTAGACCAGCACGGACTCGCGCATGTCCGCCTCGTCGCCGGGGGCGGCCACCTCCTCGATGGCCTCCTCCATCACCTCGATCGTGGTGCGGATCAGCTCGACGGTCTGGCGCAGCGTGATCGCCCTGGTCAGCTCGCGGGGCGCGGTGCCGAAGACGTCGGTGGAGATCGCCTGCGCGGCCTCCGGCTGGCGGTACCACTCGGTGAAGGCGGCGATGCCCGCCTGGGCGACCAGGCCGATCCAGGAGCGGTGCTCCGGCGGCATCCGCCGGTACCAGCCGAGCTGGTCGTCCATCCGCGCGATCGCGGCGCTGGCCAGCTTCCCCGAGGACTTCTCCAGCCGCTTGAGGGTCGCGGCCCGGCGCTCGGCGCGGTCGGCGGCGTTTCTGCGCTCCTGCGGGGTCAGGCGCGGCGCGGAGCGGCCGGGGCGGTGGCGGCCCGGTGCGGCGGCCGGGGCCTTCCCGTCCGGCGCGGGATTCTCGGTGGGGGCGCTGGTGGCGTCTGAGGAAGCGGCTGGCACAAGGACAAGACTGCCTCACGCGGGTCACTGCTCGTGCACACCCCCCGGCGGAGCGCCGCGGTGGCACCGGTCACACCGGTTACGGTGGGGCCGTGACCGACGCCCCCGCCCGCCCCCGCGCGGACCACCGCCGCACCGCCGAGCGCTACGTCTCCACCCCGGCCGAGGGCGTCGAGACCAGGCACGCGTTCTCCTTCTCCGGGCACTACGACCCGAAGAACACGCACTTCGGCGCGCTGCTCGCCTGCAACGAGGAACTCCTGGCCCCCGGGGCCGGGTTCGAGGAGCACAAGCACCGGGACACCGAGATCCTGACGTGGGTCCTGGAGGGCGCGCTGGCCCACCGGGACTCGCACGGCCACAGCGGCGTGGTGCGCCCGGGGATGATCCAGCACCTGAGCGCGGGCTCGGGCGTGACCCACACAGAGCGCAACGTCGGCGGTGCCGAGGGCCCGGTCCGGTTCGTCCAGATGTGGCTCCAGCCGGACGTGTTCGACGCGCCCCCGGCGTACGGGCTGCGCCGGGTGGAGGCGGCCGCGGGCGGGTTGACGCTGCTGGCCTCCGGGCTGGAGCGCGACGCCGGGGCGGACGTCCTGCGGCTGCGGCGCGGTGACGCCGCGCTCTGGCTGGCGACCGCCGGGCCGTGGCAGCCGCTGCCCCCGCTGCCCGTCGCCGCTTGGCGCTACGCGCACCTGACGTCCGGTGCGCTGGGCTACCGGACGGTGCCGGGCCCGAAGGGCGAGGGGCGTTCGATGGTGCCGGGGGACAGCGTGCGGATCACCGGTGACGCGTTCGCGGACCCGTCGGCCGGCGAGACCGGCGCCGAACTCCTGCTGTGGGAGATGCACTCGCCGGTCTCGTACGGCTGACTCAGCCGGGCAGCCCCGGCAGCTCGGCGAGCACCGCGTCGGACAGCTGCGGCCAGACCTCGGCCGCCCAGGGGCCGAAGTCCCGGTCGGTGAGGGCGATGCAGGCGGCCCCCGCCGCCGGGTCGACCCACAGGAAGGTGCCGGACTGGCCGAAGTGGCCGAAGGTCGCGGGGGAGTTGGCGGTGCCCGTCCAGTGCGGTGACTTGCCGTCGCGGATCTCGAAGCCCAGGCCCCAGTCGTTGGGGCGCTGGTGCCCGAAGCCGGGCAGCACGCCGCTGGTGCCGGGGAAGGCGACCTCGCGGGTGGCCCGGTGGACGGTGGACGGGTCGAGCAGCTTGGGGGACTGCAGCTCGGCGGCGAACCGGGTGAGGTCGGCGAGCGTGGACAGTCCGCCGGCGCCGGCCGGGGACTTGTGGGCGGTGTTGATCAGGGTGTCGTGCATGCCCAGCGGCTCGAACACGGCCTCGGCGACGTAGCGGGAGAACTCGATCCCGGCGGCCGTGGCGAGGGCGCCCGCCAGCGCGTCGAAGCCGGCGTTGGAGTAGAGGCGGCGCTTGCCCGGATCGCCGAACACCCGGTCCTCGTCGAAGCCGAGGCCCGAGGTGTGGGCGAGCAGGTGGCGGACGGTCGACCCGGCCGGGCCGGCCGGGTCGTCGAGCTCGAAGACGCCCTCCTCGACGGCGACCAGCGCGGCGTAGGAGGTGAGCAGCTTGGTCACCGACGCGAGCGGGAACAGGTGCCGCTGCGGCCCGTGCGAGCCCAGCACCGCTCCGTCCGAGCCCCGGACGACCGCCGCGGCGGCGTGGGGGACGGGCCAGTTCTCGATCATCCGCAAGCTCTCCATGCGCCCGACTCTAACCGGGCCCGAAACCGGGTGGCGGAACCACCCGGATGTGGGGCTTGCTTGGAGTGCACTCCAACTAGGTAGCGTCGTGACCATCACGGCACAGGGGGTATCGATCATGGCCACACTCGCGCCCGTCGAGGTCGATCTGCGGAGCTGTTCCGAGGTGTTCCACCGGCCGGTCGGCGATCCGGACCGGACTCCGCGCCACACCATCAGCGAGGTCTCCGCGGCCAGCGGACTGACCACGCACACCCTGCGCTGGTACGAGCGGATCGGCCTGCTCGACCCGGTCGACCGCGCGGTCGGCGGCCAGCGCCGCTACTGCGACGCCGACCTGCACCGGCTGGCCTTCCTCGGCCGGCTGCGGCTGACCGGCATGTCGGTGGCGGACATGCTCAGGTACGTCGACATGGCCCGCGAGGGCGAGCGGACGTACGAGGGCCGGCGGCAGCTGCTGGAGACCCAGCGCGAGGAGGTCCGGCAGCGGATCGCCGACCTCCAGGCCACCCTGGCCGTCCTCGACTACAAGATCGATCTCTACGCGGGGAGGATCGCCGACGCCAACGGCGCCCCCGTCCAGTGCCAGTACCACCGAGCAGAGGAAGAGCAGCGAGCATGACGCACCCCGCACTCCCCACCGCCCGACTCGGCGCCGACGGCCCGCTCGTCGGTGTCCAGGGCCTCGGCTGCATGGGCATGAGCGAGTTCTACGGCCCGACCGACACGACCGAGTCGCTGGCCACCCTGGACGCCGCCCTGGAGGCCGGCGTCACCCTGTTCGACACGGCCGACATGTACGGCTCCGGCCACAACGAGGAGCTGATCGGCCCGTTCGTCCGGGCCAACCGCGACCGGGTGGTGATCGCCACCAAGTTCGCCATCGAGCGCAGGGCGCAGGACCCGGGCTACCGGGCCGTCCGCAACGACCCGGAGTACATCCGGACCGCGATCGACGCCTCGCTGCGCCGACTGGGCGTGGACGTCATCGACCTCTACTACATGCACCGGCGCAACCCGGACGTGCCGCTCGCCGAATCCGTGGGCGCCATGGCCGAGTTGGTGCGGGCCGGCAAGGTCCGCCACCTCGGGCTCTCCGAGGTGACCGGGGCCGAGCTGCGCGAGGCGCACGCCGTCCACCCGATCGCCGCCGTGCAGTCCGAGTGGTCGGTGTTCTCCCGCGACGTCGAGCGCTCGGTGGTGCCGGCCGCGGCCGACCTGGGCGTCGCGTTCGTGCCGTACTCGCCCCTCGGCCGGGGCTTCCTGACCGGCTCCTTCCAGGACGCCGAGCAGCTCCCGGCGGACGACTTCCGGCGCACCCAGCCGCGCTTCACCGGTGCCAACGCGAAGGCCAACGACGCCCTGCTGGAGCCGGTGCGGCGGATCGCGGCGGACCGCGGGGCCACGGCGGCCCAGGTCGCGCTGGCCTGGGTGCACCAGCGGGCGCAGGTGCACGGGCTCACCGTCGTGCCGATCCCGGGCACCCGCAAGCGCACCCGGCTCGCGGAGAACACCGCCGCCGCGACGCTGGAGCTGACCGCCGCCGAGCTGGCGCTGCTGGAGCCGGTGGCCGGCCAGGTGGCCGGGGACCGGTACCCGAGCATGGCGAACACGCAGGTCGAGCGAGAGTAACGGCCCCGGGACCGGGCGGGCCCGGCCCGGTGAGCCGGGCCGCGCTCCGGTGCCTGGTGGCCGACCCGAACGGCGGGCGCCGGCTGTTCCGGGCCGACCAGGGTCCTCCCTGGCTGACCAGGGTCCTCCCGGGCCGCGGGGATCAGGAGCCGGACTGCGGCCGGAGCACGACGTCCTGGTAGTGGCCGAGCGAGATCGCCGCGAAGTTGTGCAGGCTGTCGGTGCCCTCGGCGAAGTAGCCGTTGTGGCCGGCCGCGCGGGCCGAGGAGATCTCCTCGGCGCCGAAGCCGGAGGACGTCGGGTCGGCGCCGTGGCCGAGACCACCCACCTCCAGGTACGGGACGTTGCCGATCCAGTCGCTGGGGTTGCGGGTGGCCCACACCTTGACGCCGGTGCCGAGCTCGCCGGTGCTCTGCACGCCCATGCCGGGGCTGCCGAACACCATCATGTCGGTGACGCCGGAGGTGTCGGACGGCGAGGCCGCGGCGCGCGGGATCTCGGGGGCGGCGTCGCCGCAGACCACGGACCCGTAGGAGTGGCAGAGCAGGGACGGCGGCGCGTCCGGGCGGGTGGTCTCCTTGAGCCCGGCGAGCAGGCGCTGCAGCCGGGGCGCGCCGATGTCGGCGAGGCGGGAGGTGACGGCGTCCGGGCCGAGGCCGGAGGGCGTGACGTAGCCGGTCCAGGCGATCACCGCGGTGCGGGTCTTCGGGGCCTGCTTCTGCTCCTCGGCGTACAGGGCGCGGGCCATGCCGGCGGGGGAGCGCAGCGGGTCGGCGGCCTGGTCGAAGTGGCCGAGGTCGGCGTCGGAGCCGGGCACCAGGACGGAGACCCGCTCGGCGTCGGCGAGGTCGCCCCACACCTCGGTGACCAGCCCGCGCCCGCGCGGATCGAAGGCGAGGACCTGGCGGTCGGGGGCGAGCAGGTGCTCGACGTCGTTGGCGCGGGAGACGGCCAGCGCGCGGGCGTCGGAGTCGAGCTTGGGGTCGTCGGCGCGGGCGCGGGCGGCGTCGCGCTCGGCGGCGAGGGCGATCCGGTTGGCGCGGTAGCGCAGGTCGAGCGGGGCGCCGTCGAAGTTGCCGACGACCAGCGGGTACTGCCGGATCAGCCGGTCGAGCTCGGTGGGCGCCAGCGAGGCGAAGAACTCGGCTGCGGCGGCCGGGGTGGTGGTGGCCGGGTCGGGCAGGCCGCGGCCGAAGGAGTGGTCCTGGAGCCAGGCGGTGCTGCCGGCCGGGGGCGTGCTGATCGCCAGCTGCTCGGTGGAGGCGGCGGCCGCGGCGGCCGAGGCGCCGGCGTCGGCCAGGACCGCGAAGCCCGCGAACGCCCCGATCAGTACACGCTTCCAGCGTCGACGGTTGCGCACCGCACCAACTCCCTTGGGCCCGTCACCATGTCCTGGGCGGGGCCCGAGGGGTGCGTCAGACTGCGAACTTCCCTGCGTAAGCGTAGAGGTCACAGGAGGGTGACGGACACGCCCAAACTGTGGGATGGATCACATGAACCGGGGGTGTCCGGTTCGCGTCTTCCGTGGTTCGGACCGCCCCGCCGGGCCGCGGGCCGTTCCGTCCCCGGCGTCACCTCGCCTGCTCGTCGAACTCCCGGACCAGCCGCTTGGGCGCGGTGCGCCGCCAGGCCTCGGTGACCAGGTCGCGGAGTTCCTCCGGGTCGACGAGGTCCAGCCGGACGCTCACCCAGCCGTGCCGGCCGACGTAGGGGGCGGACGAGAACACCTCGGGCTCGGCGGCCAGCAGCTCGGCCTGGTCCTCGGGGCCGGCCTTGACGGTGACGCGCTCGCCCTCGGGCGAGCCCATCGCGAAGATCTTGGCCCGCACCCGCAGCGTCTCGATCTCCCACGTCGGCTCCTGCGCGGCCTCCGGGAGGGCCAGGGCCATCGCGCGGAACTCGTCGAACGTCACCATGACGGCAGGTTAGGGCACGCCGCCGACAACGCGCCCCCAGTGCGCGCCGAGGCGCTCCGGGGGCGTGTGGCGGTTGGGGCGGACGGCGTCACACCACGCCCAGCGCGTAGGCGGCGAACAGGGCCGCCCCGGCTCCGGCCGCCGCCTTCCAGGGGCGGGAGAGGGCCGTCCACGGTGCGTCGAACCGCCGGGCGAACCAGCCGACCGCCACCAGCGCGGCCGCGAACAGCGGCAGCAGCGCCAGCCGGGCGGCCACCCAGGCGAGCGAGTCCGGCGCGGTGGTCAGCCCGGGGACGGTGCCGAGGCCGGCGGCGCCGGGCACGGCCACGGCGAGCATCGCGCTCTGGTGCCAGCAGAAGACCGTCATCGCCGACAGGTTGACCACGACCACCGGCAGCCACAGCAGCGGACGGCGGGTCAGCAGCCGGCCCAGGCGCTCCCGCAGCAGCACCGCCGCGCCGCACTGCGCCGCGGCCAGGGCGAGGACCAGCAGGGACGGCGGGTGCGAGTTGGTCCGCTCGACGCCGGGCACGCCGACCATGCTCGCCGGGTAGTGGAACACCAGCAGCAGCGCGGTGAACAGCGCGGCGCCCCCGCCCAGCAGGACCCGCGCGGCTCGGCGGTCGAGCCCGCCGCGCGCCCACAGCACGCCGAGCTGGTAGCCGAACAGCCAGCCCGGCAGGATGTTGACCAGCCCGACCCAGGACGGCACCGCCTCCGCCCACGGCCCGTACCGCAGCGCGTCCACCACGGCGACGACGGCCACCAGGAGCCCCGCCGACCACGCGCCGAGCCGGCGGGCGGCGGCCAGGCAGACCGGGGTGAGCGCCGTCGCCCCGAGGTAGACGGCGATGTACCAGAGCGGCTGCACCACCAGCGTCGCGCCGGTGCGGACGGTGCCGGCCGGGACGCCGAGCCGGGGCAGCACCGGGATCAGCGCCGCCCACACCGCGGTCACGCCGAGCACCGGGCGCAGCAGCCGGACCGTCCGGGCGCGCAGCCAGCCGCCGTACGTCACGCCCCTGGCGCGGGCGCGGTCCAGCGAGTGGACCGAGGAGTGGCCGCCGACCAGGAAGAACACCCCCAGCATCTGCAGCACCCAGCTGACCGGTGCGAAGCCGCCGAGGGAGGAGAGGGGGCTGGCGTTGTGCAGGGTGCCGTCGGGGTCGCGGGTGAAGCCGCCGAGCATCCAGTGCCCGAGCGGGACGGCGAGCAGGGCGAGGGCGCGCAGGCCGTCGAGGGCGCGGTCGCGGTGGGCGGGGGTGCGGGCGTCGACCTCGTGGGCGGCGCGGTGCAGGGCGGTGAGCGGGTGGGCCATGGCGGTGCTCCTGTTCTGGTCGGGGCGGCCGGGCGGTCAGCGGCCCTGGGCGAGGGCGGCGTAGGCGGCGAGGGAGGCGGTGCCGGGGGCGAAGTAGCCGGTGTGGCCGTGCGAGCCGGTGGACGGCACGGGGCGGGCGCCGAAGTCCGGGCCGGTCGGGTCGGCGCCGTGGCCGAGGCCGAACAGCGAGACGTCGGGCACCCGGCCGATCCAGTCGGAGCCGTTGCGGGCGGTGGCCCAGAGCGGGACGCGCGGGTCGAGGTCGGCGGCCGAGCCGACGCCCATGCCGGGTGAGCCGAGCACCACCACGCCGGAGGCCTGTGCGGGGCCCGGGCGGGCCAGGCCGCAGACGACCGAGCCGTAGCTGTGGCAGAAGACGGTGGCCGGGGCCTCGGGGCGGGTGCTGACGGCGAGTCCGTCGAGCAGCCGGGTCAGCCGGCCGGCGCCGGCGCGGGCCAGGTCCTCGGTGGCGGCGTCCAGGCCGAGGCCGACCGGGGTGGTGTAGCCGGCCCAGGCGATGACGGCGCTCGTGCGGCCGGTGGCCTCGTACAAGGACCGAGCCATGCCGGCGGGGGTGCCGTACGGGTCGGCGGCGCGGTCGAAGCTCAGCAGGTCGATGTCGGAGCCGGGGACGACGACGGCGGTGCGGCGGGCGGTGGCCAGGTCGCCGTAGACCTCGGCGATCTGGCCGCGGCCGCGCGGGTCGAAGGCGAGGACCTGTCGTCCGCCGTCGAGCAGGGTGCGGTAGCGCTCGGCGCGGGTGCGGGCGGCGGCCTGGTCCCGCGGGGTGAGCGCCGGGTCGGCGCCTCGGGCGGCCTCCCGGTCGCGCTCGCCGGCGAGGGCCAGGGCGTTGGCGCGGTACCGGAGTCGGACCGGGACGCCGTCCAGGTTGCCGACCACCAGCGGGTGCCGGGCGGCGAGTTCCCCGCTCTGGGCGGGCGTCAGCCCGGAGAAGAAAGCGGCGACTTCGGCCGGGTCGGCGGTGGCCGGGTCGGGCAGCCGGAGGCCGAGCGCGGTGTCGGCCGTCCACGCGGCGCTGCCGGGCGGGGGCCCGGTGACGGCCTGCTGCGTGTCGGCGGCCCAGCCGCCCGCGCCGAGGACCGCCGCGAGGGCGACCGCGGCGGCGGCGAACGCCCGCCTGGCCCGAAACTTTCCCATCTTCCCGCACTCCCTTGTCCGTTGCTCACTGGCGACGGAGAGGAAGGTAGGAACGGAAAGGCCCCGCGGACGTCACACCGCGGGGCCAAGTCCCGGGTGCTACCCGGGTATCACCTGCTACTCGCCGGGGGTCACGAGTCCCGACTCGTAGGCGAGGACGACCGCCTGGGCGCGGTCGCGCAGATCGAGCTTGGCGAGGATCCGGCCGATGTGCGTCTTGACCGTCTGCTCGGCCAGCACCAGGCGGCCGGCGATCTCCTGGTTGGACAGGCCGCGGGCGATCAGCTCCAGCACCTCGGTCTCGCGCGGGGTCAGCCCGTTGAGCCGCACCCTGGGGTCGCGCCGCCGGGCCGGGCGGGTGCGGGCGAAGTCCTCGATCAGGCGGCGCGTCACCGAGGGCGCGAGCAGCGCCTCGCCGGCCGCGACGACGCGGACGGCGGCGATCAGGTCGGCCGGCGGGGCGTCCTTCAGCAGGAAGCCGCTCGCCCCGGCGCGCAGCGCCTCGTACACGTAGTCGTCCACGTCGAAGGTGGTCAGCATCAGCACCTTGGGCCGGTGGGCGCCGCCCCCTGGCCGGCCATCGGCCGCCGGGGCGAGCAGCCGCCGGGCGGCTTCCAGGCCGTCCATGCCGGGCATCCGGACGTCCATCAGGACGACGTCCGGGTGGGTGCGGCCGCTGACCTCCAGGGCCTGCGCGCCGTCCGCCGCGTCCCCCACCACGTCGATGTCGCTCTGGGCGTTCAGCAGCGCGGCGAAGCCGGCCCGCACCATGGCCTGGTCGTCGACGATGATCACGCGGATGGTCATGCGGGTGTCTCCCGGGCGGGGTCGAGGGGCAGGGCGGCGGCCACCTTGAAGCCGCCGTCCGGCAGCGGGCCGGTGTCCAGCCTGCCATCCAGGAGCCGGACGCGTTCGCGCATTCCGACCAGCCCCTGCCCGGTGCCCTCGGCCGAGGCCTCCAGCGACTCGCGGCGCTCGGGCGGCGGTGCGTTCACCACGGTGACCAGCAGCTCCGGGCCGTCGGCCGTGAGCGACACCCAGGCCCGCGCGCCGGGCGCGTGCCGGACGACGTTGGCCAGCGCCTCCTGGACGATCCGGTACGCGGACAGGGCGACGGCCTGCGGCACCCGCTCGGCCAGGCCCGCATCCACCGTCAGCCCGGCCGGCACCCCGGCCCGCGCCACCGTCTCGACCAGCTGGCCGAGTTGCTCCACGCCCGGCTGCGGCGCCGTCTCGGCCCCGTTCTCCTCGCTGCGCAACACCCCCAGCAGGCGCCGCATTTCGGCGAGCGACTCGCGCGCGGTGCCGGCGATCGCGGTGAACTCCTCGACGGCCTCGTCCGGGACGCCGCCGATCCGGTACGGCGCGCTGGCCGCCTGCACGGCGATCACCGACATGTGGTGCGCCACCACGTCGTGCAGCTCGCGGGCGATCCTGGTGCGCTCCTCCAGCAGTGTGCGGCGCTCGCGCTCGGCCTCGCTGATGTGCTCCTGCTCGGTGAGCAGCCGGCGGGCCTCGGCGCGTTCCCGCAGGGCGCCGCCGAGGATCAGGACCGCGCCGCTGAGGGCGATCGCCAGCAGGCTGTTGTCCCCGCCCCAGTCGCGCACCGCGCCGAGCACGGAGAACACGAGGCTCACGACGGTGGTGGCCAGCCACACCGCGACCAGGGTGCGGCGCGCCTCGCGGAGGGCGAGCGGCAGCATGAGGAGCAGGTACCCGACCAGGCTGGTGGCCGGCCAGGGGAAGACCGGCGTGGTCTTGGTGGCCGTGGCGAGGACCAGCGCGGACGTCAGGAGGTTGGTCAGCCCGACCATCCACCAGGCGGGCAGCGGCCGGGCGGGCGCCAGGAGCAGCGGAGCGGTCTGCGCGACGGCGAGGGCGGCGGCGAGCCCGACGTCGATCCCGTAGTCGTTGGCGAGCACGTTGATCGAGCTGGGCAGCAGCGCGGCGATCGCGGCCAGTGCGAGGACGTACGGCAGGTAGCGCAGCCACGGCCGGCGCGACTGCGCCAGTAGCGGCGTGTGGTCGGTGGACGGGCTCAGCAGTGCCGCGAACAGCGCGCGCGGGGACGGCCGGCGGGGCTTCCCGGTGGGCGGGGCGATCATCCGGCCAGCGTAGGGGCGGGCGGCGCGGGTGGCGTCGGACCGGAGGGCCGGATTTCGTCTGGTACCCCGGTATGACTCCGGGCTGTGCACGCTGCACTCTGCACCCCGGACCCCGGACCCCGGTACGACGCCCGGGTGCTACGAGCGCCAGTGGCCGGCGAGGGCCGGCCCGAGCTGGTCGAAGTGGCGCTCGATGACGGCGATCATGCCCTCCGGGCCGGCCGGTTCCTGGTCGGCGGTCCAGGAGAGGTGGGCGGCGCGCAGCACGCTGCCGAAGACGGCGGCGAGGACGGTGGGGCGCAGGTCCAGGGCCGGGTCGAGGCCCTCGCGCTCGGCGATCACCTGGACCACCACCCGCTCCTGTTCGGTGACGCGGCGCAGGTGGGCGGCGAGCAGGGTGGGCGTCTCCTCGATCATCCGCATGAGTTCGAGGGCGCTGTGGATGGAGCCGGGGCCGGTGCGCCCGGCGCTGCCGAGGTCGCGCCAGGCCTTGACGATCGAGGCGCGCAGCGCCTGGAGCGGGGTCTCGGCGGCGGGGCGGTGGCGCAGGCACTCGATGAAGTAGTCCTCGGCGTCGGCCATGACGGCGAGCGCGACCTCGTCCTTGTTGGCGAAGTAGCGGAAGAAGGTGCGCTGGGAGACGTCCACGGCGGTGGCGATCTCGTCGACGGTCGTCTGCGCGAAGCCCTGCCCGAGGAAGAGGACGTGGGCGGCCTGGACGAGGGCGTCGCGGGTCTGCTGCTTCTTGCGCTCGCGCAGTCCGGGCCCCCGACCCAGCGGGGTGATCGGCGCGGGGCCGGTCGGGGCGTCGGGGTGGGGGGCGTGAGCGGCCATGGCGGGGCCTTCCGGGCGCGGGTGCGGTCGGGGTGGGAGGTCAACCTTAGCGGCCTGACAAATGGCAGCACTGGCCAGAAGTCAGCCTTTGCCGATTGTCAGTGGCTGACATAATCTGCCGGAAGTGGCGCCCGTCGGGCCGGGCAGCTCGTGGGGACGGGTGGGCCGGGGCGCCACGCCCCTGTTCATGCGGTTTCGTCCGCGCACACGCCCCGTGGAGGGCCCCGATGAGCCAGTCCGTCGTCAACAACGCCAGGGCGGACGACCCGCCGCAGCGCTCGGCACCGCCGGGGGGTGGGATCAAGGGTCACCCGTGGCTGACCCTGCTGACCGTCGCGGTCGGCGTGATGATGGTCGCCCTCGACGGCACGATCGTCGCGATCGCCAACCCGGTCATCCAGGAGAAGCTGAAGGCCGCGCCTTCCGAGATCCAGTGGGTGACCAGCGGCTACCTGCTCGCGCTGGCCGTCTTCCTGATCACCGCCGGCAAGATCGGCGACCGCTTCGGGCACAAGACGACGTTCCTCGTCGGCGCGGTCGGCTTCGCCGCCACCTCGGCCGCGATCGGCTTCGCCGGCAACATCCGGACCGTGATCGCCTTCCGCGTCCTGCAGGGCCTGTTCGGCGCGCTGCTCCAGCCGGCCGCGCTCGGCCTGCTGCGCGGGGCCTTCCCGGCCGAGAAGCTCAACATGGCGATCGGCATCTGGGGCGGCGTGATCGGCGCCTCCACCGCGGCCGGCCCGATCGTCGGCGGCCTGCTGGTCGAGCACGTCAGCTGGGAGTCGGTGTTCTTCATCAACATCCCGGTCGGCCTGATCGCGCTCGTCCTCGGCCTGCTGGTGCTGCGCGACGTCCGCGCGGAGAACGCCGCCAAGTCCTTCGACGTGCCCGGCATCGCGCTGCTGTCGGTGGCGATGTTCGCCCTCGTCTTCGGCATCATCAAGGCCCCCGAATGGGGCTGGGGCGACCCGTCCACGCTGCTTCTCCTCGGCGGCGCGGTCGTGCTGATGGTGGTGTTCGCGCTCTGGCAGGGCAAGGCGAGGGAGCCGCTGATCCCGCTCGGCCTGTTCCGCTCGGTGCCGCTGTCGGCGGGCACGCTGCTGATGGTGCTGATGGCCTTCGCGTTCTTCGGCGCGATCTTCTTCGTCACCTTCTACCTGCAGAACGTGCACGGGATGACGCCGGTCCAGGCGGGCGTCCACCTGCTGCCGATGACCGGCATGATGATCGTCGGCTCGCCGATCGCGGGCATCGCGATCGGCAAGCTCGGCCCGCGCGTCCCGATCGTGGCCGGCATGCTGATCACCACCGCCGCGATGTTCGGCATGTCCACCCTGGACACCGGCTCCGGCACCGGCGTGATGTCGCTGTGGTTCGTCCTGATGGGCCTCGGCATCAGCCCGGTCATGGTCGGCGCCACCGAGGTGATCGTCGGCAACGCCCCGCTGGAGCTGTCCGGCGTGGCCGGCGGCCTCCAGCAGGCCGCGATGCAGGTCGGCGGCAGCCTCGGCACCGCCGTGCTGGGCGCGCTGATGGCCGCCAAGGTCGGGGACGTGCTGCCCGGCAACTGGGCGAGGGCCGGCCTGCCGCCGGTCGAGGGCCCGCAGGCCGAGGGCCTCAAGCAGGCCGCTCAGCTCGGCATCGCCCCGCCGGCCCCGCCCGGCACCCCGCAGCAGGTCGTGGACGGCATGGCCGACGCGGTCCACCACTCCTTCGTGAGCGGCATGTCGCTCGCCTTCGCGGTGGCCTCGGTGGTGGCCTTCGGCGCCGCCCTGCTCGGCCTGCTCACCCGCCGCGGCGCCAACGACGCGGGCCCGGCCGTGCACATCTGAGTATCGCGCGCCCGTGCGCACGGCCCCGGACCCGGCGGAGTCCGGGGCCGTGCGCGTGTCCGGAGCTGCGATGGAACGAACGAAGGGCCGGACCTGGGAGGTCCGGCCCTTCGGCGCTGGCAGCGGGCTGTCAGGCGTCGCCGCCGGCGGCACCCGGGTCGGCCGCGGTCACGTCGAGCAGCTGGTAGCGGTCCACCGCCTCCTTCAGCGCGCTGCGGTCGATCTTGCCCTGCTTGGCGAGCTCGGTGAGCACCGCCAGGACGACCGACTGCGCGTCGATGTGGAAGAAGCGGCGGGCGGCGCCACGGGTGTCGGCGAAGCCGAAGCCGTCGGCACCCAGCGACTGCCACTGGCCCGGCACCCAGCGCGAGATCTGGTCCGGCACGGCGCGCATCCAGTCGGACACGGCGACGAACGGACCCTCGGAGCCCTGGAGCTTCTGGGTGACGTACGGGACGCGCTGCTGCTCCTCGGGGTGCAGCAGGTTGAACTCCTCGGCCTCCACCGCGTCGCGGCGCAGCTCGTTCCAGGAGGTCGCGGACCACACGTCGGCCTTGACGTTCCACTCCTCGGCGAGGATGCGCTGGGCCTCCAGGGCCCACGGCACCGCCACGCCGGAGGCGAGGATCTGGGCCGGGATCTGGCCGGCGGTGGCCGGCGCGTACTTGTGCAGGCCCTTGAGGATGCCCTCGACGTCCACGTTCTCGGGCTCGGCCGGCATCTTGATCGGCTCGTTGTAGACGGTGAGGTAGTAGAACACGTCCTCGCCGTGCGGGTGCTCGGCACTGGTGCCGTACATCCGGCGCAGACCGTCCTGGACGATGTGCGCGATCTCGAAGCCGTACGCCGGGTCGTACGCGACCACGCCAGGGTTGGTGGAGGCCAGCAGCTGCGAGTGGCCGTCGGCGTGCTGCAGGCCCTCGCCGGTGAGCGTGGTGCGGCCGGCGGTGGCGCCGATCACGAAGCCGCGGGCCAGCTGGTCGGCCATCTGCCAGAACTGGTCGCCGGTGCGCTGGAACCCGAACATCGAGTAGAAGACGTAGACCGGGATCAGCGGCTCGCCGTGGGTCGCGTAGGACGAACCGGCGGCGATCAGCGAGGCGGTGCAGCCGGCCTCGGAGATGCCGTCGTGCAGCATCTGGCCGGTCGGCGACTCCTTGTAGGCCAGGAGCAGGTCGCGGTCGACCGACTCGTAGGTCTGGCCGAGCGGGTTGTAGATCTTCGCCGACGGGAAGAGCGAGTCCATGCCGAAGGTGCGGTACTCGTCGGGCGCGATCGGCACGAAGCGGTTGCCGATGCCCTTGTCCCGCATGAGGTCCTTCAGCACCCGGACGAACGCCATGGTGGTGGCGATGGTCTGGTTGCCGGACCCCTTCTTGACCGCCTTGTAGGCGTCGTCGCCGGGCAGCTCCAGCCGGCGCGGGCGCACCTTGCGGGTGGGCACGTAGCCGCCGAGCTCCTGGCGGCGGTCGTGCATGTACTGGATCTCTTCCGAGTTGCGGCCCGGGTGGTAGTAGGGCGGGTAGCCCTCGTCGAGCTGCTTGTCGGTGATCGGCAGGTGCAGCCGGTCGCGGAAGCGCTTCAGGTCCTCGACCGTCAGCTTCTTCATCTGGTGGGTGGCGTTGCGGCCCTCGAAGTTGGGACCGAGCGTCCAGCCCTTGACCGTCTGGGCCAGGATGACCGTCGGCTGGCCCTTGTGCTCGCGGGCCGCCTTGAACGCCGCGTAGATCTTCTTGTGGTCGTGGCCGCCGCGACCCAGGTGCTGGATCTGCTGGTCGGTCATGTTCTCGACCATCTTGCGCAGGCGCAGGTCCGAGCCGAAGAAGTGCTCGCGGATGTACTGGCCGGTCTCGGTGGCGTAGGTCTGGAACTGGCCGTCCACCGTGGTGTTCAGCTTGTTGACCAGGACGCCGTCGCGGTCCTGCGCGAGCAGCGGGTCCCAGCTGCGGTCCCAGACCAGCTTGATCACGTTCCAGCCGGCGCCCCGGAACTGGGACTCCAGCTCCTGGATGATCTTGCCGTTGCCGCGGACCGGGCCGTCCAGGCGCTGCAGGTTGCAGTTGACCACGAAGGTCAGGTTGTCCAGGCCCTCGCGCGCGGCCAGGGAGAGCTGGCCCAGCGACTCGGGCTCGTCCATCTCGCCGTCGCCGAGGAAGGCGTACACCTGCGAGTCGGAGGTGTCCTTGATGCCGCGGTGCTCCAGGTAGCGGTTCATCCGGGCCTGGTAGATCGCGCCGAGGGGGCCGAGGCCCATCGAGACGGTCGGGAACTCCCAGAAGTCCGGCATCAGCCGCGGGTGCGGGTAGCTGGACAGGCCGTAGGGGGCCTTCGACTTCTCCTGGCGGAACGCGTCGAGCTGCTGCTCGGTGAGTCGGTCCAGGAGGAAGGCGCGGGCGTAGATGCCGGGGGAGGCGTGGCCCTGGAAGAAGATCTGGTCGCCGGACTCGCCCTCGGCGTCCTTGCCGCGGAAGAAGTAGTTGAAGCCGACGTCGTAGAGCGACGCGGAGGAGGCGAAGGTGGCGATGTGGCCGCCCACGCCGATGCCGGGGCGCTGGGCCCGGGAGACCATGACGGCCGCGTTCCAGCGGGTCGCGTTCAGGATCTTGCGCTCGATCTCCTCGTTGCCGGGGAAGAACGGCTCGTCCTTGGTCGCGATGGTGTTGACGTAGTCCGTGCTGCGCATCTCGGGCACGGCGACACGCTTCTCGCGGGCGCGCTCGATCAGGCGGAGCATCAGGTAACGGGCACGCTCGCGCCCCCGCTCGTCGATGGCCGCGTCAAGCGACTCCAGCCATTCCGCGGTCTCCTCGGGATCGAAGTCCGGGACCTGACTCGGAAGGCCGCCAATGATGATCGGGTTGCGATCGGATCCGGAAGCCACGCTGTTCCTTCACTGTCGGTCGAAACTTAGGTGTGTCGCGCCGCCTCCATCGTGCTACCGCGCTCGGAGATCCGTCATCTCTACCGATCGGTAACCGTTCCGCCTGGTGGGCGGGACGGTCTGGCGGTGAGCGGTCCAGGCGTCTTCGCCTGCGCCGCGCACCTCCGGGTGTTACGAACAGAGGTGGTCCGACCTGGTTTCCCGTCCGCCCGATGGCGGGCGGCCGGGGTGAGGGCCAACAGGAGACTCTACGCCCGCGCACGCGCGGACCCGAATGCCGTTCGCATCTCGGGCATGCGTACGGCCTGTGGGCCGGGACCACCCGAAGCATCCTTGTCCCATGCGGAGAAGGGCAAATCGATGTGATTCCCGACACCTCGACCGGCGTGTCCCGCTGCGACACGTCAACCTTTGGAGGGGATCGGGGGTCGGGTACTTGCGCGAACCGCCGCGCCCGTGTGGACTACGGCCACAGCCTCGGCATGGACGCCGAGCCGAATACTGGAGGTTATTCCCGTGAGCGCGACCGCGGACCCCGCGGACAAGTCCAACCCGGCGGCCCGTCTCAACTTCGAGGAGGGCCAGATCGTTCAGGAGCTGGGGTACGACGAAGACACTGACCAGGATCTCCGCGAGGGCATCGAGGAGATCACCGGGACGGATCTCGTCGACGAGGACTACGACGACGTCGCCGACGCCGTCCTGCTGTGGCACCGCGACGACGACGGGGACCTCACCGACGCCCTCGTCGACGCCCTGGAGTACCTGGCCGAGGGTGGCCTCATCTGGCTGCTGACGCCCAAGACCGGCCGCGCCGGCCACATCGAGGCCTCGGACATCGCCGACGCGGCCAAGACCGCCGGCCTGTCGCAGACCAGCTCCATCGCCGTCGCCAAGGACTGGGCGGCCACCCGCCTGGCGACCAAGTCCGCCCCGAAGGCGGGCGGCAAGCGCTGACCGCGCACCGAGCCCCGGGCCGCTGAAGAGCCCCGGCCGGGCCCCGTCGGAACTCCTCCGGCGGGGCCCGGCCTTTTTCCTTCCGGTCCTTCGGTCTTCCGGCCCCCGGCCCCCGGCCCCGGCCCCGGCCCCGGGCCCGCGCCGCGCCGGGGGAGGCGTTCGCCCAGGGCGAAAGCCGTCGGCCGTCCGGCGGCCCGCCGTCACCCGTCCGGCGGAACGCACCCGAACGGATGCGAGGATGTGGTGGCCCGCCGCGCCCGGCGGGCGGCGCCCGCCCGTCAGAAAGGTCCCACCATGGCCGTCGAGGTCGGCACCGAGGCCCCGGACTTCGAGCTCAGGACCCAGCACGGCGAGTCGGTCGCGCTCTCGGACTTCCGCGGCGAGAAGGCCGTCGTCCTGGTCTTCTACCCGTTCGCCTTCACCGGGGTCTGCACCGGCGAGCTCGGCGCGATCCAGAAGGAACTGCCGCGCCTGCAGAACGACGCCGTCCAGGTGCTCGGGATCTCCGTCGACTCGCAGTTCTCCCAACGCGTCTTCGCCGACCGGGAGGGCCTGGACTTCCCGCTGCTCGCCGACTTCTGGCCGCACGGCGAGGTGGCCCGCGCCTACGGCGTCCTCGACGAGGAGAAGGGCTGCGCCCTGCGCGGCACGTTCGTGATCGACCGGACCGGTACGGTCCGCTGGAGCGTCGTGAACGGCCTCCCGGACGCCCGGGACGAGCAGGAGTACCTGCGGGTCCTCGCCTCGCTCTGACGGGCGCGGTCCGGGGTCCGCCGCGGGCTGGTCGCGGGTGCGTCGTGGGGTCGGCGGGGGGAACTTCGAACTACGCTCGGTCCGTTGATCGGGTGGGGCGCGGAGGCCGCCAGGCCGGCTCGTGCCCCGCACCGCACCACCGGGGGCGCG
Source organism: Streptomyces sp. SP17BM10 (assembly GCF_036322405.1). Taxonomy (NCBI): domain Bacteria; kingdom Bacillati; phylum Actinomycetota; class Actinomycetes; order Kitasatosporales; family Streptomycetaceae; genus Streptomyces; species Streptomyces sp. SP17BM10. The sequence goes on along the minus strand of NZ_JAQYXB010000669.1, from coordinate 151,919 downwards.
CCGCGCGTGCCTCCCGATTCTTGGAGGACACGTGGGAGTCAGCCTCAGCAAGGGCGGCAACGTCTCGCTCACCAAGGAGGCCCCGGGCCTCGCGGCCGTCGTCGTCGGCCTGGGCTGGGACGTCCGGACCACCACCGGCACGGACTTCGACCTGGACGCCAGTGCGCTGCTCTGCAACGACCTCGGCAAGGTGACCACCGACGGCAACTTCGTCTTCTTCAACAACCTGCGCAGCCCGGACGGCTCGGTCGAGCACACCGGCGACAACCGCACGGGTGAGGGCGAGGGCGACGACGAGGCGATCAAGGTCAACCTGGCCGCCGTCCCGGCCGACGTCCAGAAGATCGTCTTCCCGGTCTCGATCTACGACGCCGAGACCCGCTCGCAGAGCTTCGGCCAGGTGCGCAACGCGTTCATCCGCGTCGTCAACCAGGCCGACAACAAGGAGCTCGCCCGCTACGACCTCTCCGAGGACGCCTCGACCGAGACCGCCATGGTCTTCGGCGAGCTGTACCGGGCCGGCGGCGAGTGGAAGTTCCGGGCCATCGGCCAGGGTTACGCCTCCGGCCTGCGCGGCATCGCCCAGGACTTCGGCGTCAACGTCTGATCCGTCGTTCGTCCGGCGGGGCGCGCGGCGCCCCGGCACCGCGTCACCCGGGCGGGGCCGTCGTGGACCTGTTGGTCCGCGGCGGCCCCGGCTTCGTGCTGTCCGCGGGCGCTGCGAGGATGTGAGTTCAGGAAGTTCAGGCGGCTCGAGGGGGCCGGCCGGGGCCTCGGGCGACTAAACCTGGAACGTCGCGCCGAACACGTGCCCCGGGAGAAGGCAAGGGAGGAAGAACAGTCATGGTCGTCACGCTCGCCAAGGGCGGGAACGTCTCGCTCAGCAAGGCCGCGCCCAATCTGACGCAGGTGCAGATCGGACTCGGCTGGTCCGCCCGCTCCACCACCGGCGCACCGTTCGACCTCGACGCGAGCGCACTGATCTGCGGCGGGGGCCGGGTGCTGGGGGACGAGTACTTCGTCTTCTACAACAACCTCAGCAGCCCGGAGGGTTCCGTCGAGCACCAGGGCGACAACCTCGTCGGCGGCGACGACTCCGGCGACGACGAGGTGGTCCTCGTCAACCTGGAGCTGGTCCCCGCCCAGGCCGACAAGGTCGTGTTCGCGGTCTCGATCTACGAGGCCGAGGCGCGGCTGCAGAACTTCGGCCAGGTGCGCAACGCGTTCATCCGGGTCGTCGACTCCGTGGACGGCCGGGAGATCGCCCGCTACGACCTCTCCGAGGACGCGTCCAGCGAGACCGCGATGATCTTCGGTGAGCTGTACCGGTACGCGGGCGAGTGGAAGTTCCGCGCGGTGGGCCAGGGTTACGCCTCCGGTCTGCGCGGCATCGCCCTCGATTTCGGCGTCAACGTCCAGTAGGGGTCAAAGGCAGCGGAAGGCGGACCAAGCGCATCCCGTCCACGGCCGTGAACAGCGTCGTGAACAACGTCGTGAAGGCGTCGAGACAGTCAAGAAGACAGAGGGCAGTGCGGAGGTGACCTGACCGGGCGGCGCCCGGCCGGGGCGTCTCGGGACGAGGCCGCACCTGGGCACGCCCGAAGCATCCCGAAAGGTAACCAAGTCCCGTGTTCCTCCGCACTTTCGGCTGGTCGTTCGCGATCACCGCCGTCGGCCTCGCCGCGGCCGGTCTCTTCTGGGGGGCCGAGGGGTTCGGCATCGTGCTGATCCTCTCGATCCTGGAGATCTCCCTGTCGTTCGACAACGCGGTGGTCAACGCCACCGTGTTGAAGCGGATGAACCCGTACTGGCAGAAGATCTTCCTGACCGTCGGCGTCCTGATCGCCGTCTTCGGCATGCGCCTGATCTTCCCGCTGCTGGTCGTGGGTCTCACCGCGAAGCTCAACCCCGCGACGGTCGTCGACCTCGCGCTGCACTCCGACAAGACCCACGACGGCCTCACCTACGGCCAGTACCTGCAGGCGGCCAACCCGGCGATCGCGGCCTTCGGCGGCGTCTTCCTGCTCATGATCTTCCTGGACTTCGTGTTCGAGGAGAAGGAGCACAACTGGCTGTCCTGGATCGAGCGTCCGCTGGAGAAGGTCGGCAAGCTGGACGCCCTGTCCTCTGTCGTCGCGCTCGTCGCGCTGGTGCTCTCGGCCCGCTTCTTCGCGGGTGATCACGCCGAGACCGTCCTGCTCGCCGGTGTCCTCGGCCTGATCACCTACCTCGTGGTCGGCGGGCTCTCGTCGATCTTCGAGTCGGGCCTGGAGGCCGAGGCCGAGCGCGAGGAGGAGGACGAGAAGGCCGGGAAGTCGCTGGTCCAGGTGGCCGGCAAGGCGGCGTTCTTCCTCTTCCTCTACCTGGAGGTCCTGGACGCCTCGTTCTCCTTCGACGGCGTGGTCGGCGCGTTCGCCATCTCCAACGACATCTTCATGATCACGCTGGGCCTCGGCATCGGCGCGATGTACATCCGCTCGCTGACCGTCTTCCTGGTCCGCAAGGGCACCCTGGACGACTACGTCTACCTGGAGCACGGCGCGCACTACGCGATCGGCGCGCTCGCCGGGATCCTGCTGGTCGGCATCAAGTTCCACATCCCGGAGATCGTCACCGGCCTGATCGGCGTCGCCTTCATCGGCCTCGCGCTCGGCTCGTCGATCCTGCGCAACCGGCGCGAGGACGCGGACGAGGAGAAGGAACTGGTCGGCGCCGACAAGTAGTTCGCCGCCCGCTCCGCCCGTCACACGCGAAACGGCCGCCTCCCGGGGATTCCGGGGAGGCGGCCGTTTCGCGTGGTGCGCCCGGGGCTGTGGTGCGTCCGGGGCCGTGTCGTGCCTGGGGCTCCGGTGTGCCCGGGGCTCAGCCCAGCTGCTGCTCGATGGCGCGCAGCTTGCGCTCCAGGGAGTCCAGCTTCGGCATCGACAGCGTGTCGTCGTCGGCCGTGAGGTCGATCGCCGAGCTGCGGCGGGCGGAGTCCGACGAGTCGAGGGCGGACGACGAGGAGGACGTGCTCAGGGCGGAGGAGGAGTAGGTCGAGGTGCCGGTCGACGACGAGTAGGTCGTCGGCGACGAGTACGACGACGAGGACGAGTACGACGACGAGCCGACGGCGGCGCGCGGGGTGCGGGCGGAGTCCAGTGCGCTGCGCGAGGCGGGCTCGAACAGGGAGCCCGTCGAGGCGGGGGAGGCGGTGTCGGACCCGGCGACTAGGGCAGGCTCCGTAGCGGTCGGGCCGTCGCCGGCCGCCGTGAGCGCGGGCAGGTTGCGGCCGCCGCGGGTCCGCGACAGCACGCCGCCCTGGCGCCGGGAGAGCGCCTTCAGCTCGGCCCGCTCGCGGCGGTCGGCGGTGCGGGCGCGCACCTTGGCGTCCTGCTTCGCCTGGCGCTCCTCGCGCACCTCCTCGACCGCCTCGTCCAGGCTGCGGACGTTCTCCAGCAGCATCAGCGACCACGCCGCGTACGTCTCGCGCGGGGCGCGCAGCCAGCGCACGATCCGGATCTGCGGCAGCGGGCGCGGCACCAGGCCCTGCTCGCGCAGCGCGGCCTTGCGGGTCTGCTTCAGCGCCCGGTCGAACAGGATGGCCGCCGAGATCGACATGCCGGAGAAGAACTGCGGGGCGCCGGCGTGACCGAGGCCGCGCGGCGCGTGCACCCAGTTGAACCAGGCCGAGGCGATCGCGAAGACCCAGACCAGCAGGCGCGAGCCGAGCGCCGCGTCACCGTGGCTGGCCTCGCGGACGGCGAGCACCGAGCAGAACATCGCGGCGCCGTCCAGGCCGAACGGGACGAGGTACTCCCAGCCGTTCGACAGGCCCAGGTTCTCCTTGCCGAAGCCCACCAGGCCGTGGAAGGACAGCGCGGCCGCGACGCCGGCGCAGCAGAACAGCAGCGTGTACGAGGAGATCCCGTAGATCATCTCCTTGCGGCGGCGCCGCTCCTCGCTGCGCTCCCAGGAGTCGCCGGACTCGTCCTTCTTCGCGTTCTTGAATCGCAGCGTCGCCATGAGGACGGCGACGAACAGCAGGGCTGCGCCGCCGACGACGGTCCAGACCAGCTGTATGGAGGTCAGGTTCATTGCGGGTCGGGCCTCGGGTTTCCGCAGGGGACAGTTTCACGGGCGAGCGAGGGGAGTGACACGAACAGTCAGGTCCGCTCGTGGCTGACGGTCCTGACGGACCGTCCGTACCGTTCGTCGCCGCACGGTGTGCCCACCGCGCCCGCGCAGGGGCGGACGGGACACCTGTGCGGCTAGACGATATCGCGTCCGAAGGGGCGGCATGTTACGGGAGGGCGGCTTCCTCCCGCCAATCGGGCCTTCCGCGCACTTCGGTGAACACGGGACGGCCGGATCGGGTAGGGGAGAAGAGGCCGGGGTACCGAACGGCCGGGCCGATGCCCGATCATGGAGCGGCGGACCGTCAGATCGCCTGGCGGGAGCAGGGGGAGGACTGGATGGTCTCGATCTGGGAGTACCTGCGCGGCGACCGGAGCCACACCTTCGACGACCCGGGCGGCCAGCACAAGGTCACCCTCACCAAGTCGGTCCCGCAGCACGCGATCACCGGCGCCGCGGCCACCACCGGCTACCTCTACGTCAACCTGCACTGGACCATGCGCTCCAGTGCCGGTCGGCCCAGCGGGCGCGAGACGCTCAAGCGCTTCTTCAGCCCGCGCATCTTCAGCCCGGTGGAGCCGCCGTCCCAGACGAACGAACAGGTCAACGTCGACCTCGACCTGGCGTGCATGTACGAACTCACCGACGGCACCCGCGGCGTGGTGCAGCCGCTCGGCAACCTCTTCGGCGACCTGCGCGACCCTCCGTACATCAAGCTCAGCGGCGACGACCAGTACGGGGCGCCGTCGGGCGAGACGATGTACGTGAACCTGGAGAAGAAGGACAAGTTCAAACGGCTGCTCATCTTCGTCTACATCTACGACGGCACCCCGGCCTTCGAGCAGTCGCACGCGGTGGTGACGATCGTGCCGCAGACCGGACCGCGGATCGAGATCAAGCTGGAGGAGCGGGCCCGGGCGGCGCGGTCCTGTGCGGTGGTGCTGATCGAGAACGCGGGGGACAACCAGCTGACGGTGCGTCGCGAGGTGCGGTACGTCAACGGGTTCCAGGCGGACATCGACCGGCTGTACGGATTCGGGATGCAGTGGCAGCGCGGGTACAAGAACCAGGGGGAGTGACGGGGTGACGCGACCGGCCCCGCCGGGGTGCTGTGCACGCTCGGCGGGGCTCCGGGGGGCGGGGCTCCGCTCGGCAGGGCTCTGCTCGGCAGGGCGCCGGGCGGGCTCCGCTCAGTGGGGTTCTCAGCGGGGTTCTCAGCGGGGCTGGAACTGCGGGCCCTGCGGGGGCAGCGCGAACTCCTCGGCCGCGGGCTGGTTCTGCGTGGTCGGCGCGGTCGGCGCGGTCGGCGGCTGGGGTGGCTGGGCCTGGGACGGGTAGCCGTAGCCGCCGGGGTGCTGCTGGTGAGGGACCGGGGGGGTCTGCGGCGGGTAGCCGTATCCCGTGCCGGGCTGCGGCGGCGGGTAGCCGTAGCCCTGGGCGGGCTGCTGCTGCGAGGCGTGTCCGGGCGGCGGCGGGTAGCCGTAGCCCGTGCCGGGCTGTGGGGGCGGCGGGTAGCCGTACCCGGTGCCGGGCTGCGGGGCGGGGTGCGTGGGTGGCATCGGCGGGGGTGTGTTCGGCGCCGGCGAGCCGGACGGCGGGGTCATCGTGGGCGGGTTCGCCGGCGGCGGCGGTGTGGCGGTGCCGGCCGTCGGTGCCGCGGTGGGCGGGGGCGGGGTCGCCGCGCCGGCGGGTGCCGGGACGGCGGGGGCCAGCGTGAAGGTGCCGGGCTCGGGGCGGGCGGCCGCCGGGTGGGACGTCGGCAGCGGGGTGCTGCGCGGATCGACGGCGGGCGTCGGTGCGGCGGCCGGTGCGGCGGCGGCCTGCTGGGCCGCCTGCTCGGCCTCGTCCTCGACGGTGATGCCGAAGTCCGTCGCCAGCCCGATCAGCCCGGCGCTGTAGCCCTGGCCGACCGCCCGGAACTTCCAGGTGCCCGAGCGCCGGTACAGCTCGCCCGCGACCAGCGCGGTGACGGTGTCGGCGTCGGTGATCGCGAACTCGGCGATCGGGGGCGCGCTCTCGCCGGTCGAGGCGTCGAAGAGCAGGACGCGCAGCCCGGGCACCGCGCCGAAGGCGCCGCCCTCGGAGGAGCCCGCCAGCACCACCCGGTCGACGTCGGCCGTCAGCTTGGCCAGTTCGACCTCGACGGTGTCCGTGATCTCGGTGCCGTCCGGGGTCCGCTGCTTGGGCAGGTGGCGCACCAGGCCGGAGGGGTGCCGCGGCTGGTTGTAGAAGACGAAGTCGGCGTCCGAACGGACCCTGCCGTCGGCGCCGAGCAGCAGCGCGGACGCGTCCACGTCCGGCGCACCGGGCGTGGCGCTCCAGCGCAGCACGGCGCGGACCGCCGCCGCCGGCAGTGCGATGTTGGCGCCCTTGGCCATCACGTGCGTCATAGCCGACCATCCTGCCCGTTCGCCACCCCTTCGGACAACGTGACCGGAGCTGCCGGGATCGCACCGGATTTTGCCAAGCCTTGCGTTTGGCGCTCCGTTCCCCGGCGCGACCTGGATCGGGTCAAGTGGACGGTAGCCTTCCGGTAGCCGTGCGGAACGGGGTGCGGGACCGGTCGTCCTCGGCCGGAAGTCGCCTCCGGCGCGCGGTGCGTCCGCCGGCCGGGCTGGTGCCGGGCTGGTGCCGGGCACTCCGGGCGCACCGGGCGCCCCGGACGGGACGGTGCGGGCGCTGTACGGACGGACGATCGGGAACCACCGCGACGGGCGGACCGGTTAACTCTCGTGTCGTCCCGCGCCGCCGCGCGCCGCTTCGCACCCCGGAAACGTGCCGGCGGGCGTCGAAACCCCTGAGGAGAGCACCTTGCGCCATTTCGGCCACCTCGCCGACGACGTACGCGGCCGGCTCTTCCTCGAACCGCCCCGGCCGTTCTCCCCCGACGGCGACCCGGCCCTGCTCGCCACCGCCCTCGGCGGCACCCTCTACAGCCCCGCGACGCGGCCCGCCCTGGCCGCCGACATCCGCAAACAGGCTGCTCGGGGCGTCGTCTCGATGGTCCTCTGCCTGGAGGACGCGATCGCCGACCACGAGGTGGACGCGGGGGAGCGCAACCTCGTCGAGCAGTTGGGCGACCTGGTCATGGATTTCACGGACTGCACACAATCTCACCCCCTTCTCTTCATCAGAGTTCGCGCCCCCTCCCAGATCGTCGATCTCACTCGACGGCTCGGCCCCGCCGTCGGACTGCTCAGCGGCTTCGTCCTGCCCAAGTTCACCGAGCACGCCGGCGGCGCGTACCTGGCCGCGCTCGCCGAGGCCGAGCGCGCCTGCGGGCGACGACTGTTCGCGATGCCCGTCCTGGAGTCGCCCGAACTGGCCCACCTGGAGACCCGGCGCACCCAGTTGTTCGGCATCGCCCGGCTGCTCGCCGAGCACCGCGACCGCGTGCTCGCCGTGCGCCTCGGTGTCACCGACCTCTGCTCCGCGTACGGCCTGCGGCGCTCGCCCGACCTCACCGCGTACGACGTCGCGCTGGTGGCCGGGGTGATCGGCGACGTCGTCAACGTCCTCGGGCGGGCGGACGGCACCGGGCACACCGTCACGGGACCGGTCTGGGAGTACTTCCCGCACCAGGAGCGGATGTTCCGGCCGCAGCTGCGGCGCACGCCGTTCGCGTCCGGCCCCGGACACGGGTTCGGCACGGGCGAGGGGGTCCGGCGGCGGATCATCGAGCACGACCTGGACGGGCTGATCCGCGAGATCCAACTCGACCGTGCCAACGGCCTGTTGGGCAAGACCTGCATCCACCCCAGTCACGTGCCCGCGGTGCACGCGCTCTCCGTCGTCACGCACGAGGAGTACTGCGACGCCCAGGACGTCCTCCGGCAGGAGCGCGGAGGCGGCGGGGTGCTGCGTTCTGCGTACACCAACAAGATGAACGAGGCCCGGCCGCATCGGGCCTGGGCGGAGCGGGTGCTGCTGCGTGCCGAGGTGTTCGGCGTGGCGCGGGAGGACGTGGGCTTCGCGGAGCTGCTGGTGAGCACCTTGGACGGGTGAGCGGCCTGCGAGTTTGCGAAGAACGGACCGTCGGATCAATGGAAGCGGGACTGTAGTGGCAGGGACAGGGACAGGGCCAGGGGCGGTGGCCGGGGCGGTGGCAGTGACGGCGCGGCAGACGTGGACCGGGCGCTGGGTCGCCGAGCGGGCCGGCGTCGACCTGGTCGGCTCCGACCGCCTCACCGACCTCGTCGGCCTCGCCCTCCGCGAGAACCGCAAACGCGCCCATCTGCTCGTCTCCACCGTGCTCGGCAAGCACGTGCCGCAGTGCCCCTCGGTCGTCCACGGCGCCGGGCTCGACCTCGGCGTGCAGGTCCGCGAACTGCTCGGCTCCGAGGCCGCCCGCGCCGTCGTCCTCGGGTACGCGGAGACCGCGACGGCGCTCGGCCAGAGCGTCGCCGACGCCCTCGACGTGCCCTACCTCCACTCCACCCGGCGCCCCGTGCCGGGTGTGCGGCCGCTCGGCGGCTTCGCGGAGGAGCACTCGCACGCGACCGCGCACCTGCTGCTTCCGGCAGACCCCCGACTCCTGTGCGGTGACGGTCCGTTGGTGCTCGTCGACGACGAGCTCTCGACCGGCACGACCGTCCTCAACACCATCCGCGAACTCCACGCGCACCACCCGCGCTCCCACTACGTCCTCGTCGCCCTGGTCGACCTGCGCACCGAGGCCGACCGCCACCGCCTCGCCGGCTTCGCCGCCGAACTCGGCGTCCGCCTGGACCTGGTGGCCGCCGCCGCCGGTGCCGTCCGGCTGCCCGCCGACATCCTCGACCGGGCCGGCCGCCTGATCGCCGAGGCCGGTCCGGCCCCCGAACTCCCGCCCGCCGCCGCGCCCGCCCCGCTCGTCCGCGTCGTCCTCGACTGGCCGGCCGCCCTCCCGGACGGCGGGCGGCACGGCTTCACCCCCGCGGACCGCGCCCGCCTCGACGCCGCCCTGCCCCGCCTGGCCGGGCAGCTGGCCGACGCGCTCGGCGACGAACTCCCGGACCGAATACTGGTGTTGGGCTTCGAGGAGTTGATGTACGCGCCGCTGCGGCTGGCCGGTGCGCTCGCCGAGCGGCTGGGCGGTGCCCACTTGGGTGCGGGTCGGCTGAGTGGGGCCCGGTTGGGCGGGGAGCGTGTGAGGTTCTCGACGACGACCCGCTCGCCCGTCCTCGCCGTCGACGACCCCGGCTACGCCATCCGCACCCGCCTCGCCTTCCCCGCCCACGACGACCCGCAGGACGACGCCTCGCGCGAGCGCTATGCCTACAACGTCGCTCCGGGCACGGACCCCGACCGTCGCTTCGGCGCCGTCGTACTGGTCGTCGACGACGTCGCCGACACGGCGACGCTGGCCGAGGGCGAGCGCGCGCTGCTCACGCAGCTGCGGCAGGTCACCGACCGGGTGGTGCTCGCGGTGCTGCCCTCGTACCGACCGGAGGCTCCCGTGCAGCCGTCGCGTCCGCTGCCACGGCCCTTGAGGGGGCCGGGGTTCTCCTCCTACCGCCCCGACGAGGTCGCCTGGCTGCTCAAGGACCTCTCCGGCGTCCCACTCGAAGCCCCCACCGAGGAGCGCGAGGAGGCCGTCCAGCACGGCGGCGCCCATTACGCCGAGTCGCTGCCGGTCGAGTACCGGCCGAGCCCCGCGTACCAGGAGCTCTACCACCAGGCACTGCGCGCCTCCGCCCGCCGCATGGCCGTCGCCGTCGGCACCGTCGCCGAGACGCTGCTGCGCGAGCGCGGCCGGGGCCTGGTCCTCGCGTCGCTGGCGCGGGCCGGGACGCCCGTCGGCATCCTGGTGCGCCGCTGGCTCGCCTTCGCACACGGCCTCGACGTGCCGCACTACGCGGTCTCGATCGTCCGCGGCCGTGGCCTCGACCCCGTCGCCCTGCGCTACCTCGCCACCCACCACCACGCCCCCGACGTCGTGTTCGTCGACGGCTGGACGGGCAAGGGCGCGATCACCCGCGAACTCGCCGCCGCCCTGACCGGCACCCCCTTCGACCCCGGCCTCGCCGTGCTGGCCGACCCCGGCCGCTGCGTGCGCACCTACGGCACCCGGGACGACTTCCTGATCCCCTCCGCCTGCCTCAACTCCACCGTGTCCGGACTGGTTTCGCGCACCGTGCTGCGCGAGGACCTGATCGGTCCGGACGACTTCCACGGCGCCAAGCACTACACCGAGCTGGCCGACGGGGACGTCTCCGCCGCCTTCCTCGACACCGTGGCCGGCCACTTCGCGGCCGTCCGGGACGGCGTCGCGCTCGCCGCCGGCCGGCTCGCCGCCGACCCCGACCGCACGCCCGACTGGGCCGGCTGGGCCGCCGTCGAGCGGATCGCCGACGAGTACGGCATCGGCAGCGTGAACCTCGTCAAGCCCGGCGTCGGCGAGACCACGCGGGTCCTGCTGCGCCGTGTCCCCTGGCGGGTGCTCGCCCGGCGCGGCGCCGGCGCCGACCTCGACCACGTGCGGCTGCTCGCCGCACAGCGCGGGGTACCGGTGGAGGAGGTCGACGACCTGCCGTACACGTGCGTCGGCCTCATCCACCCGCGGTTCAGTCGGGGAGCAACAGGCGCTTCCGGCAAGGCTGTTGAGGAGAAGTTCTGATGCACTCGCGGTTCCCCACCCGGCTGTCTGCGCCGCCTGCGCCGCCGACGCCGCCTCCGCTGTGTCCGCTGGTGGTCAGCGACCTCGACCGCACGCTCGTCTACTCGAACCAGGCGCTCGCCCTGACCGCCCCCGACCGGCACGCCCCGCGGCTGCTGTCGGTCGAGGTGTACGAGGGCAGGGCGCACTCGTTCGTCACCGAGCGGGCCGCGGCGCTGCTCGCCGAACTCGCCCGGGAGGCCTGGTTCGTCCCGGCGACCACCCGCACCGTCGAGCAGTACGAGCGGATCAACCTGCCGGGCCCGGAGCCGGGTTGGGTCCCCGCGTACGCGATCTGCGCCAACGGCGGGCAACTCCTCGTCGGCGGAGTGCCGGACGGCGACTGGCGGGCGGAGATCACCGCGCGGGTCACCGCCGCCTCGGCACCGCTCGCCGAGGTCGTCGACCGCCTGGCCCTGGGCGCCGGCCAGGAGTGGATCCACCGGCGGCGCGTCGCCGACGGGTCGTTCGTCTACTGCGTCGTCGAGCGGGCGGGGGTGCCGGCGGGCTGGCTCGACGACCTGGCCGGCTGGTGCGCCGAACGCGGCTGGACCGTCTCGCTCCAGGGCCGCAAGGTGTACGCCGTCCCGGCCGGGCTGACGAAGAGCGCCGCCCTGGCGGAGGTGGTCCGGCGCACCGGCGCGGGCACCGTCCTCGCCGCCGGGGACTCCCTCCTCGACGCCGACCTGCTGCTCGCCGCCGACGCCGCCTGGCGCCCCGGGCACGGCGAACTCGCCGACCGCGGCTGGACGGCCCCCGGCGTCACCGCCCTGGCGGAGAGGGGGGTGGCGGCGGGGGAGGAGATCGTCCGTCGGTTCCTGGCGGGGGTGCGCTCCCGGTAGTGCGGTGCCCTCAGCCGCAGCAGCCCCCGCCACAGCAGCCGCCCCCGCCGGAGGGGGCGGACTGCGGCGCGCTGCTGCCGGCGGCGCCCGTGACGGCGACGGTGGACAGCAGCTTCACGGTGTCCTCGTGGCCCTGCGGGCAGACGGCGGGATCGTTGGCCTGCGCCATCGTGCGGCGAAGTTCGAACGTGGCGCCGCAGGAGCGGCAGCGGAAGTCGTAGCGTGGCATACCGGCAGGGTACCGACGGACGGCCGGGCCGGGTGGCTCGGCGGTGGGTTCGTCGGCGGTGGGATCTTCGGCGGCGAGATCTTCGGCGATCGGATCTTCGGCGGCGGGATCTTCAGCGGTGGTGGGACCCGAGGTCGCCGCGGATGAGCCCGATGACCCGGGCCGCGGTGTCCCGGGCCGCCGCCAGCTCGGTCAGGAAGAGCCAGTAGTCAGGGTGGCGCCCGCCCGCCTCCAGCGTCGCGAGCGCCCGGTCGATCCGCGCGACCGCCTCGTCCAGCGGCGCGGCGTGCCGCGGGTCCGGCGCCTGGCGGCCGACCATCGCGAGCCGCTGCGCGTCCCGGACGGCGAAGCGGGCCCGCTCGACCTCCCGGCTGGGGTCGTGCTGCACCTCGTTCAGCTGCCGCAGCCGGTCGTTCACCGCGGCGACCGACCCGTCCGCGGTGTCCAGCAGGGCGCGAACCGTACCGATAGCGCCGGTCGCGTCCGCCCAGCGCTGCTCGTCGCGCGCCCGCGCCGCCTCCGTCAGCTTCCCCTCCGCCGACCGGCCGGCCTCCGCCACCTGCTCCGGCACCCGCTGAAGGTCCTGCCAGCAGGCCGTGCTGAACCGGCGGCGCAGCTCGCTCAGCGCGGGCGCGACCGTCTCGGCCTTGGTCTCCAGCGCCTGGACGCGGGTGCGCAGACTCGACAGCCGGCGGTCGATGTCCCGTGCGCGCTCGGGCAGCTGCGCGGCGTCGGCCGCGATCGCCCCCGCCTGCCGGGCGACGACCTCCGCCCGCTGCAACGTCGCCGCCACGCCGTGCCGGGCGGCGCCCTCGTTCAGCCGGCCCAGCTCCGGCGCCAGCTCGGCCAGCCGGGCCGCCAAGTCGTCCGCCCGCAGGCCCGCGCCGCGCGCGGCGTCCAGCGCGTTGCTCGCCGCGAGCAGCGCGCGCTTCGCCTGCTCGACCGCCGGGGTGACCCGCATCAGCTGCTGCTCGGCGTGCTGGAGCACCGGCTGGAGGCGCTGCAGGAAGTCGTTCAGCTCGGCCCGCGCGGAGCCCAGCTGCCCTCGCACGTCCTCCAGGACGCGCCGCGCCTGGGCCGCGGCGCCGGCGTCCAACGCCTCGTCGTCCAGGTCGTACGCGTCCAGCGCGCCCAGGTAGTTCACGGTGACCTGGTTCACCCGGCCGGAGATCGCGTCGAAGTCCGCCTGCGTACGCTGCGAGGTCGCGGCGTTCCCGGCGGCCCGGACCGTCTCCACCGCCAACTGCACCTCGCGCTGCGTCGAGTCCAGCTCGTAGAACGCCTCCTGCGCCGCGTCCCGCGCCGCCCGGGCGTCCGCCCGCACGCCGTCCCCGCTGCGCCGCCCCCACCAACCGCCGCCACCGCCGGCCGACGCCAGCCCGACCGCGCCCAGCGCACCTGCCAGCACCACCGGCAGCACCAGCGCCTCGGCCAGCACGCTCCCCGCCCGACGCCGTCCCACCGACACTGCGCGCTCCCTGCTCCGACCGCTGATCCGCCCGCCATTGTCCCCGATCACCCCACCCCGTCGTCACCCCCCACTCACCCCACTCCCCACCCACCTGCACCACACCACCCCCGACGACCAGGTACCCTAGGCAGTCGTCGTGCCCCCACCGGGCCGCGGCGGGGGGCGCGTAGCTCAGTGGTAGAGCGCTGCTCTTACAAAGCAGATGTCGGCGGTTCGAAACCGTCCGCGCCCACATGGTGTTTCGAAGGGCCGGTTCAGGAGTCTCTCCTGGGCCGGCCCTTCGGTGTTGTGGGGCACCGTGGGGGAGGGGCTCATTTTTGCCCGTTGGGGGTGGGCGGGGCTGCTCGTGGGGGCGACGTCGATGGCGGCCGGGGAGTACGTGTCGGTCAGTACCCAACGGGACACCGAGCGGGCCGTGTTGGCGAAGGGGCAGCAGGAGTTGACGGAGGAACCGGAGGGGGAGGCCGACGGGCCGACGGACCCCTACCGGGGGAGCGGGCTGGGGGACGGGCTCGCCCGTGAGGTGGCGGCGGTGCCGACCGAGCTCGGCATCGACCCGGAAGTGCTGACCGATCCGTGGCAGGCGGTGCCGGCGCTGTCCGGGTGGACGAGCGCCCGGCTCGGCGGGGTGGGGCGGGCCGGCGGCGCGCGGTGCTGCCGGCGAGGGCCGGACCGCTTCACCGGGTGAGCGCGGCCGGGCTTCCGGAGGCGGGTCGCCACGGCCTGTGTTTCTGTGGCAGCAAACCGCTTGGGAGAGGTGAGCCGTCGTGACCATGCCCCCGTTCGGATCCAGCGATCCGTTCTCCGACCTGCTCAGCCGGTTCTTCGGGATGAGTCCGATGGCCTCCCCGCCCGCCGTCCAGCGGGTGCCGATCGGCCGGTTGCTGAGCGAGTCGTCGCAGGAGCTGCTGGCGTTGGCGGCGCACCGCGCGGCGGAGGACGGGAGCAGCGACCTCGACACCGCGCACCTGGCCTGGGCGGCCACCCGGGTGGAGCCGTCGCGCCGGATGCTGGAGCGGGCGGGCATCGATCCGGAGGAGCTGTCCGCGGAGCTGGAGCAGGCCCTGCCGTCGGAGCCCGTGCCGGCGGTGGACGGGCAGCCGGCGCTCACGCCCTCGGCCAAGCGCGTGCTGCTCGCGGCGCACGCCCGTTCGCAGGCGGCGGGGGCGTCGTACATCGGTCCGGAGCACATCCTCGGCGCGCTGCTGGACCAGGAGCGCTCCGGCGCGGGGGCGGCGCTGCGCAACGCGGCGCCCTCGCAGGAGGCGCTGAAGACGGTGCTTGGGGAGCGGGGCGTCGGCGGGCAGCGCAACAGTACGGGCGCGCACCCGAGCGAGACGCCGACGCTCGACGAGTACGGCCGGGACCTCACCGAGGAGGCCCGCTCGGGCCGGCTGGACCCGGTGGTCGGGCGGGCCGAGGAGATCGAGCAGACCGTCGAGATCCTCTCCCGCCGTACCAAGAACAACCCGGTGCTGATCGGCGAGCCGGGCGTCGGCAAGACGGCGATCGTGGAGGGGCTGGCGCAGCGGATCGTTTCCGGGGACGTGCCGCAGAGCCTCAAGGACAAGCGCGTGGTCGCCCTGGACCTGACCGGGCTGGTGGCGGGCTCGAAGTACCGGGGTGAGTTCGAGGAGCGGCTGAAGAACGTGATCGACGAGGTCACGGCGGCCGAGAAGAGCGTGATCCTGTTCCTGGACGAGCTGCACACCGTGGTCGGCGCGGGCGGTGGCGGCGAGGGGTCGATGGACGCCGGCAACATCCTCAAACCGGCCCTCGCGCGCGGCGAGTTGAGCGTGGTCGGGGCGACGACCCTGGACGAGTACCGCAAGCACGTGGAGAAGGACGCCGCGCTGGAGCGTCGCTTCCAGCCGGTGTTGGTGCCCGAGCCGAGCGTCGAGGAGACGGTGGAGATCCTCCGCGGGCTGCGCGACGCGTACGAGGCGCACCACCAGGTGCGGTTCAGCGACGGTGCGTTGGACGCGGCGGCGACGCTCTCGGACCGGTACGTCAGCGACCGCTTCCTGCCCGACAAGGCGATCGACCTGCTGGACCAGGCGGGCGCGCGCGTGCGGCTGCGCAGCCTGTCCGGCTCGACCGCGGCGACGTCGGTCCAGGACCGGATCACCAAGCTCAAGCGGGAGCTGGAGGAGGCCGTCGCGGACGAGGAGTTCGTGCGGGCCGCCAACCTCAAGACCGAGCTGCGGCAGACCGAGGACGAGCTGGCGGCGATCGCCGAGTCCCGCGAGGAGGTCGTCGAGGTCACCGCGGACGACATCGCGCAGGTGCTCTCCTCCCGGACCGGCATCCCGGTGGCGGAGCTGAACGCGACCGAGAAGGAGCGGCTGCTCAAGCTGGAGGAGCACCTGCACGAGAAGGTGATCGGCCAGGACGAGGCGGTCACCGCGGTGTCCCAGGCGGTGCGGCGCGGCCGGGCCGGGATGGGCGATCCGGAGCGGCCGACCGGCTCCTTCCTCTTCCTCGGGCCGACCGGCGTCGGCAAGACGGAGCTGGCGAAGGTGCTGGCGGCGCTGCTGTTCGGCGACCCGGACCGGATGGTCCGCTTCGACATGAGCGAGTTCCAGGAGAAGCACACCGTCTCCCGGCTGGTCGGCTCGCCTCCCGGGTACGTCGGCTACGAGGAGGCCGGGCAGCTCACCGAGGCGGTGCGGCGCAAGCCGTACAGCGTGCTGCTGTTCGACGAGGTGGAGAAGGCGCACCCGGACGTCTTCAACCTGCTGCTCCAGGTGCTGGACGACGGGCGGCTGACCGACTCCCAGGGGCGTACGGTCGACTTCCGCAACACCGTGGTGATCATGACGAGCAACATCGGCTCGCAACGGATCCTGGAACGCGCGGGCGACGTCGACGCCCGGGGCGGAGCTCCCGATCAGGCGCTGCGCGACGACCTCATGCGGGACCTGCGCCAGCACTTCCGGCCCGAGTTCCTCAACCGGATCGACGAGGTCATCGTCTTCCACGCGCTCACCCGCAAGGACCTGCTGTCCGTCGTCGACCTGCTGCTGGAGCGCAGCCGGCGTCGGCTGAAGGCGCAGGGCGTGCGGCTGGAGGTGACCGAGGCGGCCAAGGAGTTCCTGGTCAACCGGGGTTACCAGCCGGAGTTCGGGGCCCGGCCGTTGCGCCGGACGATCCAGTCGGAGCTGGACAACCGGGTGTCGAACCTGCTGTTGGACGGCACGGTGCGGGAGGGGGACACGCTGATCGCGGACGTGGGGGAGGGCGGTCTGGTGGTCACGTTGGCGCAGCCGCAGCCGCAGCCGCAGCCGTCGGCGGCGGCCGAGGCCGAGGAATCGAGGGCGGCGTCGGGGTGAGCCCCGGCGGCCGGGGGCCGAGCGTGGTCCCCAGGGGCGTACTCCCGGGGGAGTACGCCCGAACGCCACTGGTGGAGGACGCGCGCGGGCGGGGCGCGGGTCTAGCCTTCCGGGCATGATGCCGCCGATGTCCCCGCCGCCGTCGGAGCGGCCGCCCGGCCGGAGCGGGCCCGAGCCCGCGGACGGTCCGGCCGGCCCGCCGCCGCCCGAGCCGTGGCGTCCGCCGTGGGTGCGGGGGGCCTGGGGCGGCCGGTCGCTGGGGCTGGCGGTGGGCGTCGCCGTGGTGCAGGTGGTCGGGTCGACGTTCGCCGGGCGGCACCAGACCGGGCGGGTCCCGCTGGACGCGTTCGGCTACGTCCTGTTGCTGCTGGGCCCCGCCCTGTTGGTGGTGTGCCGCAGCCGACCGGTCGTGGCGGTGGCGGGCACCTCCGTCGTCACCGCGGGGTACCTGGCCGCCGGGTACCCGTACGGGCCGGTGTTCGCGAGCTGGCTGATCGCCTGCTGCTCCGCGATCGTCTGCGGGCACCGCCGGGCGGCCTGGGCGGGGCTGGCGGGGGTGTACCTGGTGCACGCCCTGGTCACCTTCGTGCTGCCGGACGACTGGCAGCGCGTGGCGCGCACCTCGTTCTCGTGGCAGCAGGAACTCGGCCTGCTGGCCTGGCTGTTGCTCGTGCTGGCGCTCGCCGAGATGATCCGGTTCCGACGCGAGCGGATCGTCGCCCACCGGGCCTACCGGCAGCAGCTGGAGCAGCGCCGGGCCAACGAGGAACGGCTCAAAATGGCCCGGGAGCTGCACGACATCCTGGCCCACAGCCTGTCGCTGATCAACATCCAGGCGGGGGTGGGGCTGGCGCTGCTCGACCAGCGGCCGGAGGAGGCCCGCGCGGCGCTGGCCACGATCAAGTCGACCAGCAAGGAGGCGCTCGGCGAGGTCCGCCAGGTGCTCGCGACGCTGCGCGGGCCCGGGGAGGCGCCGCGCGGCCCGGCGCCCGGGCTGGCCCGGCTCGACGAACTCACCGACCAGGCCGACCGGGTGGGGCTCACGGCGGAGGTGCACGAGCTGGGGGACCGGCGGCCCCTGAGCGCCGCGGCCGACCTCACCGCCTTCCGGATCGTCCAGGAGGCGCTGACCAACGTCGTCCGGCACTCGGCGGCCCGCGAGGCGGTCGTCGTCCTGGACTGGACGGATCCGGCGGCGCTCGTCGTCAGGGTCGAGGACCCGGGCCCCGCGGTGCTCGGCGACGCCGGCGGATCGGGCAGCGGGCTGGCCGGCATGCGCGAACGGGCGGGCGCGGTCGGTGGCACCATCTCCGCGGGAGCGCTGCCGGGCGGCGGCTTCCGGGTACGGGCGGAGCTGCCGACACCGAAGGCGGAGGGCGAGTGATCCGGGTCCTGCTGGCGGACGACCAACTCTTGGTGCGCGCGGGCTTCCGGGCCCTGCTGTCGCTGCAGGAGGACATCACCGTGGTCGGGGAGGCGGACGACGGCGAGGCCGCGGTGGCGCTCGCCCGCGAGCTCGTCCCGGACGTCGTCCTGATGGACATCCGGATGCCGCGGATGGACGGCCTGGAGGCGACCAGGAGGATCGCCGAGGACCCTGCGCTGTCCTCCGTCCGGGTGGTCGTGCTGACCACCTTCGAGCTGGACGAGTACGTCTTCGAGGCACTGCGGTCGGGGGCCGCGGGCTTCCTGGTCAAGGACACCGACCCGGCCGACCTGCTCCGCGCGATCCGGGTCGCCGTCGCGGGGGACGCGCTGCTCTCCCCGGGCGTGACGCGGCGGCTGATCGGCGAGTTCGCGGCCCGCTCGAAGGCACCGGAGGCGGCGCCGGCCGGGCTGGCGGACGTCTCCGGGCTCACCGAGCGGGAGCGCGAGGTGCTGGCGCTCGTGGGGATGGGGCTGTCGAACGAGGAGATCGCGCGGCGGCTGGTGGTGAGCCCGCTGACGGCGAAGACGCACGTCAGCCGGGCGATGGTGAAGCTCGGCGTCCGGGACCGGGCGCAACTGGTCGTGCTCGCCTACGAGTCGGGGCTCGTGCGGCCGGGCTGGCTGGGCTGAGCGTCCCGGGGCGGGGCGGGCGTACTGCCCCGGTGCGCGCCTGCCTCACCCCTCTCGGGCTGCTTCCTCCCCGGCGTGTCGCGGCCCGCTCGTACTCTCCCGGGAGTACCCCAACTGCCTCTGCAGGTGGGACGCGTGATGAGACCGCCCGGCGGGACGCTCTAGTCACCTCGGGAAGCCGCCCGAGGTGCTGGAGGCTCCGACCCGAGGAGATGAACCACCCATGTACACGCTGCTCGCCGACTGGGACGGGCACGGGCCCGGTCCCTGGATCCTGTTCTTCCCGCTGATCTGGATCGCCGTCGTGTTCCTGGTGATCTTCGTGCTGCGCCGGACGGCCTGGCGCCGGGGCTGCGGGTACCGCACGAGCGCCGATCACCCGCTGGCCGTGCTCGGCCGCCGCTACGCCGAGGGCGACATCGACGCCGAGGAGTACCGCTCGAAGCGGGCCGTGCTCAGCGAGTCGCCGCGGTCGCCGCGCGACGGGGTGGGGGGAGGTGCCGGGAAGTGACGACCCTCGACGTCGTACGCGGCACCGCCGCGCGGGTCGCCGACGCCGTGAAGGTCTACGGCGTCGGCGCCACCGCGGTCCGGGCGCTGGACCACGTCACGGTGGAGTTCCCGGCCGGGCGGTTCACCGCGATCATGGGGCCGTCCGGTTCGGGCAAGTCCACCCTGATGCACTGCGCGGCCGGCCTCGACACCCTCACGGCCGGCAGCGCGTGGATCGGGGACACCGAGCTCGGCCCCCTGGGCGACCGGCGGCTCACGCTGCTGCGCCGGGAGCGGCTCGGCTTCGTGTTCCAGGCGTTCAACCTGGTGCCCACGCTCACCGTCAGGGAGAACATCACCCTCCCGCTGGACCTCGCCGGGGCCGCCCCCGACGAGGCCTGGTTGGCCTCGCTGATCGACGTCGTCGGCCTCGGCGACCGGCTGCACCACCGGCCGAGCGAGCTCTCCGGGGGCCAGCAGCAGCGGGTCGCGGTGGCCCGGGCGCTGGCCGGGCGGCCGCAGGTGGTCTTCGCCGACGAGCCGACGGGCAACCTCGACTCCCGCAGCGGGGGCGAGGTCCTCGGCCTGCTGCGCCGCGCGGTGGACGAGATGGGCCGGACGGTCGTCATGGTCACCCACGACCCGACGGCCGCCGGGTACGCCGACGAGGCGCTGTTCCTCGCCGACGGGCGCCTGGTGGACCGGATGGAGCGGCCCAGCGCCGGGCTGGTGCTGGACCGGATCAAGGCCTTCGAACGGGGGCGGTCATGACGGTCGTCAACCCGGTCGTGCTGCGCCTGAGCCTGCGTTCGCTGCGCGCCCACAAGCGGCGGCTGGCCGGCACGCTGCTGTCCATCCTGCTGGGCGTCAGCTTCCTCACCGGCACGATGGTGTTGGGCGACACCCTGCGGGCCAACTTCGACACCCTCTTCGCCGATGCCAACGCGGGCACCGACGTCGTGGTCCGCAGCGCCGACGTGCTCGACTCCCCGGGGACGGCCGGCGGTGTCCGGGCACCGGTGGACGCGGCGCTCGCCGACCAGCTGCGCGCGGTGCCCGGCGTCGCGGCGGCCGAGCCGTCCGTCCAGGGCGCGGGGCAACTCGTCGGCGCCGACGGCGAACCGATCGGCGGCCAGGGCCCGCCCACCTTCGCGGGGAACTGGCTCGCCGACGGCCGGCTCAACCCCTACCGGCTGGCGGAGGGCCGGGCACCGGCCGCCCCGGGCGAGGTCGTGATCAACCGGGGCGCCGCCAAGAGCGGTGGGCTGCACGTCGGTTCGACCACCGTGCTGCGCACGCCCGATCCGGTGCCGGTCACCGTCGTCGGCATCGCGACCTTCGGGGCGAGCGCGGACGGCATGGGGCCGAGCACGTTCACGGCCATGACGTTCGCGGACGCCGAGCGCCACCTCACGCCCAAGGGCGAGGGGCAGGCCAGTTCGATCCAGGTCCGCGCGGCGGGCGGGGTTTC
The DNA here is from genome assembly GCF_036322405.1 of Streptomyces sp. SP17BM10. Classification (NCBI taxonomy): domain Bacteria; kingdom Bacillati; phylum Actinomycetota; class Actinomycetes; order Kitasatosporales; family Streptomycetaceae; genus Streptomyces; species Streptomyces sp. SP17BM10. The sequence continues at coordinate 131,271 of NZ_JAQYXB010000669.1, read as the reverse complement.
CCAGCAGGAGCTGGCCGCCCGGATCGCGCCGCGGCTGCCGGCCGGGGTGCAGGCGGTCACCGGCGCGGAGGCCTCGCGGGAGAGCACCCAGCAGCTGTCCGGGCGCTTCCTGAGCATGTTCACCACGCTGCTGCTGGTCTTCGCCGGAATCGCGCTGCTGGTGGCCACGTTCACCATCCACAACACCTTCGCGATCGTGGTCGCCCAGCGGACGCGGGAGAACGCGCTGCTGCGGGCGCTCGGCGCGGTCCGCGGCCAGGTGCTCGCGGCGACGCTCGCCGAGGCGCTGGCGGTCGGCGTGCTGGCCTCGCTCGGCGGGCTGCTGGGCGGGATCGGCGTGGCCACCGGGCTCAAGGCGCTGTTCTCGGCGCTCGGCTTCGCGCTGCCGACCGGCGGCATGGTGATCGGCACGGCCGCGGTGGTGCTGCCGCTCGCGGTGGGGACACTGGTCGCGGTGGGCTCGGCGCTGCTGCCCGCCGTGCGGGCGGGGCGGACGGCACCGCTGGCGGCGCTGCGCGAGACGGGCGTCGACCGGGTGGGCCGGGGGCGTTCGGGCGTCCTGCGGGTGCTGCTCGGGGGCCTGCTGGTGGCGGGTGGGGTCCGGTGGCGGTGCTCGGCGCCACCGATGGTCCGTCGGTGCTGCTGACGGCCGGCGGGGCGCTCGTGGTGCTGGCCGGCGTGGTGGTGCTCGGGCCGGTCGCGGCGGCGTTCGCGGTACGGGTCCTGGGCGCGCCGCTGCCCCGCCTGCGCGGGGTCTGCGGCACGCTGGCCCGGCGCAACGCGGCCCGCAACCCGCGCCGGACGGCGGCCACGGCGAGCGCGCTGATGATCGGGGTCGCGGTGGTGACGCTGTTCACCGTCTTCGGTGCGTCGATCAAGGCCACCCTGGACGACACGGTCGACAAGTCCTTCGCGGGCGATCTCGCCGTCTCCGCACCGTCGTTCGGCGCGGGCGGCAGCGGGATCAGTCCCAAGGTGGCCGACGCACTCGCGGGGCTGCCCGAGGTGCGGCGGACGGTGGGCCTCGGCCGCGGCGTGGCCCGGATCGACGGCCACGGCCGGGTGCTGGACGTCACCGATCCGGCCCGGCTCGCCGGGATCGTCGACCTCGGCCGGGTCGAGGGCTCGCTGGACGCGCTCGGCACGGACGGACTGGCGGTCTCCCGCAGCGAGGCGGAGCAGCAGGGCTGGCGGCTCGGCCAGAGCGTGACGGTCGGTTTCGCGGACGGCGCGAGCGGTCCCTTCACCATCCGCGCGCTCTATGAGGGTGGTGGGCTGGCGGGGGACTACCTGATAACCCGCCAGGCCTGGGCGCCGCACCGGGGGCAGGACAGCGACACCCTGGTCGCGGTCGGGCTACGGGCCGGGGTCTCCCCGGCGGCCGGCAAGGCGGCGGTGCAGCGGGCGTTGGTCCCGTACGGCGATCCCCAGGTGCAGGACCGGGCGGAGTACGCGGCGAGCGCGGCCTCCGGGGTCGACATGATGCTCTCGGTGGTCTACGCCCTGCTGGCGCTGGCGGTCCTGATCGCGTTGCTGGGCATCGCCAACACGCTGACGCTGGCGGTGCACGAGCGGACCAGGGAGCTGGGCCTGCTGCGGGCGGTCGGCCAGACCAGGGCGCAGCTGCGGGGCATGGTGCGCTGGGAGTCGGTGCTGGTGGCCGCCTTCGGGACGGTCGGCGGGCTCGGGCTCGGGGCCTTCCTCGGCTGGGCGCTCGTGCGGGCCTCGGACGGCGCGGGGACGGGCTCGTTCGCGATACCGCCCGTGCAGCTGGCGGTTGTCCTGGCGGCCGGTTTGCTGGCGGGCGCGGTGGCCGGGCTCCGGCCGGCGGGCCGGGCGGCGCGGCTGGACATCCTGCGGGCGATCGCCACGGACTGACCGGCGGGAGAAAGGGGAGGCACACGAGGGTGCCGGGGCAGGGCCCGGAGGAAGGGAGCCGAGGAATGGGCAGGGCGGTGAGGGAGCCGGGGCGGTGAGGGAGCCGGGGCGGTGAGAGAACCGGTGCGATGAGGGAGCCGGGAGCGGGCGCCGGACCGGTGCCCTGCCGGGTCGTCAGTTCGTCGCCTGCGGGAACACCTCCCGCAGCAGCGGGTCCGGCAGGCCACGGCGGCGCCACTCGCGCGGGTAGCCGAGCGAGACCTCCTCGAAGGGCACGCCGTCGTAGCTGGTCTTGCGCGGGATGTGGAGGTGACCGTAGATCATCGCGGCGGTGTTGAAGCGGCGGTGCCAGTCGGCCGTCAGCTCGGTGCCGCACCACTGGGCGAACTCGGGGTACCAGAGGATCTCGGTGGGGTGGCGGACCAGCGGGTAGTGGTTGACCAGGACGAGCGGCAGGTCCGGGTCGCAGGCCGCGAGCCGCTGCTCGGTCAGCCGGACGCGCTCGCGGCACCAGGAGTCGCGGTCCGGGAACGGATCGGGGTGCAGCAGCCGCTCGTCCGCGCAGACGATGCCGCTCTCGTAGGCGGCCGCCAGGGACTCCTCCTTGGTGGTCGTGCCGGGCGCACGGAAGGAGTAGTCGTAGAGGAGGAAGAGCGGGGCGACGACGACCGGCCCGCCGGCACCCTGCCAGACCGGGTACGGGTCCTCGGGGGTGAGCACCCCGAGCCGGCGGCACATGGCGACCAGGTGCTCGTAGCGGGCCACCCCGCGCAGCTGCACCGGGTCCTCGGGGTGGGTCCACAGCTCGTGGTTGCCGGGGGCCCAGATCACGCGGGCGAAGCGTTCGGCGAGCAGTCCGAGCGCCCACTCGATGCTGGTCGAGAGCTCGGCGACGTCACCGGCGACGATCAACCAGTCGTCGGGGCCGGCGGGTTGGAGCTTCTCCACCAGGCCGCGGTTCTCCTCGTAGGAGATGTGCAGGTCGCTGACGGCGAGCAGCCGCCCGCCCGCCGCGCCGCTCCCCGGCTGCGCTCCGCTGCCGTACTCGGTCGTCACTCCTGCCCCCTGTGGTCACCGGTCGATGCCGCCACAGTACGGGGCGGGCCGGGCCCGCGGGGCGGAACGGCGGAGCTCAGCGGCGCGCGGGGAGGCGTCCGGGTTCGGGGCCGGGGATCCGGTTCAGGAGCCGAACTCCATGATCACGCCGTGCGCAAAGACGGTGGTGGCGGTGAAGACGGCGAGCGCGGCGATACCGAGCACGACGCCGAGGACCGCCCGGCCGCGCCGGCGGGTGCCGCGGACCAGGGCGAGCGTGCCGAGCACGATGGCCAGCGGCCCGAGGACGATGTTGAAGATCAGCAGGCCGGGGAGGCCGAGCAGGAAGGAGGCGACGGCGAGGTTGTCGGCCTCGGCGACGGCGCCGCGGCCGGTGGTGGCCGACCGGCGGTCGGCATCGCTGCTCGCGGCGGCGTTCGCGGCGGCGTTCGCAGCGGTGTTCGCGTGACTGCTCACGGCGGCGCTCGCGGTGGGGTTCATGACGGTGCTCATGGTGGCGGCGGGTCCTCTCTGGTGAAAGGAGCGGGTTCGGAGGGATCCGGAGGTGGCGGGGCGCTCAGCGCTGCCGCAGGCGGGCGATGCCCTCGCGGGCGCCGAAGGCGAGCAGCCAGGCGGTGATGGCGGCGGAGGCGGTGAGGAAGGCCGGGAGCGAGGTGTGTGCGGCGGCGCCGATCAGGACACCCATGGCGACGAGGGCGGAGAGCAGGATCACGGCCGACCAGTCCTTTCCGGTTTCGGCTTCGGGTGTGGCCTAGGTTTCGGTTGACAAGTGTTCACCGAGTTGGCTCCACTCTACGCCTGGCTGGCCAGGTTCGGCAAACGGTTGTTTACTGAATGGCGTGAATCACATCGAGGGGGCCGAGGCGTCCCGGAGCGCAGGGGGCGAGCCGCCCCAGACCGTCGGCGTCAGACAGGCCCAGAAGCAGCAGAGTCGCCGGGCGCTGCTGGATGCCGGTCTGGGCCTGTTGGCCGATCAGAACCTCGCGAGCGTCGGCGTCCGCGAGGTGACCCGTGCCGCCGGGTTGTCGCCGGCCGCGTTCTACCGGCACTTCCCGGACCTCGCCGCGCTCGGCGTCGCGCTGGTCGAGGAGTCGCTCGCCAGCCTGCACCTCATGATCCGGTCGGTGCTCGTCGGGGCGGGCGGCGCCGAGGAACTGATCGACCGTGCGGTCGACGTCATCCGGCGGCACGTCCGCGAGAACCGCGCGCACGTGCGCTTCCTCGCGCGCGAGCGGCACGGGGGTGTCCGGCGGGTGCGGGAGGCGATCGACGCCGAACTCGGCCGTTTCGCGACGGAGGTGGGCGCGGCGCTCGGGCTCCAGTCGGTCTCGGTGGGCTGGAGCGAGGAGGACCTGCGGATGCTCGCCGAGTTGTACGTGGACCACATGGTCTCCACGGCCGCCGCTTTCCTGGAGGCCTTGGAGGCGCAGGAGACCGATCCGGGGCGTGAGGAGCGGATCGCTGCGACGGCCCGGCTGCAGTTGCGCCTGATCAGCGTCGGTCGGCGTCACTGGCAAGGGAGTTGACCGCAGCGGGTGGCCGGAGTCGATGACCGCGGCGGGGGTCAGCCCCCGCCCTCCCGAGTGACCTCTCCGCGTGACCCCTCCGGGCGACCTCTCCGCGGCGGCGGACCTCTTGACATCTAGTCATGTCCGCGACAGCTTTGGTGGACCCCCACACCGAGAGGTCTCTCATGAGGAAGCCGCTCATAGGCGTGCTCGCCGCGGTCCTGGTCGCCGGAGCCACCACGTTGGCCGCCCCCTTGGCGCACGCCACGACGACCGCCACGACCGCCACGACCGCCACGAATGCCGTCAAGGCCGCCGCCATCGCCCCCGCCCCGGCGGACGCCGCCGTCGACTTCACCGGCACGGTGGCGCTCGACAACTGTTCCGGCTCACTGGTCCGGATGCCCGGGTCGGCCGGCAGCGACCCCGCACTCGTCCTGTCCAACGGTCACTGTCTGGAGTCCGGCATGCCCGGCCCCGGCCAGGTGGTCACCGACCAGCCGTCCAGCCGGACGTTCACGCTGCTCGACGGTTCCGGCGCCGACCTCGGCACGCTGAACGCGGTCAAGGTGGTCTACGGCGCCATGACCGACACCGACATATCGATCTACCAGCTGGACTCCAGCTACGACACGATCCAGGCCCAGTACGGGATCGCCCCGCTGACCGTCTCCGCCGACCACCCCGCCCAGGGCGCCGACATCCGGGTGGTCTCCGGTTACTGGAAGCGGATCTACTCCTGCGCGGTCGACGGCTTCGCGTACCGACTGCGGGAGGCCGACTGGACGTTCAAGGACTCGGTCCGCTACACGTCCGGCTGCAACGTGATCGGCGGCACCTCCGGCTCGCCGGTGGTCGACGCGAACAGCGGGCTGCTGGTCGCCGTCAACAACACGATCAACGAGAACGGGCAGTCCTGCACCCTGAACAACCCGTGCGAGGTCGACCAGAGCGGCACGGTGACGGTCCACCAGGGCATCGGCTACGCCCAGGAGACGTACGTCATCCCGCCCTGCTTCGGTGCCGGGAACGTCCTCGACCTCACCCTGCCCGGCTGTGTCCTGCCCCGCCCCTGACCAGCACCTTCCGCGATGGGCCGCCCGCCACCCGGCGGGCGGCCCATTCGGCCGTCCACCGGGCGGCCGCCGCACCAACCGCACCGCAGAGTAGTGCCGATGAGGCAGCTGTCATGTCCGTTGACCAGATGGAGAGTTGATGAGCACCAGTTTCAGAAGACTGCTGGTTTCCGCCCTGCTGATACCGCTGCTGAGCGCTGGCGGCGGCCTGGCGACCCCGGCGTTCGCGCAGGGCACGGCGTCCGCGCAGGGCACGACCTTCGCGCAGGGCACGACGTCCGCGGAGGCTGCGGCCGCGACCGCCGCCCACGCGCAGGGCGACGTCGCCGCCGACCCGACCGCGGACATCAAGGCCCGCCTCGCGGCGATCCCGGGGATGACCATCACCGAGGAGAAGCCGACCGACGCGGACCACCGGTACTTCCTGCTCACCTACACCCAGCCGATCGACCACTTCCGCCCCTGGCTGGGCACCTTCCAGCAGCGCATCAGCGTGCTGCACCGCGGCTACGACCGCCCGACCGTCTTCTACACCAACGGCTACACCCTGGGCACCACGCCCTCGCGCACCGAGCCGACCCGGCTGGTCGACGGCAACCAGGTCTCCATCGAGTACCGGTACTTCACCCCGTCGCGCCCGGAGCCGGCGGACTGGACCAAGGCGGGCATCCGCCAGGCGGCCGCCGACTCGCACCGGATCGTGACCGCGCTCAAGGAGATCTACCGGCACGAGTGGCTCTCCACCGGCGCCAGCAAGGGCGGTATGTCCTCCACGTACTACCGCCGGTTCTATCCGGACGACGTGGCGGGCACGATCGCGTACGTCGCGCCGAACAACACCGACGTGAACGACGACGCGCCGTACACCGACTTCTTCCAGAACGTCGGCACCCCCGAGTGCCGGGCCGCGCTCAACGCGGTCCAGCGCGAACTGCTGGTGCGCCGGGACCGGTTGGAGGCGCGCTTCGCGGCCGACAACAAGGCGGCCGGCTCGACCTTCGCCGTCCTCGGCTCGGCGGACCGGGCGTACGAGGGCAGCGTGCTCGACGTGGTCTGGGGCTTCTGGCAGTACAGCATGCAGTCGGACTGCGCGCAGGTCCCGGTGGCGGCCACCGCGACAGACGACGAGTTGTACAAGTGGTTCGACGCGCAGGAGGGTGTGACCAGCTCCAGCGACCAGGGACTCGCCAAGTACACCGCGTACTACTACCAGGCCGCGACCGAACTCGGCGCGCCGTACTTCGACGTCTCGTACCTGAAGGGCCTCCTGCACTACGACTACAAGGAGCTGTACGCGCCCCGCGCGTACGTGCCCAAGGAGATCCCCACGACCTTCAACCCGAAGGCGATGCCCGACATCGACCGCTGGGTGAAGCGCGAGGCCGAGCGGATCATCTTCGTCTACGGCGGCAACGACCCGTGGGGCGCCAAGCCGTTCGAGCTCGGTTGGGGCAGTGAGGACTGCTACGTCTACACCGTCCCGGGCGGCAACCACGGCTCCAACATCGGCAAGCTGCCGGCCGAGGAGTCGGCCGCGGCGACCGCCAAGGTGCTGGAGTGGGCCGGCCTGACCGGTGACCAGGGCAACGCACGCTCGCTCGCGAAGTCGCAGTCGCAGTCCCAGTCCCAGTCCCAGTCGCAGTCCCAGTCGCAGGCGCCGGCGTCGCAGTACCGGATCCCGCCGTTCGGCCCGCTCGACGAGGAGGGTCAGAAGCTGGAGCGTCACCCGCTCTAGTGCGGTAGCCGGGCGCCACGTCCGAAGGAAGGCCGCCTCCCCGGAGGCGGCCTTCCGCGTTCCGGTCGGGCGCGGGGGCGTGCCGAATCCCTCCCCGAAGTGATGAATCGGTGCTTCAATACTTCCATGGCCTACCGACGCACCCCCGCCGTCCAAGCCCGCCTGGACGCCCAGCGCGAGGCCGTGCTGGAGGCGGCCGTCGGTCTGCTCGCCGAGCGCGGGTACGGCGGCTGCACGATGGCCGCGGTCGCCGACCGCGCCGGGATCGCCACCGGCAGCGTCTACCAGCACTTCACCAACAAGGCCGACCTGTCGGTGCAGTTGTTCCGCCGGGTGGTCACGCGCGAGATCGCCGCGGTGAACGCGGCGGTCGCCCGCCGGGAGACGCCCGAGCAGCGGATCGCCGCGGTCGTGGAGACGTTCGCCACCCGCGCCCTGCGCGCGCCGCGGCTGGCGTACGCGCTGCTGGTCGAGCCGGCCGACGCGGTCGTGGACGCCGAACGCCTGGTGTTCCGGCGGGCCTTCCGCGACGTGATCGCCGCCGAGATAGCCGCCGCCGTGGCCGCCGGACGGCTGCCCGCCCAGGACCCGGTGCTGACCGCCGCCGCCCTGGTCGGTGCGGTCGGCGAGGCCCTGGCCGGCCCCCTGGCCGCCGAGCCCGAGCCCGAGCCCGCCCCCGCCGAGCCCGCCCCCGCCGGAACCGCCCCCGCCGGAACCGGCCCGACGGACACCACCCCGGCCGGACCCGATCGGACCACCGCCGAGGTGGTCCCCGCCCTGGTCTCCTTCACCCTGCGTGCCCTGGGAGGACGCGATGACAGCGACGCATGAGGTCACCAACCAGGTGCCCCTGCCGTACGGACACGACACCGCCGCCGATCCGACCCTGCTCGCCGCCCTGGACCGGGCCGGCGCCGGCTGGGCCGAGCCCGAGCTGCGCGAACTCGGCCGCCTGGCCGGCTCCGAGCAGGCCGCCGAGTGGGGCCGGCTGGCCAACGAGAACCCGCCGGTGCTGCGCACCCACGACCGCTTCGGCCACCGGATCGACGAGGTCGAGTTCCACCCGGCGTGGCACGAGCTGATGCGCACCGCCGTCTCCCACGGCCTGCACGCCGCGCCCTGGCGGGACGACCGGCCCGGCGCCCACTCCGCGCGCGCCGCGAAGTTCTTCGTGTGGGGCCAGGTCGAGGCCGGCCACACCTGCCCGATCTCGATGACCTACGCCGCCGTCCCGGCCCTGCGCGCGACTCCGTCCCTGGCGTCCGAGCTGGAGCCGCTGCTGGCCTCCACGGAGTACGACTTCGGGCTCCGTGAGCCGCGCACCAAGCGCGGCCTGATCGCCGGCATGTCGATGACCGAGAAGCAGGGCGGCTCGGACGTCCGCACCAACACCACCACGGCCGTCCCGCACGCGGACGGCACGTACCGGCTGACCGGCCACAAGTGGTTCACCTCGGCGCCGATGTCCGACCTCTTCCTGACGCTTGCCCAGGCACCGGGCGGGCTCAGCTGCTTCGTGCTGCCGCGCGTGCTCCCGGACGGCGCGCGCAACCGCCTCCACCTCATGCGGCTCAAGGACAAGCTGGGCAACAAGTCCAACGCCTCCGCCGAGCTGGAGTACGACGGCGCGGTCGGCTGGCTGGTCGGCGAGGAGGGGCGGGGCGTGCCGACCATCATCGAGATGGTCAACATGACCCGCCTCGACTGCACCGTCGGCGGCGCCTCCGGCATGCGCTACGGCGCGACCCGGGCCGTCCACCACGCCCTCCACCGGCGGGCGTTCGGCAAGGCCCTGGTGGACCAGCCGCTGATGCGCAACGTGCTCGCCGACCTGGTGGTGGAGTCCGAGGCCGCCACCGCCGTCGCCATGCGGCTGGCCCACGCCACCGACCTCGCCCTCGCCGGGGACGAGAACGAGGCGCTGGTGCGGCGGCTGGGGCTGGCGGTCGCCAAGTACTGGGTCTGCAAGCGCGGTCCGGCGCACGCGGCCGAGGCGCTGGAGTGTCTGGGCGGCAACGGCTACGTGGAGGAGTCCGGCATGCCGCGGCTCTACCGGGAGGCGCCGCTGGTCTCGATCTGGGAGGGCTCGGGCAACGTCGCCGCCCTGGACGCACTGCGGGCCATGGCCAAGCGCCCGGAGAGCGTCGAGGCGTTCCTCGGCGAGCTCGACGCGGCCGCCGGCGCGGACCGCCGCCTGGACGCGGCCGTCGCCGACCTGCGCAAGCAGCTCTCCGACCCGACGGACCTGGAGTACCGCACCCGCCGCCTGGTCGAGGCGATGGCGCTGGCCCTCCAGGGCTCGCTGCTGGTCCGGTACGGCAGCACGGCGGTGGCCGACGCGTTCTGCGCGAGCCGTCTCGGCGGTGACCACGGCGGCGCGTTCGGCACCCTGCCGCCCGGCGTCGACGTCACGGAGATCATCGACCGCGCCCGCCCGGTGCCCGCATGACCGACCACGGTGCTCGGAACACCGACCCCGTCGGCGACGGTGACGGCGGCCGCGACACCGAGCGCGACACCGGCCGCGACACCGACACCGACACCGAGCGCGACACCGACACCGACAGGGCCGAGGCCGCGGCCGTCCGGGCGTTCTGGCAGGGCCTCGGCCTGCCCGGCCTCGTCGACGTGCACACCCACTTCATGCCGCAGAACGTCCTCGACAAGGTGTGGGCGTACTTCGACGCGGCCGGCCCGCTGGTGAACCGCCCCTGGCCGATCACCTACCGCGAGGCCGAGGAGCGGCGCGTCGAGCGGCTGCGGGAGTTCGGGGTCCGGGCGTTCACGTCGATGCTCTACCCGCACAAGCCCGCCATGGCCGCCTGGCTGAACGCGTGGGCCGCCGACTTCGCCGCCCGCACGCCGGACTGCCTGCACACCGCGACGTTCTTCCCCGAGCCCGGAGCGGTGCAGTACGTGGCGCGCGCGATCGACGAGGGCGCCCGGGTGTTCAAGGCACACCTCCAGGTCGGCGGCTACGACCCGGCGGACGCGCGCCTGGACGACGTGTGGGGGCTGCTGGCCGAGAGCGGTACTCCGGTGGTGACGCACTGCGGATCCGGGCCGGTGCCGGGCAAGTTCACCGGTCCGGGCCCGATCGGCGAGGTGGTGGCCCGTCACCCCGGGCTGGTGCTGGTGGTCGCCCACCTCGGCATGTCGGAGTACCGGGACTTCCTCGACCTCGCCGAGCGCCACCCGGCCGTCCGGCTGGACACCACGATGGCGTTCACCGACTTCGCCGAGGCCGACGTCCCGTTCCCGCGCGACGAACTCCCGCGCCTGCGCGGGCTGCAGGAGCGCGTCCTGCTGGGCAGCGACTTCCCGAACATCCCGTACCGGTACGTCCACCAGCTGGAGTCGCTGGCCGGGCTGGGGTTGGGGGAGGAGTGGCTGCGGGCCGTCTGCCACGACAACGCGGCGGGTCTGTTCGGTCTGGACGGCCCGTCCGTCTGAAGCGGCAACGAGATTCCCTGAAAGGTCAGTTGACGCTCCGCAGTACCCGGACGACGTCCGCGTGCAGTCCGGGCGCGGCGGCGAGGAAGCCGTCGGACGCGGCCGTCCAGGCCGCCCCGGCGGTGTCCGTCACCGTCGCTCCCGCCTCGCTCGCGACCAGCGCGCCGGGCAGCAGGTTGGGCGCGTCGGCGCCGTACTCCCAGAACAGCGCGAGGTGCCCGGAGCCGACCTGGGCCACCTGGAGGGCGGTCGGCCCGAGGTTGCGCACGGCGACGACGGCGTCGGCCATCGCGGCCAGCGACTCGCCCGCCCGGCGCAGCGCGACCGGGTCGCCGGCGACCGTCGGCGGCTGGCTGGTCGCGGCGACGGCCGACCCCAGCTCGCGCGGCAGCGGCGCGATCGGCCGTCCGTCGAGCTGTGCGCCGCCGCCGAGCACGGCGCGGTAGGTCCGTCCGCCGAGCAGTTCGGGCGCGTGGACCACGGCCAGCACGGCCCGGCCGTCCCGGACGAGCGTCGCGGTGACGGCCCAGTACGGCAGGCCGAGCAGGTACTGCACCGCGCCGTCGGTGGCGTCGCACAGCCACCACTCGCCCTCGGCGGGCACCGCGCCGTCGAACTCGTCGTCGAGCCACCCGGCCTCCGGGCGCAGGGAGCCGAGCCGCTCCCGCAGTCCGGCGGCGGCCGGCCCGTCGATCTCCGCGAACCGCGCCACGGCCTCCTCGGCCGTGCGCGCCGGAGTCGGCTCGTCGGGCCGCCGCGCCGCCAGCTCCGCGCCGACCTCGCGCACCGCGGCCTCCACGCCCCCGGCCAGCGCCCACAGCTCCGTCGTCGTAGCCCGCCCCTGGTCCATCGCCCTACCCCGTTCCCGACCGGACCGTCCGGCCGTACAGGACAAGGAGTACCGTCGGACCGGACGAACAGGACGCTCAATCGGGCCTCGGTGACGGAGATCGGACGACATGGACCTCTCGACGGCTGATCCGGACGCGGTGCTCGACCTCCTCGACCGCCGACTGGTGTGCGCGCTCCAGGTCGACGGCCGGGCCGAGACCGTCCGGATCGCCGAGGTGCTGGGCGTCTCCGCCCGGACGGTCACCCGCCGCCTGGCCCGGCTGCGCGCGGCCGGGGTGCTGCGCGTGGTGCGGATGCCGGACGTCGAGGACGCGGCGGTCGGCGCGCTGCTGCTGCGCGTACGGGTGCTGCGCGGCACGGTGGACGCCATCGCGAAGGCGCTGGCCGACCGCCCGGACGTCCCGTTCGTCGACGTGATGCTCGGCGGCCAGGAGATCGGCGCGGTCATGCTGAGCGAGGCCGGCGCCCGCGACCGCCTGCTCTACGGGCAGTTGCCCGCGACCGCCGCCGTCACCGAGACCACCACCCACGCCGTCCTGCACGCCTTCGCGGACGCGGGCCAGTGGCAGGCCGGGTACCTGGACGCGGACGAGGCCGCCGCGCTCGCCCGCCCCGCCGTGCCGCGCCCCCGGACGCCCCCGCCGCTGGACGAACTGGACCGTGCGCTGCTGGCCCGGCTCGCCGAGGACGCCCGGCAGCCGCACGCCGCCCTCGCCGGGGCCGTCGGCGCGCCCGAGTCGACCGTCCGCCGCCGCCTGCACCGCCTCGACGAGGCCGGGCTGTTGCGCACCCACGCGACCGTCGACCCCCGGCTGCTCGGCCTGGCCGTGGACGCGAACCTCTGGCTGGACGTGCCGCCCGGCCGCCTCGCCGGGACGGGCGCGGCGCTGGCCCGGCACCCGCAGGTCCACGGGGTGCTGGCGACCAGCGGCCCGACGAACCTGATGGCCGCGGTGTTCTGCCCGGACCACGCCGGGCTCTACCGCTTCGTGACGGACGTCCTCGGCCCGCTCGGCGTGACGCGCGCCGAGACGACGATCACCGCGCGCGCGGTGAAGCGGGCGGGTGTCCCGCTCAGGAGGCTGGGCCCGCAGCGGTGAGCGGGCCCGCCGGAGACGCTCTCAGACGCCGGTGCTCGACCCCGGCCGGATGACCATCATCACCACGACGACCGCCCACAGCAGGTTGAAGACGCCGGCCGTCATGGGCAGCGTCTTGAGGCCCTTGACGGCCTTCTCGCGCTGCACGTCCCCGGTCTCCGGGGCGAGCGCGTCGACGGCGGCCTGCTGGCCGGGCAGCACGAAGAGCAGCAGGGCGAGCGCGGCGACCGCGGTCAGCACCATCGAGACGATCAGCCAGGACTGCCCGAGTACGTCCATCACCTGGGCCAACCCGATGCCCAGCACCGGCACGGCCACCCCCAGCAGGGCGTAGACCTGGGTGATCCGGTGCAGGATCCGCAGCACACCGGCGTCGGCGGCCTGGTCGGGCCCGCCCGCCAGCGCCGCCTTCGCGCGGCGCGGGAACATGCTGACGGCCACCGCGACCGGGCCTATGAACAGGACCGACGCGAGGACGTGCAGGCTCAGCAGGAACTTGGCCATGGCGGGGACACCCTTAATCCGGCGGTGGGCAGCGATACGGCGGGGCGGCCGCGGTCCGGCGCCCGACCAGGCACGCTAACACCGCTTACCCCGGCGCCCACCGCGCGGGTCTGGCCCCGGCCGCCGGCGGGTCAGGCCCCGGCGGTCAGCTCCACGACCCGCGGCTCGGCCGTGCTGACCGCCGCCACCGCGGCGCCGTGTGCCGGGTCCGTCCAGTCGACGAAGTGCAGGTCCCGGTGGCGGCTGCGCAGCGGGCCGTCCGCCGGGACGGCCAGCGGCAGGTCGGAGAGGTCGACCGCGGCCAGCGTGTCCATGCTGGTCCGCCCGATCTTGATCAGCGACTCCTTGCGCACCCACAGCCGCAGGAAGGCCCGGTCCGGCTCCGGGGCCGCCCGTACGAGGGCCAGCTCGGCCGGCGCGAGCACCCGCTGCGCGACCTCGCCCAGCGAGCGCCCGCGCGCGGCGAGTTCGACGTCGACGCCGACGGGCTCGAAGCCGGCCGCCGCGGCGACCACGCCCCGGGTGTGGGAGAGGCTCACGTGCACGTCCGGGTGGTCCGGGAGGAACGGCTTGCCGTGGTCGGCCCGGCCGCAGTCGGGGCACTGCTGGGCGAGCGCGAGGCCGTCGGCGTCGACGTCGAGGAGCCGGGCGGCGCAGAGCCGGACCAGGAGGTGGCCGGCGGTGAAGTCGGACCGCCCGGTCTCCGTCCGGAAGCGCGCCGCGCGCTGCCGTTCGAGGTCCGTGAGCAGGTGCTCGCCCACCTCGGGGTGGCGCAGGACGGCCTCGGCGGAGGCGACGGCGACGAGCGGGGCGGGCCGGTCCTGGCGCCGGTCGTGGTCCTCGGTGGTCATGTCCCCAACCTAGGCCATGGGCCCGCGCGCCCGGGGCCGCTCGCCCCGCTCGGCCGTTCGACGGAGACCGGGGCCGGATCTGAGGGTGCGTAGGGTGTGAATCATCCCATTTGGGGTTGGATGCCCTGAATCAGTGGGATTGATGGCGAATCACCAGAAGGCGGCAGGCCGAGCGTCCTGCCCTTTTTCACGCGTGGAGGATGCGTCGATGGGTCAGGGCACCGGTACGCCGGATCACAGGACGACCGCCGTGGCGCCACCACGGCCCCTCGGCCGCACGGCCGTACGGATCGCCGTCGCCACGGCCTTCGCCGTGGTGCCGATGGCCGCCGTGCTGGCGGTCGGCTCGGCCGCGCCGCTGGCGCCGCCGCTGGGCGCCTGCACCGGGCCGGACTGCCCCGCCACCTGGCCGGCCCCGAACAACGGGGACTTCACCGGCCGGGACGCCTCGATCAACGTGTTCACCGGCGGCGACTACACGGTCAACGGTCGCGCGGCCGAGGCCGAGGGGAAGATCGTCACCCTGGGGAACCTGACCGTCGACAAGAACGGTGGCGGCGTCTACAACATGGGCGTCGTCGGCGTCGGCACGCGCGTCGTGCCGCCCAACGGCAGCGACTTCGTCACCGCCGGGGGCAACGTCGACGCGAAGCGCGGCAACTCGATCCTGGTCGGCGGCAGCGACTCCAAGGGCCAGGCCTTCGGCAACGTCCGCTACGCGGGCACCCTCTCCGGTACGGTCACCGTCGATCCCACCGGCCAGGCGATCAAGGACCCGAACGCCGCCGCGCCCTACCAGGCGGTGCTCACCCGGATCGAGGAGGCCTCCGACTGCTCGGGCCGGGCCACCGCGACCGGCACGGTCAAGGTCACCACCAGCGAGGCGACCTTCACCGGCGACGGCACCAGTGCGCGACAGGTCTTCAACGTCTCCCAGGACCTCGCCGCCTCGAACGGCGGGCAGATCGGCCTGGTCTTCGCCGGCATCCCGGCCGGGGCCACGGTCGTGGTGAACATGCTCGGGGACAACCCGACCGTCAACACCTACACGGGCACCGGCCTGGCGGGGGACCGGACCACCGAGCTGCGGTCGAAGCTGATGTGGAACTTCCCCACCGCCACGAACGCCACGATCAAGGGCAGCGCCCAGTTCCAGGGCTCGATCATGGCCGGCAACCCGGGCGGCACGACGACCCTCGCGCAGCCGGGCATCAACGGCCGGGTCTACCTGGCCGGCAATCTGATCCACACCGGCACGGGCGGCTACGAGATCCACGGCTACCCCTTCGACGGGGACCTGCCGGAGTGCAAGACCACCCCGAGCCCGTCGCCGTCGGAGTCGTCCTCCCCGTCGCCCTCGCCGTCCCCCTCCCCGACGTCGCCGACGCACTCGCCGTCGCCGTCCCCGACCGCGACCTCCACCTCGCCGACGGCGACCCCGACGTCCACGTCGCCGTCCCCGACCCCGACGTCCACGTCGCCGTCCCCGACCGCGAGCACCACGTCCCCGTCGCCGAGCAGTACGTCGCCCTCGGCGAGCTCGTCCACCTCCCGACCCGTCCCGACCAGCTCGCACCCGACCGGGCACGAGTCCGGCCACCACGGCCACGGTGAGCTGCCGTCGACGGGTACCGGCAACGCGCCGGCCGTCTTCGGCGCCGCCGGCGCCGCGCTGCTGGCCCTCGGCGGGCTCGCGGTGCGGGCCGCCCGCCGCCGCGGCCGCCACAGCTAGGCACCTCCCACGGCACGACGGGCCGCCCGGTCACTCCCGACCGGGCGGCCCGAGCCGTGGTCACCGCCCGTGCGGCGGGAACAGGCAGCCCCGCCAGGTCGGCGGTGCCGAGCGTGGGGGCGGTCAGGTCACCTCGCCCCGGCGGGAGAACCGTTCCTGGCGCCACTCGCCGCTCTCCAGCACCTCGGCCAGCTGCTGCGCCGCGTCCCAGACGTCGACGTGGGAGAGGTAGAGCGGGGTGAAGCCGAAGCGCATCAGGTCCGGCGCGCGGAAGTCCCCGATCACGCCGCGCGCGATCAGTGCCTGCACCACCGGGTAGCCGTCGGAGAACCGCAGCGCGACCTGGCTGCCGCGCCGGGCGTGCTCGCGCGGGGTCACCACCTCGATCCCGTCCAGGCCCTCGACCAGCGCGATGAAGAGGTCGGTCAGCGCGAGGCTCTTCGCCCGCACGGCGGCCAGGTCGGCGCGCTCCCACACGTCCAGGCTGGACTCCAGCGCGGCCTGGCCGAGCAGCGACGGCGAGCTGCACAGGAACCGGCCGATGCCCTCCTTGGGGTCGTACCCGGGCTCGAACGCGAACGGCCGCGCGTGGCCGAACCAGCCGCTCAGCGGCTGCAGCGGACCGGCCGCCAGGTGCCGCTCGGCGACGTACAGGAAGGCCGGCGAGCCCGGGCCGCCGTTGAGGTACTTGTAGGTGCAGCCGATCGCGAAGTCCGCGCCGACGGCGCCGAGTTCGACCGGCAGCGCGCCGACCGAGTGGCACACGTCCCAGATCATCAGCGCGCCCGCGGCCCGCACCCGCGCGGTGATCCCGGGCATGTCGAGCAGCTCGCCGGTGCGGTAGTCCACGTGGGACAGGACGACGGCGGCGACGTCCCCGTCCAGGTGCGCGTCCAGGTCCTCCGGTCGGATCAGCACGCTGCGCGCGCCCTCGACCAGGCCGGTCACGCCCTCGGCGATGTAGAGGTCGGTCGGGAACGCCTCGGCGTCGCCGAGGACCGTGCCGCGTCCCGGGCGCAGCCGCAGCGCGGCCGAGAGCACCTTGAACAGGTTCACCGACGTGGTGTCGCAGACCGCGACCTCGTCCGCGCCGGCCCCGACCAGCGGCGCGATCCGGCGGCCGAGCGCGTACGGCTGCTCGAACCAGCCGGCGTCGTTCCAGCTGCGGATGAGGTCGCGGCCCCACTCCTCCTCGACCACCCGGCGCACCCGCTCGGGCGTGCGCACCGGCAGGGCGCCCAGTGAGTTCCCGTCCAGGTAGATCACCCCGTCCGGCAGCGCGAACTCCTTGCGGAACGCCGCCAGCGGGTCGACGGCGTCCAGCGCCGCGCACTCCTCGCGCGTGAGCGCACCCGTGATCTCGCCCGTGTCCATGTCCTGCCCCTCGCTCACGTCTCGTCCGCCCACGTCTCGTCCGCCCACGTCTTGCCCGCTCACATCTCGTCCCGGATGGACCACAGCTCCGGGAACACGTCCTGGTCGGCCGACTTGCGCAGCCAGGTCAGCCCGCTGGAGCCGCCCGAGCCGGGCTTGGCGCCCATCGTGCGCCGCACCGCGTTCAGGTGGCGCTGGCGCCACCGGGTGACCCGCTCGGCGACGTCCAGCAGCGCCTCGGCGAGCGGCTGGAGGCCGGCGAACTCCGGCTCGGCGTACACCCGGCGCCAGGCCGCCTCGACCTCGGGGGAGGCGTGGTGGCGCTGCTCGGACGGCAGGTGCGGGACGGCCAGGCCGCGCCGGGCGAGCACGGCCAGCGCGTCGTCGTACAGGCTGGGGGCGCGCAGCGCCGCGGCCAGCTCGTCGCGGGTGCCCGGCGCGTCCGCGTACATGTTCAGCAGCGCGGCGTTCTTGTTTCCGAGCAGGAACTCCAGGTGCAGGAAGGCCGAGGACTGGAAGCCCGAAGCCTCGCCGAACAGCGCGCGGAAGGAGTTGAACTCCTGCGGCGTCATGGTGGCCAGGAGGTCCCAGGACTCGGTCAGCACGTCCTGGACGTGCGTGCCGCGCCGCAGGGCGGCCAGCGCCGCCGGCAGGTCGTCCTCGCGCAGGGCCTGCTGGGCGAGCGTCCACTCGTGCCGCAGCAGGCCGAACAGCAGCTCCATCACCTGCGTGGTGACGATGAACGACATCTCGGCCGGCGCCTCGCTGAGCGGGTGCTGCAGGCCGTGCAGCTCGTCCAGGCGCGCGTAGCGGGCGTACGGGGTCCCCCGACCCGGCTCCCCGCCCCCGACGAATGACAGGCTGGGCGTCTCCACCGTGTCGTGCCCCATCCCGATCCTTCCTGACGGCCGGGCACCGCGGCCCGGACCCGGTGACCAGACGGACGGCCTGGTTCCACCGGGGGCCCCATTGTGCGGCGGTGCCGCCCCCGGATTGAATGGCCGCCGGGCACGGCAACGGGCTTTGTGGCTGCTGTTCGCGAGGCGTTGCGCCGATTCCCTTTACGATCGGCAAGAGCACCGATTTCGGACACTCGCACACCATCCGGGAGCCGCCATGGACGCCGTCGACCGCCGCCTGCTGGCCGAGCTCCAGGCCGACGCCAGGCTCTCGTACAACGAACTCTCGCGCCGGGTGAGCCTGTCCGCACCCGCGGTGGCCGAACGGGTCCGCCGGCTGGAGGCGGACGGGGTGATCACCGGCTACCACGCCCACGTGGACCTGCCCCGCGCCGGGCTGCCGATCACGGCGCTGGTCCAGATCCAGTGCTACGGCCCGCGCTGCGTGCTGCGCGACCCGGAGGTGGCGAACTGGCCCGAGGTCCTCCAGTTGCACCGGGTCACCGGCGGGGCGTGCTGCGTGCTGCTGGTCGCGGTGCCGACGATGGCCGAGTTCGAGCGGCTCTGCGACCGGCTCGGCAGCTACGGACAGCCGTCGAGCTCGATGATCCTCTCCAGCCCGGTGCCATGGCGCACGGTCGTCGTGCCGTGAGTCCCGCGGCTCCCGGAAATACCACTGCCGGGCCCCGGGGCCGGGCAGTAGGTTCCTCGGCATGCCGAACGAGCGTCACATCCTGCTGCTGACCGGAAGCCTCCGCGCCGGATCCTCCAACGAGACGGTGCTGCGGACGGCCGCCGCCCTCGCCGCCGCGGCCCCGGGCCTGCGCGCCACCTACTACGACGGGCTGGCCGCGCTCCCGCACTTCAACCCCGACCAGGACACCGACCCGCTGCCGGCGGCGGTGACCGCGCTGCGCGCCGCGATCGAGGCCGCCGACGCGCTGCTGATCTGCACCCCGGAGTACGCGGGCACGCTGCCCGGTTCGTTCAAGAACCTGCTGGACTGGACGGTGGGCGGGGTCGAGATCTCCGACAAGCCCGCGGCCTGGATCAACTGCGCCAACCCCGGTCGCGGCGGGGGCGCCGAGGCCACCCTGCGCACCGTCCTCGGTTACACCGGCGCGGACATCGTGGACGAGGCGTGCGCCCGGATCCCGCTGGAGCGCGGGGCGGTCGGCGCGGACGGCCTGATCGCCGACCCGCGGGTGCGGGAGCGGATCGCCGGGGTGCTGACCCGCCTCGCCGCCGCCCGCCCGGCTGCCTGAGCCCGGCCGCAGGGCCCGGCCGGGCTCAGTGCGCCTCGGCGATGTGCACCCCGAGCCCGGCCAGGCCGTTCAGGAACAGCTCGACGCCGACCGCCGCCAGCATCAGGCCGAGGAGTCGGGAGAGCAGTTCCAGCAGGGTGCGGTGGGTGCGCTGGAGCAGCGGCGCGAGCAGGGCCACGCACACGTAGTTGATCAACACGACCGCCACGTAGGCGCCGGTGACGGAGGCCTTCCAGGCCCAGTCGTCCCGGGCCAGCGAGGCGACCAGGACGGCGGTGATCCCGAGCGGGCTGGCGACGTACGGCAGGAGCAGTTGGCGGAAGCCGTCCAGCATGGGGTTCGGCAGGTGACCGTCCTCCCGGTTCTCCGCGAGGTGGACGCCGAACACCAGCGCCACCGCGTAGAGGAAGAAGATCGTTCCACCGGCCAGCTGCAGCGACTGGTCACTGATGTGGAAGAAGGTCGTCACCCCGTCGGCGGTGAAACCGAGCAGCAGCCCGATCACGGCTGCCGCCAGCGTGCTCCAGGCCGCCAGCCGCCGCAGTTCCACGGCGGTCCTGGCGCCGGCCAACCGGGCGAAGGAGAGCAGGACCTTCGGCGGGCCGACGACGGCGAAGAAGGTGATGAACGCGCTGACCAGGTTGAAGACGAACATCCGCTCAGCATGGCCGCGGCGGCAGGCCGGGGCGGCGGTCCGTTCCCGGCCGCCGGAGGATTCGCCCGGATGGCGGTCCCGGCTCGAACGGGTGCGCGGTATCGGGTCCCATGGACGGAGGACCACCTCCGCGGGAACGAGGTTGCGACATGTGTCTGAACCGTAGGGACCTGGGCCTGCTGGCCCTGCGCGGCGCGGTCGGCGGGGTGCTGATCGCGCACGGCACCCAGAAGCTGTTCGGCTGGTTCGGTGGCGGTGGCCTGGAGGGCACCACCAAGGCGATGGAGCACATGGGCTTCCATCCGGCCAGGGAGAGCGCCATCGCGGCCGGCCTCGGCGAGGCGGGCGGCGGCGCGCTGCTGGTGGCCGGCCTGGCCACGCCGGCGGCCGGCGCCGTGGTGGCCGGCACGATGGCCGGCGCCGTGGCGGTGCACGCCCCGGCCGGCTTCTTCGTGACCTCCGGCGGCTACGAGTACCCGGCCTTCCTCGGTACGACCGGGCTGGCGCTGGGCCTGGCCGGCCCGGGCCGGTACTCGCTCGACCACGCGACCGGCCACGCCTTCGACCAGCCGTGGGTCGGCGTGCTGGCCTTCGTGGCGAGCGCGGCGTCCGCGTACGGCGTGGTGGCCCGGCGCCGGCACGTCGTGCGGCTGCGCGAGGAGCGGGCTGCGGTGGAGGCGGACGAGCAGGAGGGCTCGGGCCTGTCCTGACGGCCGCCCCGAGTCACCCGGAGGCGCCACTGCGCTGGCGGCCCCGCCCGGGGTCCCGGAGGGTGGGCCGGGAGGCGTGCCGGGGAGCCCGAGCGCCCGAGGACACCAGAAGGGACGGGACCGCCCATGGACCGCCAGCCGCTCACCCGGGTGACGTGCCGGGTCACCGCGCAGCAGCCGGACTCCCCGCTGCTGCGCCGCCAACGCCGCGCGGTGGCGGGGGCGTTGGCCACTGTGGTGGTCGCAGCCGCGGCGCTGGCGGGGTGTTCGTCAGGCCAGAGCCCGAGCAGTGCGGTGTCCTCGGCGGCCGGCCAGATCGACAAGGGTCTCTCGGCCGCGGCCTCGGCCGCCTCGGCGCTGGCCTCGGCGGCCGGCGGGGCCGGTTCGGCGCTCGCGTCGGCGCAGGCGC
The DNA here is from genome assembly GCF_036322405.1 of Streptomyces sp. SP17BM10. Classification (NCBI taxonomy): domain Bacteria; kingdom Bacillati; phylum Actinomycetota; class Actinomycetes; order Kitasatosporales; family Streptomycetaceae; genus Streptomyces; species Streptomyces sp. SP17BM10. The sequence continues at coordinate 110,214 of NZ_JAQYXB010000669.1, read as the reverse complement.
AGGCCTCGTCCGCCGTCGCGGGGATCAAGGGCGGGCTGGACGCCAAGGCCGACGTCGCGGTGGGCGCGGTGACGACCGGTTCGGACGGCAGGGCACAGGCGCAGCTGACGGTGACCAACCACGGGCAGCAGTCCTACCGGTACGTGGTCCAGGTCAACTTCACGGACGGATCCGGCCAGGTGCAGGACGCGACGGCGGTGACCCTGGACGACGTGGCCGCCGGCCAGAGCGCCCAGGCCACCGCGAAGAGCAACCGCGACCTGTCCGGCACGCTCAAGGCGGTCGTGGCGAACGCCGTCCGTTACTGACCCGCTGGTGGGCGGGGGCCGGTGGGGGAGGCGAACCTTAAGCGCGGGTCAAGGCCCGACGGCCCCTCTTGACGGGCGAGTTGGTCTAGTCCATTTTTATTGCCCAGGTGCAGGGAGCCCCTGAACCGGCGTCAGTGGCCCTACGGCCGCCGGCGCCGGTTCGGCACATCCCGGTGCCCGTCACGGCCTGATCCCGCTCGATTCCCTTCCTTGATCTGTCATGCCCCGGTCGTCCGGCCCCACCCCGGACGGCGTCCCCGGAGCGGACGGAACCCCCCACACCCAGGAGTCACGCACCCATGCTGCGCTCACGCATTGAAAGGGCCGGGACCCCGGCTCAGGAAGGCGTCCGCCGTCGGCGCCCGAAGAGCCTGGCCGCGATCGCGGCCGGCACCACCGCCTCCCTGCTGCTCGGCGCGGGCCTCGCCCTCTCCGGCGGCGGCGCGGCCAACGCCGCGACCACCAACTCCACCGGCGCGCCCGCCACCAGCGGCGGCATCAAGGTCGCCTACTTCGACCAGTGGTCGATCTACGCGAACGGGTACTACCCGAAGACGATCCAGGACACCGGCGTGGCCGGGAAGCTGGACTACCTGATCTACGACTTCGCCAACATCAACCCGACCGACCTGGGCTGTTTCGAGGCCACCAAGGCCGCGGACACGAACGACAACAACCCCAACGCGGGTGACGGCGCGGGCGACGCGTTCGCCGACTACCAGAAGAGCTTCGGCGCCGACATCTCGGTCGACGGCGTCGGCGACGTCTGGAACCAGCCGATCGCGGGCAACTTCAACCAGCTGAAGAAGCTGAAGGCGAAGAACCCGAAGCTCAAGGTCCTGATCTCGCTGGGCGGTTGGACCTACTCCAAGTACTTCTCGTCGGCGGCCGCCACGGACGCCTCGCGCAAGCACCTGGTCTCGTCCTGCATCGACATGTTCATCAAGGGCAACCTCCCGAGCGAGGCCGGCTACGGCGGCCCCGGCTCGGCGGCCGGCATCTTCGACGGCGTCGACATCGACTGGGAGTACCCGGGCGGCGGTGGCCACACCGGCAACATCTCCAGCCCGGCCGACAAGCAGAACTACACCCTGCTGCTGCAGGAGTTCCGCAACCAGCTGGACGCTCAGGGCAAGGCCGACAGCAAGACCTACGCCCTGTCGGCGGCGGTCGGCGCCGGCCAGGACAAGATCATGAACGTCGAGACCGACAAGATCGGCCAGTACCTCACGTTCCTCGACGTCATGACCTACGACATGCACGGCGGCTGGGACGCCCAGGGGCCGACCAACCACCAGGCCCCGCTCTACTCCGGCCCGAACGACCCGATGACCCCGGCCAAGCCGGGCCACGGCAAGTACTCGATCGACAACGCCGTCAAGGCGTGGACGGTCGGCGACCCGGACTACGGCATCCCCGGCGGCTTCCCGGCCAACAAGATCAACATGGGTGTGCCGTTCTACTACCGCGGCTGGACCGGCGTCCCGAACAACGGCCAGAACGGCCTGTTCCAGCCCGCGGCCAACCCCGCCGCCGGCGCCGCGATGTCCGGCAACGTCCCCGGCATCCAGATGTACAAGGAGCTCACGGGCTTCGTCGACAACCCGTCCAAGACCTTCTGGGACGACACCGCGAAGGCCGCGTACTTCTACGACGGCACCACGTTCTGGAGCGGTGAGGACACCCGGTCGATCCAGGCCAAGCTCGACTACGCCCACTGCAACGGCCTCGGCGGCTCCTTCGCCTTCTCGCTGTACGACCTGGGGACCAACACCTCCCTGTTCGACACGATGGTGAACGCCACCAACGGCTCGGCCGCGGCCTGCCCGGCCCCGCCGACCGGCACCCCGAGCCCCACCGCGACCCCGACCCAGACGCCGACCGGCACCCCCACCGGCACGCCGACCGGGACCCCCACGGGCACCCCGACCGGTACGCCGACCGGCACCCCGGTCACCTGCCCGGCCGCCCCGAGCTGGGACCCGAACACCACCTACGCGGCCGGCGGCACCAAGGTCTCCTGGAAGGGCCACTACTACACCAACAAGTGGTGGACCAAGGGCGAGGACCCGACCCAGAGCGGCCAGTGGGGCGTCTGGGCGGACAACGGCCCCTGCTGACGCCGGGGTGCGACCCGAAGAGCGGTCGAGGGCCTGACGGACCCTCGCACCTGTAGACGTCCGGCCCGCCGGGGGAGCGAACTCCCCCGGCGGGCCGGAGCCATGCGCGGAGTCGTTACGCGAGGTCCGCGGTGCGCCCGGGCGCGTCCGGCTGGCCGTCCTCGATGCGCCGCAGCATCCGGGCCAGCAGCGCCGACAGCACGGTCCGCTCCTCGCCCGCGATGTCCTGGAGCAGTTCCTCCTCGAACACCGCCGCCATCCGCATCGACTCCAGCCACTTGTCGCGGCCGTTCTCGGTCAGCTCGATGATCACCCGCACCCGGTTGGACTCGTCCCGCTCCCGGGTGACGAGGTCCTCGGCCACCATCCGGTCGATCCGGTGCGTCATCGCCGCCGGGGTGAGCCCGAGCCGCTTGGCCAGGTCGCCCGGCCCCAGCCGGTAGGGGCTGCCGGACACCACCAGCGCCTTCAGCACCTCCCACTCCGCGGACGTGATCCCGAGCACAGTCAGCTGCCGGTCGTAGGCCACCCCCATCCGCCGCGAGACCCGGTTCAGGGTCTGCACGATGGTCTCCACCTGCGGGTCCACCGTGGGGAACTCCCGCTGGTAGACGGCCACCTGCTCGGCGATGCCGAGCTCCTTGGGCTTGGCCGGAGCGGGCTTGTCCGTAGTCATGCGGACCAGTGTCGCACGGGGGCGTGCATCTCTTAAGCCTTTGACTCCACACTCTTCTGGTGCTAAGACTTTATCTCGTCAAACTTTAGCTCTGAAATCTTCTGGACTTAAGAGTATCCAGTCGAATCTCCAAGAAGGGGTGTGCACGGTGACCGGCACGGTGAAGCAGCAGAGGCAGCAGCGACGCGGGGCGGGCGGCCCGCTGCGCCGCGTCCAGATCGGTAACGCGCTCAGCGCGTTCGGCAGCGGCTTCACGATGCCGTACATGTTCGTGTACGTGGACCAGGTGCGCGGGCTGGGCTCGCTGGCGGCCGGGACGGTGTTCACCGTCTTCGCGCTGGCGGCGCTCGCCGTCCTGCCGTTCACCGGCCGCGGCATCGACAAGTACGGTCCCCGGCCCGTCCTGCTGGCCGGCACCGCGCTCGCCGCCACCGGCGCGTTCGCCTTCGGGCACGCCACCGGCACCCCCGCCCTGCTGGTCTCCTCGTTCCTGTTCGGCGCTGGCGTCACCACCTGCCAGCCGGCGCTCGCCACGATGATCGTCCGCTACTCGACCGCGGCCACCCGGGCGCACGCCTTCGCGATGCAGTTCACCCTGGTCAACCTGGGCATGGGCATCGGCGCGCTGGTCGGCGGGCAGATCGTGAACGTGGCCGACCCGGCCAGCCTCACCCGGCTGTTCACGATCGAGGCGGCGACCTTCCTCGGCCTCGCCCTCGTCACCGGCACCGCCCGCGCCGCCACGGGTCACGGCCCCACGGTGCAGCTGACCCCCGTCCACGAGAGGACCGACGGCCCGACCGGCCTGCGCGCCCTGGTCGCGGACAAGGCGATGCTGCGGCTCTGCATCCTCGCCGGGCTGATCTTCTTCACCTGCTACGGCCAGTTCGAGTCCGGCGTCGCGGCCTTCGCCACCGACACCGTCGGCACCGCGCCCTCCACCCTCGGCTTCGCGATCGGCGCCAACGCGCTGACCATCGTCGTCCTGCAGATGTTCATGGTGCGGATCACCGCGCGCCGCCGCCGCACCACCGCCATGGCCGCGGCCGGCGTGGTCTGGCTCGGCGCCTGGACGATGGCCCTCGTGGCCGGCCTGATCCGGACCGAGACCATGGCCGCCACGGTCGCGATCGTCTCGATCTACGCCCTGTTCGGCGTCGGCGAGTCGCTCCTCGCGCCCACCATGGGCCCGATCGTCGCCGACCTCGCCCCGGCCCGGCTGCTCGGCACCTACAACGCCGGCTACGCCCTGGTGAAGCAGATCGCGATCGCGGTCGGCCCGGCCGTCGGCGTGCTGCTGGTCGGCTCCGGCACCTGGCCGCTCTACCTCGCGGCGATGGCGGGCTCCACCCTGCTGATCGTCGCCCTGGCCCTGCGGCTGCGCCCGCACCTCACGCCGGAGCAGGACAACGCGGCCCCGGCCGTCGTCCACGCGATCCCGGTCCGGGAGCTCCAGACGGCCGCCTGAGCAGGCCTTCGCCGAACACGCGCGCACGGGCGCCGACCGGGTCACCTGGTCGGCGCCCGTCGCGCTTGGCTTCGCGACCACCGCCACATAGTGTCAGTGCCTGTCGACTGCCCGGCCCCGGCCGGCACGGCGGCCACGGACACAGCGGTACACCGGCGAAATCGGCGAGGCTATGACGCAAGCGGCGCTCACGCACCCCCCGGCGGCACCGGCCCCGGAGCCCGAACGGACCCCCCGCGGGCCGCTGGCCGCGGCGGCCGACCGGGCCGCGTGGTTCGGCTGGCTCGGGCCGATCGGCGTCGCGCTCTTCGCCGGCCTGCTGCGGTTCTGGAACCTCGGCTACCCCAACGCCTTCGTCTTCGACGAGACGTACTACCCCAAGGACGCCTGGTCCCTGCTCGAGCAGGGCTACGAGGGCAGCTGGCCGGACCACGCCAACGCCGACGTCCTGGCCGTCCCGCAGGGCGTCCCGCTCACCTCCGCCCCGGAGTTCGTCGCCCACCCGCCGCTCGGCAAGTGGGTGATCGCCGTCGGCGAGCAGCTCTTCGGCCTGCACCCCTTCGGCTGGCGGTTCATGACCGCCCTGCTCGGCACCGTCACCGTGCTCATGCTCGCCCGCATCGGCCGCCGCCTCTTCGGTTCCACCCTGATCGGCTGCACCGCCGCCCTCCTGATGGCCGTCGACGGCCTCCAGCTGGTGATGAGCCGGCTCGGGCTCCTCGACGGCGTCCAGATGTTCTTCGTCCTGGCCGCGTTCGGCAGCCTGCTGATCGACCGCGACCACGTGCGCGCCCGGCTGGCCGGGGTCACCGAGGGCGACGCCGTCCGGCTCGGCCTGCGGCCCTGGCGGATCGCCGCCGGAGTGTTCGTCGGCTCCGCCGCCGCGGTCAAGTGGAACGGCGTCATGGTCCTCGCCGCCTTCGGCATCCTGACCGTGCTCTGGGACCAGTCCGGCCGCCGCGCCGCCGGCGCCCGCCACCCCTGGCGCTCGATGCTGCGCCGGGACGCCGTCCCCGCCTTCCTCGCCATGGTCGGCTCCGCCGTCGTCGTCTACGTCGGCGCCTGGAGCGGCTGGCTGGCCAACGGCGCCAACGGCGGCGGGTACGACCGGCACTGGGCCGACGGCCGCCCCGGGCTCTCGCCGGACAGCGTCCTCGGCATCCCGCTGCCGCAGGTCCCGATGGGCTGGGTGCCCGCGCCGCTGCGCAGCCTGTGGCACTACCACTCGCAGATGTACGACTTCAATACCGGGCTGAGCACCCCGCACACCTACCAGTCCAACCCGTTCAGCTGGCTGGTCGTGGGCCGCCCGGTCTCCATGTACTGGGAGCAGGTCCCGGTCGGGACCAAGGGCTGCACCGCGCCCGGCGGCTGCTCGGCGCAGATCCTCGGGCTCGGCACGCCGCTGCTCTGGTGGACGGCCTGCTTCGCGCTCGTCTACCTGCTGTGGCGCTGGTTCTTCCGCCGCGACTGGCGCTCGGGCGCCGTGCTGTGCGCGGTGGCCGGGGTCTACCTGCCCTGGTTCCAGTACCAGGAGCGGACGGTCTTCTCCTTCTACATGGTCGTGCTGGTGCCGTTCCTGTGCCTGGCCGTCGCCCAGATGCTGGGCGCGATCCTCGGCCCGGCCGGCAGCACCCCCGAGCGGCGGCGGATCGGGGCGGCGGCGGCCGGGTTGATCGTGCTCGCGATCGTCGGGTGCTTCGCCTTCTTCTATCCGCTCTACACGGCGGAGGTGATCCCGTTGACGTCCTGGCAGGACCGGATGTGGTTCACCAGCTGGGTCTGACGCCCGTTGTCCCACGGGACCGTTGCCGCGTCGGGCGGACAGCTGCTGCCCGTCACCCCGGCGCTCGGGGTGGTGACCGCCGTCCTGCTGCTGGTCGCCGTCGCGGTGGCCGCGTGGGGCCTGCTGGGGCACGGGCACGCGGTGCTGCGGGCCGGACTGCGGGCGGTGGTGCAACTGGCGGCCGTCGCCGCGGTGATCACCTGGGTGGTCGGCTCGCTGTGGTGGTCGGCGCTGTTCGTGCTGCTGATGTTCACCGTCGCGGTGCGCACCGCCGGGCGGCGGATGACCGAGGGGCCGGGCTGGGTGTGGGCGGCGGCCCCGATCGGCGCCGGGGTGCTGCCGGTGCTCGCCCTGCTGCTGGCCGTCGGGCTGCTGCCGCCGAAGGGCCTGTCCGTCATCCCGGTCGCGGGGATCCTGATCGGCGGCGGGCTCACCGCCACCTCGCTCGCCGGGCGGCGCTCCCTGGACGAGCTGCGGCAGCGGCGCGGCGAGGTGGAGGCGGCGCTGGCGCTCGGCTTCGAGGAGCGCGACGCCCGGCTGGAGATCTGCCGCACGGCCGCCGCGACCTCGCTCGTCCCCGCCCTGGACCAGACGCGGACGGTCGGCCTGGTGACGCTCCCCGGTGCCTTCGTCGGCATGCTGCTCGGCGGGGCCTCCCCTGTGCAGGCCGGTGCGGTCCAACTGTTCGTTCTGGTCGGCCTGTTGGCCGTGGAGGCGGTCGCGATCACGGTGGTCCTGGAGCTGGTCGGGCGCGGGCTGGTGGCGGCGGCCGACCTCCCGCCGGGTGGGGAGCCCGTCCGGCGTCGGGTAATCTGGACGGCGTTGAAGGGGAGTAGCCCTCCACCGGACCGTCGACATACTGGCCCCCAGGGGCCCGGCGCCCGGGGCACGCGGTCGTGAGACCGGTGCCGGCGAGACCTTCGGCCGCAGTGCTGTGACCGTTTCCAGTGCTGTCGGGCCGAGGCGTCCCCTGACGGAGCTGCCGCGGGCCGGCGGCCCGACCGAGGGAATCCTCCGATGAGTGTGACCGTAGCCGCGTTGACGTTCGGCATCATCTTCCTGGCCGAGCTGCCGGACAAGACCGCCCTGGCCAGTCTGGTCCTCGGCACCAGGTACCGCGCGAGCTACGTCTTCGCCGGCATCGCCGCCGCCTTCGCCCTCCAGGTGGGCCTCGCCCTGGTGGCCGGGCACCTGCTCTCGCTCCTGCCGCACCGCTGGGTCGAGGGCGTGACCGGCGCGCTGTTCCTGGCCGGCGCCGCGATGCTGCTCTTCCACGGCGGCGGCGACGATGACGAGCACGCCGCCAAGGAGCCGTCCTCCAGCAGCTTCTGGAAGGTCGCCGGGGCGAGCTTCGTGGTCGTCGCGGTGGCCGAGTTCGGCGACCTGACCCAGATCATGACCGCCAACCTGGCCGCCAAGTACGCCGATCCGCTGGCCGTCGGCCTCGGCTCGTGGCTGGCGCTGTGCGCGGTCGGCGGGATCGCGATCGTGGGCGGGCAGAAGCTGCTGAAGCACGTGCCGATGAAGCTGATCGTCCGCGTCGCGGCGGCGATCATGGTGGTGCTGGCGGGCGTCAGCATCGTCGGGGCCATCACGGGCTGACGTCCCCCCGGAGCGGGTCAGCAGCCGGGGTCGGCCGCCAGGACGGCCTGGGTCTTCGGCCCGTAGACGCCGTTCTCGCCCTTGATCCGGTTGTCCTTCTGGTAGCTGGTGAGCACCGACTGGGTCCAGTAGTCGAAGGTGCCGGTGACGATCGACTTGTCGACGAATCCGCACTCGGCGGCGTAGAGCTGCTGCTGCATCGCCTTGACGTCGGCCCCGGACATCCCGAGCTGCAGGAGACGCGGCGTGGGGGTCGGGGTCGGCGTCGGGGTGGGCGTGGGCGTCGGCGTGGGGGTCGGCGTCGGCGTCGGGGTGGGGGTCGGCGTCGGGGTCGGCGTGTGGGACGGCGTGGGCGTCGGCGTCTTCGTCGGGCTCGGCTTGGCCGTCCGGGAGGGGGTCGGGCTCGGGGTGTCGCTGGTCGGCGCCGGGGAGCTCGGCTGCGGGGCGGGACCGGTGGAGGGATCCGAGGGCGCGGGGACGAGCGACGTGGGCGCGGGCAGTGCCTTCTGCGCCGGCTCCGACGACGGCGTCACGGCGTACGCGAGGCCGACGGTCAGCGCCAGCAGGCCCGCGCCGACGCCCGCGATCAGCAGCTTGTGCCGGGCGAGCGGGCTCTGCTCGGCCTGCTCGGCGGCCCTCCGGGCGGCCCGGCCGGCGACGGAGGCGGCCTCCGGGCCGGGCTCGTGGTCCGGGGTGTCGAACGGGAAGTAGCCGAGGTCGTCCCCGGGCCCGGGCGGGACGGGTGACATGGCGGTCGTCGCGTAGCCGTCCTGGGCGTACTCGTCGGCTGCGTACCCGCTCGGGGCGTACCCCTCCGGGGCGGCGCCGGGGACGGGCGGCAGCACGGTGGTGGCGTAGGCGTCCGCGTCGGGCCCCGGCGTGGGCGGCAGCACCGTCGTGGCGTAGGCGTCCGCATCGGGCCCGAGAGGGGGCGCGGCCGGATGGGCGGCGTGCGGCGGTGCGGCCTGCGGGGGGCCATCCGCGACCTGGCCCGCCGCCTGCGGCACGTACGGGCGGACCAGTGGCGGGCCCTCGACGTGCGGGAGGACGGCGGTCTCGTCGAGACTCCGGTCCGGGAGGCAGCCGCACCCCGTGGAGCGTGCGGTGCCGCACGTCGGGCAGTGCTGGTCCGGCATCGCCGGCCCTCCTCGGTTCTCGGTTCTCGGTTCCCGTGCTCTCGGACGCGCGGCCGGGCGGTTCCGGGTCGCGCGATCGGGCCTGATTATGCAGGACGTCCCGGAGGGTGGACAGGGCCGTCCGGCCGTCGGCGGTGGGGTTGTGCCGGTTGGTGGTGGTTGGCACCGGGTGAACAGGGCGTGCTCGATGGACGGGTGGGGTGCTTACGTTCGGCTCAATCAGGCGGCGCAAAGCAGGGCAATTCTGACACCATGGTGGCTGGGAGTGATCATCCGCCGGCCCGCCCGCTCCCGCCGGACCCGTGACCCCACGCAGACGTCAGGAGGCGCCATGACGGACCCTCCTCGGGGGTACCCCCACGCCGCGTCGGACGGGAGCCCGGCCGCCGGGCCCGGCCCGCCGGCGGTCACCGTCCCCAACCTCTGGATGCCGATCGGCGCCCTGCTGTTGGCGATGCTGCTCGCCGCGCTCGACCAGACCATCGTGTCCACCGCGCTGCCCACGATCGTCAGCGACCTCGGCGGCCTGGAACACCTCTCCTGGGTCGTCACCGCCTACATGCTCGCCTCGACCGCGGCCACCCCGCTCTGGGGCAAGCTCGGCGACATGTACGGCCGCAAGCGCTTCTTCCAGGCGTCCATCGTGATCTTCCTGCTCGGCTCGGTGCTCTGCGGAATCGCCCAGAACATGGGCGAGTTGATCGCCTTCCGGGCACTCCAGGGCCTCGGTGGCGGCGGGCTGATGGTGCTCTCGCAGGCGATCGTCGGCGACCTCGTCCCGCCCCGCGACCGCGGCAAGTACCAGGGCCTGTTCGGCGCCGTGTTCGGCGTGACGAGCGTGCTCGGGCCGCTGCTGGGCGGCCTGTTCGTCGACAACCTCAGCTGGCGCTGGGTCTTCTACGTCAACGTGCCGGTCGGCGTGGTCGCCCTGATCGTCATCGCGGCGGTGCTGCACGGTCTCGACGTCAGGCGCGAGCACCGGATCGACTACCCGGGCACCGTGCTGATCGCCGCCGTCGCGACCTGCCTGGTGCTGATGACCTCGCTCGGCGGCACCACGTGGGCGTGGAGCTCCTGGCAGATCGTCGGGCTCGGCGTGCTGGGGCTCGTCCTGCTGGTGGCCTTCGTGCAGGTCGAGCGGACGGCCGAGGAACCCGTCCTGCCGCTGCGGCTGTTCCGCTCCCGGACCTTCAGCCTGGTCGCGGTGATCTCCTTCGTCGTCGGCTTCGCGATGTTCGGCGCGCTCACCTACCTGCCGACCTTCCTCCAGGTCGTCCTGCAGGTCTCGCCGACCATGTCCGGCATCCACATGCTGCCGATGGTGCTCGGCATGCTGGCCACCTCGATCGGCTCCGGCCAGATCGTCGCCCGCACCGGGCACTACCGGGCCTTCCCGATCGCCGGGACGGCCGTCACCACCGTCGGCCTGCTGCTCCTGTCCCGGCTGGACGAGCACACCGGCACGGGGGAGATGAGCCTCTACTTCCTCGTCTTCGGCCTCGGGCTGGGCCTGGTGATGCAGGTGCTCGTGCTGATCGTGCAGAACTCGGTCGGCTACCAGGACCTCGGCGTCGCCACCGCGGGCGCGACCTTCTTCCGTTCCATCGGTGCCTCGTTCGGCGTCTCCATCTTCGGGACGATCTTCGCGAGCGGTCTGAGCTCCCGGCTCGCCGACGCGCTGCGGGGTGTGACACTGCCGCCCGGCTTCAACCCGGAGGCCATCAGCACCGACCCGCGCGTCATCACCAGCCTGCCGGCCGCCGTGCAGGAGAGCGTCCACCACGCGTACGCGGAGTCGATCACGCGCGTGTTCCTGTACGCGGTGCCCGTCGCGCTGGTCGCCTTCGTGCTGTCGCTGTTCCTGCGCGAGCAGCCGCTGCGCACCACCGTGACGGCACCGGACCTGAGCGAGTCCATCGGCCTCAACCCGGTGGAGCGCTCCTCGCTGGACGAGATCGCCCGCGCCCTCTCGGTGCTGAGCACCCGTGAGGCCCGGCGCGACCTGTTCCGGCGGATCACCGCCACGGCCGGCCTGGACCTGCTGCCCGCCTCCAGCTGGCTGCTCCTCCAGATGCACCAGCACGGCTCCGCCGAGCCCGCCGAGCTGGCCGAGCGGCGGGTCGTGCCGATCGCCGTCATCGAGGAGGCCGTCCGCGAGGTCGAGGGCCGCGGGCTGGCCGCGCGTCACGGCGGGCTGCCGCTGTGGCTCACCGAACCGGGGGAGCAGGCCGCGCTGAAGCTCGTCGCGGCCCGGCGCACCCAGCTGTCCGAGCTGCTGGGCGACTGGGACGAGAAGCAGTACGCCGACCTCGCCGACCTGCTCACCCGGCTCAGCTCCGGCCTCTGCGCCGACCCGCGCGACCGCCCCGACCCGGTGGGCCCGGAGCCGCCCTACCGGGGCGAGGGGCGGTCGTTCTGACTGTTCCTACGGCCTTTTCCTACGGTGCGCCGAACCACCGTGGGGTGTCGAGGCGGAACGGATCGCCGGGCGCGAGGCGCCGCAGGCCGTCCTCCACCTGCCGGAGGTGTTCCTCGCCGAGGGTGGCGGACCACTGGGCGCGCAGCTCGTCGAAGATCCGGGCCGAGCGGGCGAGGCAGTCCACCCCGCGCGCGGTGAGGCGGACGACCTTGCGGCGCGCGTCGGCGGGGTCGCTGCCGCGTTCGATGTAGCCGAGCTGTTCCAGGTTCTCGACGGTCTTCCCGGCGGCCTGCTTGGACACCCCGAGGCGGCGGCCCAGCTCGACGGCGGTGGTGCCGTGCGGCCCGATCGCCTGGAACACGAAGCCGTGCATCGGCCGCACGTCGGGGTGGCCTTCGTCCGCCAGGCGCTCGTGCAGCTCGTCGATGATCGTCCGGAAGGCGAGCAGGAGGCGCAGCGGCAGCTCGAAGCCGGGCGGGGCGGGTTCGCTTGACACGATAGACAACCTCATTGACCATATAGACAACGACATTGTCCATCTTAGGGGGTTCCTTCGCCATGCCCGTGATCCGTCACGCCGACGCGCGCCGCACCGAGACGCCGAACGCCGTCATGACCACCTACGCCTCGCCGACCCAGTGCTCGACTGCACTGGCCATGTGGCACGTTGACATGGCGGCCAGGAAGCGGGGGCCGCTGCACGCCATGGACGTCGAGCAGATCTGGACGCTTCTGAGCGGTTCCGCGTCCGTGGACCTGGCCGGCGAAACGCTCTCCGTCTCCGCCGGGGACACCGTGGTCTTCCCCGCGGACGTGGCTCGGCAGATCTCGACGGCGGACGGCTTCACCGCCGTCGTCGCGGGTCTGTCGCCCGCCCATGCCTACAACCCGGACGCCGTCACCCCGGAGGGTGCCTGCGCGCTCGCGCCGAAGGACGACGAGCGCATGCTCCCGTCGTGGATCGCGTGAGGTGTAGGAGACTGCTCGAAGCACCCGAGAGAAGGAGCAGCATGTCCGTCGTCAAGATCAACGTACTGACCGTCCCGGCCGAGCAGCGCGAGGTGCTGGAGCAGCGCTTCGCCTCCCGCGCCGGCGCGGTCGAGGGCTCCGACGGCTTCGAGTGGTTCGAGCTCCTGCGCCCGGTCGAGGGCACCGACCAGTACCTGGTCTACACCCGTTGGCGCAGCGAGGAGGACTTCAAGGCCTGGATGGAGGGCCCGATGAAGGCGGCCCACCAGCACGGCGGCGAGGGTGAGGCGCCGAAGCGCCCCGCGGCCTCCGGCTCCACCCTCTGGTCCTTCGAGGTCGTCCAGTCTGCGGGCCCGAAGGCCTGAGTGGTTGTCCGAACGAACGGCGCGCCCCCCAACCGGGGCGCGCCGTTTGGCTGTTCGGTGCCGTCCGGCCTGGGGTCGCACCCGGGGGTCTGGTTTCACCTGGGCCCCCGGCCACGTGGCGGGGGACACCCACGGATGCGCGTTTGGCTCTTCTCAGTCCTTCCGGGAGGCTCCCTCGGGCCGTACGACGAGTGGGATGCCCTACGGTGGCGCCATGGATGAGTGCGAGGAGCGCGTCGAGTACGCGGTGCCGATCCTGCCGAGCCGGGACCTGGACGAGACCTCGGAGTTCTACTCCCGTCTGGGCTTCGAGCCGCGCGGGCGCTGGGACGGGGAGGACGGCTACCTGATCGTCGTCCGGGGCGCGGTCGAACTGCACTTCCGTCACGACCCCGGGGTGGACCCGCTGGCCACGGCCGGCAGTTGCTACCTGCGGGTCCGGGACGCGGACGCGCTGCACCGCGACTGGGCACGGCTCGGAGTGCCCACCGACCGGGCCACCGGCAGCCGGCTGATGCCGCCCGCCGACACCGGCCACCGGATGCGGGAGTTCGCGCTGGTCGACCGCAGTGGCAATCTGCTGCGGATCGGCAGCCCGGCCGGGCCGCGCTGAGGCCGACGGGCCGCACCCACGAGACCGTGAGAGCCATCCGTCCCCCCGCGGTCATCGAAAGTCACATCATCGCTGGCCAGGGCCGGGGCGGTCGCCCGCGAGCGCGACGGTCCGGCATGACGGAGGGCACGCACGCCCGGTGATCGTCGGCTCTGGCGGGCGGCCCGGTCGCAGCGGGAGGATGGGCGACTGGCCGGGGCGGTGTGTCCCGGTGTGTTCGAACGGGGGGCGGGCCGATGTCGCCGCATGCGATCGGGTTGTACGCGAGCGCTGCCGTGGTGGTGGGTGTGGGGCTGCGGACATTGGTACTGGTCGGAGGAGCGGCCGGGGACGGCGGCGGGCCGGGCGAGGTGGCGGCGGTGGTCCGCGCGGCGTGGGCGCGGCGACCGTGGGTCACGTCCGCGCTGTTCGTGGTGATGGCGGTGATGGCGGTGGTCCAGTCCGTGGCTCCGTCGGTGATCGGCGAGCTGGAACGCCGACCGGGTGCGCTGACGGATGGTCAGTGGTGGCGGGCCGGGACGGCGCTGCTGGTGCAGTCCTCGGGTTGGGCGCAGATCGCGATGAACCTCTCGGCGCTGCTGGTGATCGGGGCGGTCGCCGAGTCGGTGCTCGGGCGCGGGTGGACCCTGGCGGTGTTCCTGGGTTCCGGCGTGGCGGCCCACGTGGTCAGCCTGGCGGGCTGGTCTCCCGACGGAGGCGGGGACTCGGTCGCCATCTGCGGTCTGCTGGGCGCGCTGGCCGTGGGCTGCCTGCTGCGGGGGCGGTGGCAGGCTTCGTGGTTCGTCCTGCTCGTCCCGGCCTGCGGGCTGTTCCTGTGCCTGATGCGGAACAACCACGGCGCGGGGCTGACGGCGGGCTGCCTGCTCGGTCTGGTGTGCGCGCCCCGGCCATGGGGCCGCGCCGCCCGACAGGTCGCCGCGTAGCTGCTCCCGGTCGGCGTGGTCAGGGGTCAGGGGTCAGGGTGCCGGTCGGCGTCGGATCGGCGACGTCGAGGCGGTAGTCCACGCGGGTGGAGAACGCGCCGGACTCGCCCCGGAGGGTCAGCTCGTGGCTGCCCGGCGTGAGGGGATCCAGGCGCACCCACAGGCCGCATGACCAGGTGTTGGCCTGGGTCTTGGAGGTGAACGGGTTGCCGGGGACGGCATACATCCTGATCGGGGTCGCGTCGAGCGTCTCGGGCGTCAGGGAATCGCCGTCCAGGGTTGCGCTGCTCTTGGCCGCGTCCATGAAGCCGTAGCAGTCGGAGGCCTGGCCGAACAGGTTCACCAGGGGAAACGCGATCGGGACGCCGACGGGGACGGTGCACGAGCGCCGGGCGGTGCCGCCGGTCGTGCCGGCGAGCTCGCCTCCGGCGACGGCTCGGCTTCGGTGGAGGCGACCGGGCGGGGCGCGGGCGAGTCGGTGCAAGCCGCGGTCAGGGTGAGGGCGCCGAGGAGCAGCGCGGCCAGTCGTATGGAACGCATGATCGGAAAGACTGGGGGAGCCTGGTCCGTCCCCTCCGTCATTTTTCGGCAGGCGGGCGGAAGGCCACCGGGGCGGCGAAGGCGGCGCGGCGGGTGGTGCGGCGCAGCGCGCGCAGGACGGGGGTGCCGAGGGTGAGGCACAGGGTGATGGTGAGCGCGGCGCGCGGGAGGTCCCAGCCCAGGGACGTCGTCAGGCAGTAGGCGGCGAAGCGGACCAGGTTGGCGGGGAGCGGGTCGCCGGGGACGAAGGAGATGCTGCCGGCCAGGCCGCCGATGTACGGCCAGCCCTGGAGGTTCATGATCGTGCCGTAGAGGACGGACGCGACAGCGCCGTACACGGCGAGGAGGGCGAGTTCGCGGCGACCGCGCAGACCGGCGGCGCCCGGCAGGAGGCCGGCGCCCAGGCAGACCCAGCCCATCGCGAGCATCTGGAACGGCAGCCACGGGCCGACGCCGCCGGTCAGGAGGGCCGAGGCGAACATCGACAGCGAGCCGAGGACGAAGCCGAACCCGGGGCCGAGGACGCGGCCGGAGAGCACCATCAGGAAGAACATCGGCTCCAGCCCCGCCGTGCCCGCGCCGAGCGGGCGCAGCGCGGCGCCCGCCGCGGCCAGGACGCCCAGCAGCGCGACGGACTTGGCGTCCAGACCCGGAGCGCCGCCGCCCGCCGACCGGCCCTCGCTGATCTGGGCGACGACGACGGCCAGGAGGAGGGGGAGGAGGAGCGCGAACAGCCAGGGAGCGTCGGCGGAGTGGCCGACCAGGGCGGATTTGGTGGAGGCGAGCAGCGGCCAGCCGAAGGCCGTCACGCCGACGAGGGACACCAGCAGCAGTGCCGCCGTCGATCGGCGGCCCAAGGGCACGGGGCGACTCATGCTTCCAGCGCCTCCGCCACCTGCGGGACGGTGAGCCACGGGCCCGGGGCCAGCACCTTGGCGACCTGTGGGGCGAACGCGGGGGAGGAGACCACGACTTCGGCCGTCGGGCCGTCCGCGACGACCTCGCCCTCGGCCAGGATCACCGTGCGGTGGGCGAGTTCGGCGGCCAGCTCGACGTCGTGGGTGGCCAGCAGCACCGCGTGGCCCTCGGCGGCGAGGCCGCGCAGGATCTCCACCAGCCGGGCCTTGGCCGCGTAGTCGAGGCCGCGGGTGGGCTCGTCGAGCAGGAGCAGCGGGGGCCGGGCGGTGAGGACGACGGCCAGGGCGAGCGTGAGCCGTTGGCCCTCGGACAGGTCGCGCGGGTGAGCGGTGTCCGCGATGCCGGGCAGCAGGCGTTCGACCAGCGCGCGGCACGTGCCCGCGGGGGCGCCCGCATCGGTGTCGGCCGCCGCGCACTCGGCGGTGACGCTCTCGCCGTAGAGCAGGTCGCGCGGGTCCTGCGGGACGAGGCCGACCTGGCGGATCAGGTCGGCGGGCCGGGTGCGGTGCGGGGTGCGGTCGCCCACCCGGACGGTGCCCGAGGCGGGCGCGTGCAGGCCGACGAGGCTGCCCAGCAGCGTCGACTTGCCGGCGCCGTTGCGGCCCATCAGCGCGCTGATCTCGCCGGGGCGGAGCACCAGGTCGACGCCGCGCAGCGCCGCGACCGGTCCGCGCCGGACGGCGAGGCGGTCGGCGGTGGCGAGCGGGGGGCCGGTGGGGGCCGGTGCGGCGGTCGGGCGGCGTCCGTCGAGCCGCTCGCGCAGCGGTGCGGCCTTGCGGCGGGCGTCGCGCACGGACAGCGGCAGCGGCTGCCAGCCGGCGAGCCGTCCGAGGCCGACCACCGGCGGGTGCACGGGGGAGTGCGCCATGACGTCGGCCGGTTCGCCGAGGACGGGTGGGGCGCCCGGGGCGAGCAGCAGCACCTGGTCGGCGTACTGGACGACGCGCTCCAGCCGGTGCTCGGCCATCAGGACGGTGGTGCCGAGGTCGTGCACGAGCCGCTGCAGCACGGCCAGCACCTCCTCGGCCGCGCCCGGGTCGAGCGCCGAGGTCGGCTCGTCCAGCACCAGCACGCGCGGGTGGACGGTGAGCACCGAGCCGATCGCGACGCGCTGCTGCTGGCCGCCGGAGAGCGAGCCGAGCGCTCGGTCGCGCAGGTCGGCGAGGCCGAGCAGGTCGAGCGTCTCCTCGACGCGGCGGCGCATGACGTCCGCCGGCAGGCCCAGGGACTCCATGCCGTAGGCGAGTTCGTCCTCGACGGTGTCGGTGACGAAGTGCGTGACCGGGTCCTGGCCCACCGTGCCCACCAGGTCGGCCAGGTCGCGCGGGCGGTGGGCGCGGGTGTCCCGGCCGCCGACGGTGACCCGGCCGTGCAGGGTGCCGCCGGTGAAGTGCGGGACGAGCCCGCTGACCGTGCCCAGGAGGGTGGACTTGCCCGAGCCCGACGGGCCCACCAGCAGGCAGAGTTCGCCCTCGGGGACGGTCAGGTCGAGGCCGCTCAGGGCGGGGGCGGCGGCGTCCGCGTACTGGACGGAGACCTGCTCGAAGGTGATCACGAAGCCCTCCGGGGCGGGGTCGGGGTGGCGAACGCCGGTACCAGGCCCAGGAGTGCGGCGAGGGCGGCGGCCACCGGCAGCACGGGGACGCTCGGCGGTACGACGGTGGGTGCGAAGGCGGCCGGATCGCGGGTGGAGAGGTACACGGTGAGCGCGGCGACGGCGGCGCCCGACCCGGCGGTGAGCCACTCGGGAAGGGCCCAGGGGTCGGGCCGGTAGCGCGTCCTGACGGACCGTCGGCCGCCCAGGAGCAGCCCGGCGAAGGCGGCGGCCAGGCCGATCAGCAGGACGGGCGGCGCCCAGCCGGCGCCCCCGGCGGTCAGCAGGCCGTACGCGGCCAGGCAGATGCCCAGCAGCCCGGACAGGGTGAGCGCGGCCGTCGCCCGTGCGAGGCGCTGCGGGACGTCGGCGGTGCGGCCGAAGCCGCGGGTGTCCATCGCGGCGGCCAGTGCCACCGAACGCTCCAACGCGCCCTCCAGGACGGGCAGTCCGACGCTCAGCACGGCGGCGACACCCTTGTCCGTCCGGCCGCGCAGTCGACGGGCGGCGCGCAGCCGCTGGACGTCGGCGACCAGGTTCGGCGCGAACGTCATCGCCACGACGACGGCCACCCCGGCCTCGTACAGCGCGCCGGGCAGGGCGCGCAGGAGGCGGGCCGGGCTGGCGAGCGCGTTCGCCGCGCCGACGCACACCAGGAGCGTGGCCAGGCGCAGCCCGTCGTAGAGCGCGGCCAGCAGGCCTTCCAGGGTGACCCGGCCGCCGACCCGCAGCCCCTGCGCCCAGACGGGCAGGGGCACTTCGGGCAGCGTGAACAGCACGTGCGTCCCGGGGATCGGCGAGCCCAGCAGCACGGCGAACAGCAGCCGGAGGCCGAGGACGAACAGGCCGAGCCGCAGGAAGGCGCCGTACGACCGTGACCAGGGCGCGTCGCCGCGCCGGGCGGCGACGACGTAGCCGGCGACGGCGGCGAGCAGCAGCAGGATCGCCGGGTTGGTGGTGCGGGTGGCCGCGGCGCCCAGGCCGAGTGCCCACAACCACCAGGCGCCGGGGTGCAGTTGACGGGGAACGCGCATGGCGGGGGATCTCGTGGCCGTCATCGGGGACGGCGGCGGCGCGCTTGCCGGACGGCACCGGCCGCGAGGACGGCCACGAGGGCGCCGCCGGCGATCAGGCCGAGGTCCGGGCCGCTGCCGCCGTCCTTGGCCGCCGCGCTGCTGTCCGCCTTCGCGCCGTCCGACTTCGCGCCGGTGCCGACCTGGTCGGCGCAACCGGCCTTCGGGTAACCGGCGATGGCGCAGAGCAGGCCGTTGGTGTCGTACCGCAGCGGCGGCGCCGCGGCGGCGAGGACCTCGGCGGACGTGGCGTTCGCGGGGACGGTGGCACAGGCGGTGCGCTGCTCGGGCGGCTGCTCGGCGGAGGCGCCGTCGTCGGCCGTGCCGAAGTCGAGGACGACGGCGACGCGCTTGCGGCCCTGCTGCGGGGGCGTGCCCGCGCAGAGGGTGGCGAAGTCGGCGGCGCCGCGGGGCTGCGCGGCGTTCTGCCCGCCGTCCGGGCTGACGGCGAACCGCCACCCGTCGACGCTCCCGTCCGCCGGGACGTGGACCGCGGGCCCCTGCTGCTGGTAGGCCCAGCCGCCGTCGGTGCCCTTCCAGAACGACCAGTACCGGTACCCGGACGCCGCCTCGGCGGGCACGGCGGAGCCGGCGACGAGCAGCACGGCGAGGAGGCCGGTGAGGAGCGCGGCGAGCCGCCTGACGGGGGCGGTGGCGGGGGCGGTGGCGTGGTGGGACGTCGCCCCATCGGACGTGCCGCCAAGGGGTGCGGAGGCCGGCTCACCGGTGAGCCCGGTGAGCCCACCCGGCGCCGACGCCGACCCCGCTCCGCCCGCCGTCGGCGTCGGGACCGCCGGGCCGCCGACGGCAGGGAGGCGCGCGGACGTCACAGCTTCGGGGCGCGCTTGCGCTGGAGGCTCAGGATGAGGCCTCCCCCGATGCCGATGAGCAGGCCGATGCCGATCAGCCAGTACTGGCCGATGCCGCCGTCCTTCTTCTTCTCCGCCGCCGGAGCGGTCGTGGCAGCGGCCGAGGCGGGGGCCGTCGCCTTCGGCGCCGGGCCGAGCGCGGTGAGCTGCTGCACCAGCGCGGCCGTGTCCCGCTGGGCGGCCTGGGAGACCAGGAGCAGCGTCGCGGCGGCGCCCGCGTCGGTGCCGCCCTTCGTCCAGGCGGCGCCGTTCTGGGTGAGCCAGTCCACCGCGCCTGCGGCCTGCTGCGGGTGCCCGCTCTGGGTGAGGCCGAGGGCGGCCCAGGCGGTGGCGGTGTAGTCGGGGGTGGGGGTGGCGCCCGGCATGGTGAGGGTGAGGTGGTTGCCGCCCGCGCCGAGCTGCGCGGTGAGGTACGCCCCGGCGGCCTCCGCCGAGTCGGCGTGCGCGACGGGGGTGGCGGCGGCGCCGTCCTGGCAGGCCGGCGGCTTGGGCGCGGTGTCGGAGCGGACGCCCGCGGCGACCGGGAGCCGGCCGCCGGCCGCGGCGAGGGAGGCCTGGGCGGTGGCGAGCGCGTTGGGCGCGAGGGCGCCGGAGGCGGCGTCGGGCTGGAAGGCGAAGGCACCGCGCTGGTCGGCGGGGGCGGCGCAGCCGAGCTGGAAGCGGGCGAGCCCGTCGAAGGCGTTCTTGCCGTCCTTGGCGACGCCCGCGGGGTCGGTCTTCGCGGCGAAGAGGGCGTTGACGGCGAGGCCGGTGGAGTTGGCGTCGCCCGGGTTGCCCGGGTTGAAGGCCCAACTGCCGTCGGCGTTCTGGACGGTCTTGAGCCACTGGACGCCCTTGTCGACGGCGTCCTGGTGCCCGCCGAGCGCGACGAGGGCCTGAACGGCGACGGCGGTGGCGTTGCTGTCCTCGGTCTTGGCGTCGCAGGCCGCGCCGGCGGCCCGGTAGGAGGGCCAGCCGCCGTCCTCGCACTGCTGTCCGGCGAGCCAGGCGACGGCCTGGTCGGCCGGGGTCACCTTGGCCGCCGCCAGCGCGGTGAGCGCGAGGGACTGGCGCCACACCCCGTCGTAGGTCGGGTCGCCCTTGCCGTACAGGCCCTCGGGGGCCGCGGCAGCGGTGGGGGAGGGGGTGTCGGCGAGGGCCGGTGCGGCGGCGGCGCCGGTGAGCAGCGCGGCGGACAGGGTGGCGGCGCCCAGACGGGCGGCGGTGAGCATGGTGGAGGTGTGCCTTTCGGTGAGCGGTGCGGGCCCGGCGGGGCCCTTCCGTAGTCCTCGACGGTGCCGGACGGGTCTGTCCGCCCCAGCCGCTCGCCCCTCCCCGGGCGCTCCGACTCGGTCGGTGCCCACGCTGGGGAGCACCGGCCACACGGTTGCGGGGTCAGCGCCGGACTCGCACCGGCTTCCCCCGGGAGAGGGACGGATGAAGTTTTGCTGCCCGTCGACTTTAGCCGCCGGCGCGGGGCACCGGGCCCGACCGGATCAGGAACACGTTCCAGTAAGGGGGGTCGCGGGCGGGCTCACGGCAGCGTGAGCAGCCGCGCCGCCGTCTGAAGGTCGGCCCGGACCTCGGCGATCGAGGAGCGGCCGGAGAGCCAGGAGACCAGCGCCGAGTGCCAGGTGTGCTCGATCACCCGGACGGCCGCGCGCTGGCTCTCGCTCGGTGGCCCGGACTGGCCGATCGCGTCCAGGATGAGCTGTCCGGTCGCGGAGCTCACCCGGTCCACCTCGGCCCCGACCGAGCGGTCCGCGAAGGACAGCGCCCGCACCATGGCCTCCGCCAGGAGCGGTTCGCGCTGGAGCGCGTGGAACGCCCGGGTGAGCGTGTCGGCGACCCGCGGCGCCGGTTCGTCGTCGGTCGGCGGGTGGCGCCGGATGTGCTCCTGGAGGCCCTGCAACTGTTCGAGCATGACCGCGACCAGCAGGTGGACCTTGGACGGGAAGTACCGGTAGAGGGTGCCGAGGGCCACCTGGGCGCTCTCCGCGACCTCCCGCATCTGCACCGCCTCGTACCCGCCGCGCGCGGCCAGGGCGGTGGCGGCCCGCAGGATCCGCCGCCGGCGCTCGGCCTGGCGGGCGGTCAGCGGCGGCTCGCCGGCCGGCGGGGCGGCGGGGCTCGCGGGCGTGCTCGGCGACGACAAGGGGGGCTCCCGGGGGCGCGTGGGTGGCGGCGCGCCGCACGGGGGCGGCACGCCGTCGACCCGGGGTCGGCCGGGTCGGCGTGGCGGGAATCACCAGCCCTGCCTCCGGAGGGAATGCTACGGGCCGGTATCTTCGAGGTCTCTCATTGTTCACATGGTCGATGACGAGTTCCCCAGCCACTGAAACCTGATCTACTTTAGCGACCGGCAGCACAGATAGCAGCTAGAGAAGAGGGCCCAGGATGACCGCGCAGCCGCTGCGGATTGCCCTGCTGTCGTACCGCGGCGACCCGTTCTGCGGTGGCCAGGGCGTCTACGTGCGTCACCTGTCCCGCGAGCTGGCCAGGCTCGGCCACCACGTGGACGTGATCGGGGCCCAGCCCTACGCCGTCCTGGACGAGGTCGAGGGGCCGGGTTCGGTGCGTCTCGTCGAACTGCCCAGCCTGGACCTGTACCGCGCGGACGACCCGTTCCGCACGCCCGGGCGCGGCGAGTTCCGCGGGCCGGTGGACGTGCTGGAGTTCGCCACGATGCGCACCGGCGGCTTCCCCGAGCCGCTGACGTTCTCGCTGCGCGCCCGCCAGTACCTGGCCCGGCACAAGGGCCGCTACGACGTCGTGCACGACAACCAGACCCTCGGCTACGGCCTGCTCGGGCTGGCCCGGCACGGCTTCCCGCTGGTCACCACGATCCACCACCCGATCACCGTCGACCGGCGGCTGGAGCTGGACGCGGCCACCACCCGGATGCGCCGGCTGTCGCTGCGCCGCTGGTACGCCTTCACCCGGATGCAGCGCCGCGTCGCCACCCGGCTGGACCACGTGATCACCGTCTCCGGCAGCTCGAAGCGGGAGATCACCGAGCACCTGGGCGCCGCGCCCGGCGCCGTCTCGGTGGTGCCGATCGGCGCCGACACCCGCCTGTGGTCCCCGTCGGCGGAGGTCGCGCGGGTGCCCGGGCGGATCGTCACGACCTCCAGCGCGGACGTCCCGCTCAAGGGCCTGGTGTACCTGGTCGAGGCGCTGGCCAAGGTCCGCACCGAGCGGCCCGCGCACCTGGTCGTGGTCGGCAAGCCGCAGAAGGAGGACGGCCCGGTCACCGACGCGGTCCGCCGCTTCGGGCTGGAGGAGCACATCGAGTTCCGCAGCGGACTGACCGACCGGGAGCTGGTCGACCTGTACCGCTCGGCCGAGGTGGCCTGCGTGCCGTCGCTGTACGAGGGCTTCTCGCTGCCCGCCGCCGAGGCGATGGCCACCGGCACGCCGCTGGTGGCGACCACCGGCGGCGCGATCCCCGAGGTGGCCGGCCCGGACGGGCGGACCTGCCTCGCCGTGCCGCCGGGGAACGCGGACGCGCTCGCCGCTGCGCTGGGCCGGCTGCTGGACGACCCCGAGCTGCGCGAGCGGCTCGGCTCGGCCGGCCGCGAGCGGGTACTGGCCAGGTTCACCTGGGAGCGGGCCGCCGAACTGACCGCCGACGCGTACCGCGCGGCGATCGCCACCGGGGTCGGCGCGCGGGCCCGCTCCGGACCGGGCTGGCGGTACGTGCCCTGAGCCCGGTCCGGTCCGCGGCGCCGACCGGCGCGGGCGGGCGACCCGGCTCCAGCGGGAACTGATGAAGCGTCAACCGTGCCTGCGGGCACGACGTTTGGTGGCAAAAGGAATGGGAGCCCTGCAGTGCTGACCGTCGATTTCTCGCGCTTCCCGCTCGCCCCCGGCGACCGGGTGCTCGACCTGGGCTGCGGCGGGGGCCGGCACGCGTTCGAGTGCTACCGCCGCGGTGCCAACGTGATCGCCCTCGACCAGAACGCCGAGGAGATCGCCGAGGTCAGGAAGTGGTTCGCCGCGATGGAGCAGGCCGGTGAGGCCCCCGAGGGCGCGTCGGCGACCGCGATGGAGGGCAACGCGCTGGCGCTGCCGTTCGAGGACGAGTACTTCGACAAGATCATCATCTCCGAGGTGATGGAGCACATACCCGATGACAAGGGCGTGCTCAACGAGATGTTCCGGGTCCTCAAGCCCGGCGGCCTGCTCGCCGTCACCGTGCCGCGCTGGCTGCCCGAGAAGATCTGCTGGGCGCTGTCCGACGAGTACCACGAGGTCGAGGGCGGCCACATCCGCATCTACCGCGGCGACGAGCTGCTCGGCAAGCTCAAGGACGCCGGCCTGGAGCCCTACGGCACCCACCACGCGCACGCGCTGCACTCGCCGTACTGGTGGATCAAGTGCGCCGTGGGCGTGGACAACGACAAGGCGCTGCCCGTCAAGGCCTACCACCAGCTGCTGGTCTGGGACATCGTCGGCACCCCGGTGATCAGCACGCTCACCAAGGCCGCCGAGAAGGCCCTCAACCCGGTCATCGGCAAGAGCTTCGTCGCCTACGCCTCCAAGCCGCGGCGGGCCGGCGCATGACCGCCGCCGTCCCCGAGGTGCTGCTGCTCGACGGGGTGCTCGACGCCGAGCAGGCCGCCGGCACCGTCCGCAGCATCCTCGCCGAGCAGCGCGCCGACGGGGCCATTCCATGGTTCACCGGCCACCACCTCGACCCGTGGGACCACACCGAGGCCGCGATGGCCCTCGACACCGCGGGCGAGCACGCCGCCGCCGAGGCCGCCTACCGCTGGCTCGCCGCCCACCAGAACCCGGACGGCTCCTGGTACGCGGCCTACACCGACGGCGAGGTCTCCAACCGGGCCAAGGAGACCAACTTCTGCGCCTACGTCGCCGTCGGGGTCTGGCACCACCACCTCAGCACCGGCGACGACGCGTTCCTGGAGTGGATCTGGCCGGTGGTCCGCCGCGCCCTGGACTTCATCGTCCGCCTGCGGCTGCCCGGCGGCCCGATCTCCTGGCGCCTCGACGAGGACGGCACCGCGACCGCCGAGGCGCTGCTCACCGGCTCGTCCAGCATCCTGCACGCGCTGCGCTGCGGGCTGGCGGTCGCCGAGTACCTGGAGGAGCCGCAGCCCGACTGGGAGCTCGCGGCCGGCCGGCTGCGGCACGCCGTCGCGCACCACCCCGAGCGGTTCCTCGACAAGGACCGCTTCTCGATGGACTGGTACTACCCGGTGCTCGGCACCGCGCTGCGCGGCGAGGCCGCGCTGGCCCGGATCGAGCGCGACTGGGACCGCTTCGTCGTCCCCGGTCTCGGCGTGCGCTGCGTCAGCGACCGCCCGTGGGTGACGGGCGGCGAGAGCGCCGAGCTCGCGCTCGCGCTCTGGGCGATCGGCGAGTCCGACCGCGCCGTGGACATCCTGCGCTGGATCCAGAAGCACCTGCGGCACGACGACGGCTCCTACTGGACCGGGTACGTGTTCGAGGACGACGCCATCTGGCCCGAGGAGCGCACCACCTGGACGGCCGGCGCGCTGCTGCTCGCCGTCGCCGCGCTCGGCGGCGACCCGGCGACGGTCGCGGTGTTCGGCGGGGACGACCTGCCGGAGGGACTGGTGGTCCAGGACTGCTGCTGAGGCGGCCGTGTCGCGACACGCGGAAGGGGCGTGACCACGAGGTGGTCACGCCCCTTCCGCGTGCGCGGGGGCTCAGCCGCGCTGGATGCCCGAGGTGTCCGCGAGCAGGCCCTGGGTGCCGTCCTGGAGCTGGGCGACCAGCGCGGTGCCGCGCTGCTCGACCGCCAGGTACCAGGTGCCGGGGACCAGCTCGCCGACCGGCGCGCCGACCGGGTTGTCCTTCGGCGCCAGCGTGCGCGGGGCCGGGACGGCGAACCAGAACGGCGCGAAGTCGGCCGCCGGGGCCGGCTGCGGGGCCGGGGCCGCCTGTGCGGCGGCCGGAGCCGGGGTGATGTCGTGCGGGCCGGGCTGGGCCTGGCCGGGCGCCCCCGGGGCCGGGTAGCCGTAGCCGCCGGGCTGGGCGCCGTACGCCGGGGCCTGGTTCGGGTCCTGACCCTGCACCGGGTAGCCGTACTGGCCGGGCTGGGGCTGGCCGGGCTGGCCCGGCACCGGGTAGCCGCCCTGGTAGGGGACGGCCGGTCGGTCGGTCACCAGCGGCGCCTTCAAGGCGGGCACCAGCGGACCGGCCGCGGCGGCGCCGGCGAGCACGATCAGCGAGATGAAGCCGAGCCAGGCTCCGAAGCCGTGGCTGACGCTCGGGCCGGTGCTGCCGCCGCCCAGTGCCCAGATCGACGTCCACAGCGCGGTCACCGCGAACGCGGTGCCCCACTGGTCCAGCCGCAGACCGAGCACCTGGCGGTTGGCCGCGGCCGGGCCCTGGAACCGCTGCACCAGGATCAGCGCGGCGGCGGCGATGCCCAGCAGGTAGATGGAGGGCAGGATGGGGAACAGCGCGGTGCTCCAGGCGTTCTGCGACGTGTCGATGTTCGCGCAGTACGCCCCGGAGCAGCTCAAGGTCCAGTAGGGCAGGAAGGAGGCGATGAAGAGCAGGACGGCCGCGCCTGCGACGGCGGCGTCTCCCCTGGTGAGAGCGCGCAGATTCACTTACGTTCCCCTCGTTGACGGTTCGTGGACGGCGGTTCGCCCGGTCGCGCCGACCGGCCGGGAACCCCCGAACGGACCAGAAGCCTAGGGCCAACCGCCCCGCCGGCGCACAGCGGGGACCGGGAACGGGTCGAATTCGTTGCAAACGGCACAGCCCGCGCGCCGCCGGAGTCAGCCCCGCGAGGTCAGATACGCCGTCAGCGCGTCGGCGATCCCCTGCGCCGCCTTCTGCCGCCACTGAGGGTCCGTCATCCGCTTCGCGTCCGCCGGGTTGCGCATGTTACCGCACTCGATGAACACCTTGGGGACCGTCGAGAGGTTGAGGCCGCCCAGGTCGGAGCGGGTGTCCAGGCCGTTCTCGGCGATGTAGTCGGCGTACGGCTCGCCGGTCGCGGCGTGGAACCGCTCGCGCAGCAGCAGGCCGAGCCGGTGGGAGGGCTCGACGATCGCCGAGTTGTCCGCCTTACCGGCGACCACCTTGGCGGGCATGATCACGTGGAACCCGCTGCCGCTCGCCGGGCCGCCGTCGCCGTGCACCGAGAGGGCCACGTCGGCGTGGGCGTCGGCGGCGGCCCTGGCGCGCTCGTCGATGCACGGGCCCCACGGGCGGTCGCCGTCCTGGGTGAACACCACGGTGGCGCCGCGGGCGGTGAGGATCGCGCGGGCGCGGCGGGAGACGTCCAGGGTGTAGTCGGCCTCGGTGTAGCCGGCGTCGGTCTCGGTGCCGGTGGTGTCGCACTCCTTGCGGGCGTTGCCGATGTCGACCTGACGGTTGATCTCGGTGGTGTGCGCGGAGTTGCCGGGGTTGTGGCCGGGGTCGAGCAGGATCGTGCGGCCGGTGAGGGCTGTCGGGGCGGTGGGTGTCGGGGTGGTGGGTGCCGGGGTTCCGGCGCTGGGCGTGGTGGTCGGGCTGCCCTCGGACGCTGCGGCTGCGGTCGTCGGGGCTCCCGTCGTCGGGGCGGACTCCGTCGGGGCGGAGGCCGTCGACGGCGGCGGCGCCCCGGCGGTGGCGCTCGCGGCGGCCGTGCCGGACGCGGCCGCCGCACCGGCGGGCGCGTCATGACTGACGGCCTGCCAGCCGAACCAGCCCGCCAGGCAGAGCGGTACGATCGCGCCGACCACCGTCGTGGTGCGCAGCAGGGCGGAGCGGCGGGGAGGGCGGTTCGTCGGGCCGGTCACGAGTGGGTCAGATCCTGTCCTGGGTCCGTGCGGTGAGGCCGAACGCGTCGGCGATCGGCTTCCACTTGGTGACGAAGTCCTTCTTCGCCTGCGTCGCCTGGGGGTTGAGCTCGTCGGCGTGCTTCTTGTCGGCGGTGGTCGGGGCGGTGCCGGAGCAGCCCTGGTTGGCCACCGAGCGCGCCCACGCGGCGTACGCCCGGTCGATGTCGGCCGACAGCTGCCAGGCCGACTTCAGCGACTGGATGGCGTCCGCGCCGCCCGGGACGTCCGAGGCGCTCAAGGCGCCCAGCTTGCGCAGCAGTTCGTCGCGCTGCTTGGCGCCGTTGTCGAACACCTGCGCCGCGTCGGCGATGTCGGGCTTGGCCGGGCAGCTGCTCACCTTCGCGACCGCGCTGCCGATCGGGGCCTTCGCGCTCTCGCCCTGGGTGAGCAGGTCGTCCAGCGCGCCCGCCTGGGCCTTGGCGTTCGGGCCGGCGGTGGTCGCGGTCGGGCTGGGCGTCGCGCCCGCCGAGGCCGGGTCGGTCGGGGTGGCGCTCGGGTCGGCCGGCGAACCGCTCGGCGCCGGGGCCGGCTGCGGGTTGCCGGACGGTCCCGGGTCGGTGGCCGTGGCGGCGGGCGCGGCCCGGTCCTTCTGGCCGTCGTCCTTGACCGCCATCAGCAGGCCGCCGCCGACCGCGAGCACCAGGAGCAGCGCGAAGCCGATCAGCAGGGGCGCCTTGCGGTTGGTGGGGCGGTCCTCGTCGTCGTCCAGGTCCTCGTAGCCGCCCGGGTGGTCCGGCTGGGCCGGGTAGCCGGGCCGCGGCGGGTACTGGTAGCCGGGGCCGGGGTACGGGCCGGGCGCCTGCGCCGCCGCCTGGGCGCTCGCGTGGGCCGGGAACGGCGACGCGGGCGGGACGGGCGGGGGTGGCGGGGCGGCGGACGGGAACGCGGGGGCGGTCGGCGCGTCGTGGCCCGGGGTCGCCGCCAGGTACGGGCGGGCGCCCAGCGGCGGGCCCTGGTCGCCGATCCCGCCCGGGTCGGGCGGCGGGGCCATGGGGCGCGCGGGGGGTGCCTGCGGCGCGGGGGGCGCGGCGTCGGCCGGCTGCCGGGGCTGGGCGGGCTGCTGGGGGCCGGGCTGCTGGGGGCCGCGGACCCAGCCGCCGGCGCCGCCGCGGGCGGTGGGGTCCCAGACCGCCGGAGCGGTGTTGTTCTGGTCCGTCATGTGCCGCTAGCCCCCGCCGTCCGCCGTCGCTGTGTCTGGTGCCGTCGTGTCCCGCTGCCGCTCGCCGCCTGGTGTGGCGCGGACACCGTACCCTCCGGACCCCCGCCCGGCGGCTCCGGCACGACGTTAGAGCATCGGTGCGCGCCTGCGCAGCACGCGCAGCGAACCGGTGACCGAGACCTCCTCGAAGCCCTCCGCGAGCGCCCGCAGGTACACCCGGTAGGGTGCCTGGCCGCCGTCCGCCGGGTCCGGGAAGACGTCGTGCACCACCAGCAGACCCTCCGGGGCCAGGTGCGGCACCCAGCCCTCGTAGTCGCCGGTCGCGTGCTCGTCGGTGTGGCCGCCGTCGATGAACACCAGGCCGACCGGACGGCCCCACAGCGCCGCGATCCGCGGCGAGCGGCCGACCAGCGCGACCACGTGCTCCTCCAGCCCGGCCGCGTGCAGCGTCCGGCGGAACGTCGGCAGGGTGTCCATCAGCCCGACCTCGGGGTCCACGAGCGTCGGGTCGTGGTACTCCCAGCCCGGCTGCTGCTCCTCCGACCCCCGGTGGTGGTCCACGGTCAGCGCGACCGTCCCGGTCTCCCGGGCCGCCGCGGCCAGCAGGACCGCCGAGCGCCCGCAGTACGTCCCGATCTCCAGCACCGGCAGCCCGGTGCGCCGGGCCGCCGTGACCGCCGCCGCGTACAGCGCGAGGCCCTCGTCGACCGGCATGAACCCGGTGGCCGCCTCGAACGCCGCCACCACCTCGTCCGCCGGACGGACGCTCTCCAGCAGGTCGGACATGGTGCGGCTCCTCGCGACGGGGTGGGCTCTGGGTACTCCGGTCGGACCCTACTCGACGGTACGTCCGCGCATCCTCCCGGGACCACCGCTGGAACGTGTTCTAGTCGCCGCCCCGCCGCCGTGCCAGAATCGGCCCGACCGTCGATCCGAGGCACACCGGGAGCAGCCCCATGCGCGCAGCCGTTCTGCACAAGACCGGGCAGGACACGCTCGACGTCCGCGAGGACGTGGCGGCGGTCGGGTTCGGGCCCGGCACGGTCCGGGTCCGGATGCGCGCGGCCAGCCTGTGCCACTCCGACCTCTCCGCGATGAACGGCGTGCTGCCCCAGCCGGCGCCGTTCGTGCCCGGCCACGAGGGCGCGGGCGACGTCGTCGAGGTCGGCGAGGGCGTGCGGTCCGTCGCGCCCGGCGACCGCGTCGTCCTGTGCTGGATGGCCCCTTGCGGGCGCTGCGCGCACTGTGAGCGCGGCCGCGGCCACCTCTGCGTCGCGAGCCTGCGGCGCCTCGGCGCGCCCGGCTTCCGCTTCGAGGAGGGCGGGGCGGCGGTCGACGCGTCCGGCTTCTACGGCACCGGCTCGTTCGCCGAGGAGGTCGTCGTCGCCGAGGACGCCGTGATCAAGGTCCCGGCGGACCTCCCGTACGAGGCCGCCGCGCTCATCGGCTGCGGGGTGACCACCGGCGTGGGCGCCGCCGTCAACACCGCGCGCGTCGAGCCCGGCGCCTCGGTGGCCGTGATCGGGGCGGGTGGCGTCGGCGTGGCGACCGTCCAGGGTGCCCGGGTCTGCGGCGCGGGCCGGATCACCGTCGTCGACCCCGTCGTCTCGCGGCGCGAGCGGGCGCTGGCCTTCGGCGCCACCGACGCCATCGCCCCGGAGGACCTCAAGGCCACCGCCAAGGGCCTGCCCGGCGGTGGCTACGACTACGTCTTCGAGGCGGTGGGCCGCTCGACCACCGTCCGCGCCGCGTACGACGCCACCCGGCGCGGCGGCGCGGTCGTCGTGATCGGCGCCGGGGCTCAGGACGACCTGGCGCAGTTCACGATGGGCGAGCTCTTCTTCAACGAGAAGCGCCTGCTGCCCTCGCTCTACGGCGGGGCGCCCGTGCCGTCCACGATCGCGCTGGTCGTCGACCTGTGGCGGGCCGGGCGGATCGACCTCGACGGCATGGTCACGCACCGGGTCGCGCTCGCCGACGTCAACGACGCGATCGCCCAGATGCGCAGCGGCGAGGCCCTGCGGACGGTCGTGACCCTGGGCTGAGCGCGCGAAGGCCCGCCGGTCGTCCCGGCGGGCCTTCGGGTGCGGCGACGGGCCCTTCGTCAGCCCCGGTTCGCAGCGCGGTGGCGGCCGTGCGCGCCGCCCTCGGGGCTGTCGTCGGCGGAGGACCGGCCGCGGTGGCGGCCGTGCGACGCGGTGTCCTTGGCCGTGATCTCGTCGGCGTCGGTCCCGTTGGTCGCGGGGCCGGTGGTGTCGGTGAGAGTGTCGGACATCAAAATCGTCTTTTCCGTGCGAGCCAGCAGATGCATCGGCGACCGCCCGGCACTGTGGATGCGCGGTCGGGCCCCCGTTTCGGGCGCAGGATCCGCGCCACAGCCGGTGATCGCGGGCCGCGCCCCGGCCACCATAACGGCCCCGGCGCCCGAGATCCTATCGAGATCCCGACAACCACGGCCCGGCGCCACCGTCCCCACCTCCGGCCCCGCCGGGCTCCTGAGCGAGAAGTCGGCGGGCCCGACTTCACGCGTGCGTGGGCCGCCGGTGGGCTCGGCGTCCTGAGCCGGCGGGGGCGTGAGCCACCTGCGCGGGAAGTCGACGGGGCCGACTTTCCTTGCGCGGGGCGTCGTGGCGGGGCATCAGGCGGGGCATCAGGCGGCCGCCTGTAGGGCGGTGTCGGACAGGGTGGCGCGGTCCCGTGCGTCGGTGACCTGGTACTCGGAGGCCATGCCGAGCCCCGAGCGAACGCGCCGGCCGTGGACCGGTCCGCACCGCCGAGGACGGTGTCGACGGGTCCGGCCAGGGCGGCGGGCAGGACGAGCGTGGTGACGGCCTCGACGGGCAGCGCGAGGCCCAGGGCGAGGGTCGGTCCGTCGGGTCGGCGGGGCACGGGTTCTCCTGCAACGGGCTTGGCTGGACAGGACGGCGCCGTCCCGCCTGTCCGGACAGGCGGGACGGCGCCCGTGGGTCATCGGAGGACCCTGGCGCTGCCGTGATCAGTTGATGGTGAAGATCAGGCAGGTCAGGACGAGGCAGGTGTACTGGCAGCCGGCGCCGTGGCCGGTCAGCTCGACGGACTCGCTCTCCGGCAGCTCCTGGAGCGCCGCGAGGTCGGTCTCGAAGTCCACCATGTTCTCCATGATCTGTTCCTCCCCTTGGGTGCGCGCCCGCCGCGATCTGCCTGCGGGCACCGGATATCGCCCCCGGGCGGCTCGGTCCGCCGCGCCGGGGTGGTGCCCCGGGCCGTCGGGCCCGGGAGTCTGTGGGTGTGGTGCCGTACGGGGCCGGTCAGCCCGGTCGGCCGGTGCGCAGGAAGGCGGCGAGCAGTTCGTGCAGCACGGCGGCGCCCTCCTCGGCCAGCACCTCGTGCCCGGAACCGGCCGCCTCGACGTACCGGAAGTCCGCGCCCTCGATCCGGCCGATCCGGAGCAACTCGTGCCGCAGCGACCGGGATTGGCTCACGGGCACGACCTCGTCCCGGTTGCCGTGCACCACGAGCAGCGGCGCGCTCAGCCGGTGCGCGAGCTGGAGCACGTCGCGCGGCCCACGGGCGTCCGCGATCTGCTCGCCGCCGCCGAGCCGGGTGGTCAACGCCCTTACGGGGGGCGCCGCTTCGGCCAGCAGTCGGGCGCCGGACAGGAACGGCGCGACCACCGCGCAGCGCGCCACGTGCTCGGTCGGCGCGTGTGCCGCCGCCAGCAGCGCGAGGAACGCGCCGTAGCTGACGCCGAACAGGGAGGGCGGCTCCAGGCCGAGCGCCGCGCGCTGCCCCGCGAGGCCGTCGAGCAGGTACAGGACGTCGTCCAAATCGGGCCCGCCCCACGCACCGCGGATCGCCATCGCGTGCGGCACGCCGTACCCGGTGGAGCCGCGCTGGTTCGGCGCGACCACGGCCAGCCCCTCCGCGGCCATCCGCTGGAGGGCCGGGTCGAACTCCAGCCGCCAGGCGTCCGCCGGGCCGCCGTGCAGGGCCAGGACGAGATGCGGGCTGCTCAGCCACGCGTCGCCGCCGTACACGACGGCCTCCAACGGTCCGGCAGGTCCGGCGAGTTCGAGGCTCTGGGCGGGCTGCCAGCGGCCGCCGTCCCCGGGTGCCGTGCTGCCGTCCAGGCGCCAACCGGGCGGCTGCGTACGGGAGATGCGCGCGCCGCCGGACTGCCGAGGCAACGCCGTGCCCCGCCAGGGGCCGGGCAGCTCCGATCCCAGCGGCGCTAGTTGGAGGGGCAGCGGCATCGGTCCGGTCGCCGGGGCCGCCGGACCGTGCGCGAGCAGCGCGTCCACGTCCAGTGTCGCGAGCGCCGCCGGGTGATCGGGCGCCGAGTACGGCATCCGCAGCCCCGCCTCCCCCCAGTGCCCGACCGCGCCGAGCCGTCCCGGCGGCACCGGGAGGGGGTCCAGCCGGCCCGCCGCGGGCCGCCACAGCGCCAGCGCCGAACCCGCGCCGTGGTCGATCTGCACCGCCACCCCCGGCCCGTCCTCCGCCTGCCGCAGCGCCACCGGCCGCAGGAACATCCCCGCGACGTGCAGGCACTCCGGGAACCGCAGTGGATCGCCGCCGCCCAGCACGCCCCAGCCGAGCCGGTCGGCGCCCGGCGCGTCGCTGCGCACCATCGCGAAGCGGCTGTCGGGGTCGAACAGCACCAGGCGGTCGTTGCTGCGTTCGCCGATCTCCAGCAGCGGGGTGACGGCGCCGCTGCGCACGTCCAGCACGATGGTGCGGACGATCCCCGCGCTCACCCGGTCCAGGGCGAGCAACGCCCCGGCGTGGTCCAGCCAGACCCCGCCGCCGTGCAGGCCCGGCACCTCGGCGACCTGTTCGGGCTCGCTGCCGTCCGTCCGGAGCAGCCAGACCGTGGTCGCCGGGCGGCTGTCGGTGCCGAGCGCGAGCGCCACGGGGGAAGACGGGGCGCTCCGGGGGGCCGGCAGCGGCAGGAGGCGCAGGCCGGGCATCCGGAGTGTCGCCAACTGCTGCTCCGTGCACGTGTTTTCGCGAGACGCCAGGTGGACGAGGTCGTGCCGCTCGCCGTCGTGCCGGCAGATCAGGACGGACCCGTCCGGCAGCGAGACCAGCTGCGAGCGCAGGCTCTCCGAACGGTTGCCGGCCAGCGGCAGCGCGGTCGGCGCCGCCGGTCCGCCGTCCGCCGGGAGGTGCCAGCTCTCCGCGTACCAGCCGCCGTCGGCGGCCGAGGCGAGGCACGCGGCGTGGCTGCCGTCGGGGGCGAAGGTGAAGCTCAGGCGGCGCAGCGCGTTGGTGCGGGTCGGGGTGGCGACGTTCACGCTCGGCCCACCTCGTCCGTGGCGCGGGGCGGTCGGCGCGTGGCGGGCGGCGCGGGGTCGACCCAGAGGCGGGGGCCGCCGTGCCGCAGGCGCAGCAGGAAGGCGAGGACGCCGGCGGTGCCGGTGCCGTAGCCGGGCGCGCACCCGGTGCCCGTCTCGTCGGGGAGCACCACGAGGCCGTCGCGGAGGGCGGAGCGGGCGGCGATCAGGTGCGCCAACTCCTCTGCCCCGGTTCGGAATTCGCGCTCGCCGGTGGCCTCGGCGAGGTCCAGCAGGTACTCGCCGTCGCCGGCCAGGCCGTGGCAGGCGCTCACCCCGCTGTGCCAGCGGCCGGCCAGCACGGCCCGCCCGGCGGCGAGCGCCAGCTCGTGGGCGGTGGCGTCCCCGGTGGCCTGCCAGAGCCGGAGGAGGAACGTGCCGACGCCGGACGAACCGCTGCACCAGTGCGGGAGCCGGACGTGCGGGGCGTCGTCCGCGCTCTGCGGCCACCAGGCGGCGTCGGCGTCCCGGCGTACCGTGGCGGAGAGCGTACGGCCCGCCTCGACGGCGCCGCCCAGGAGCGCGGGATCGCCGGTGGCCCCGGCGGCTGCCAGCAGGAAGGCGCCGACCCCGGCCGCCCCGTGCGCGAACCCGAGGTGGGCGATCCCGGCGAGCGCCGAGTCGAAGTCCTTCGGCACCGGCCAGACCAGCCCGTACGGCTCCCGCCGGGCGGCGGCGAGGAGGGCGCGGCCGCTGCGCGCGGCGCGGGCGAGGAAGGCGGACGCGGCGGAGCCGTCGGTTGTGGCTGTGCCGGCCGATTCGGTCGCGTCGGCTGCCTCGGTGGCGAACCGCAGCTGGGCAAGGCCCGCACCCGCGGCGCCGTGGCAGACGTCCGGGTTGGGCCACGCGACGTCGACCCGCAGCGCCATCGCCGAGGCCCGGGTGGCGAGTTCGCGGTCGTCGAGGGCCCGGGCGGCGTCGAGGAGCGCCCACGCCGTGCCCGAGCGGCCGAAATGCAGGCCGGGCAGGAAGACCGGCTCGGCCGCGCAGCGGCGCTCGATCCAGTCCGCTGCCATGCGGACCGTCTCGCCGTCCGTCGGCAGCCCGCCCACGAGCGCCGCCCGGGCCAGAACGGCGAGCACCCCGGCGGCGCCGTGCTGCACGTTGCACGGATCCGTCCGCTCCCCGGCCGCGACCACGGGCCACAGGCGGTCCCGCCGCCCGGGCGTGGCGGTGACGGCGAGGTGCCGCAGGCCGTCCGCCAGGACCCGGTCGAGGTCGGCGACGGGCGCGGCGTCGTACGAGGGAAGGCCGGAGGCGTCGGCGAGGCGGAGCACGCCGCGTCGCTGCGCGGGGCCGGCTCCAGTGGGGCTCGTGGCAGACGCGGTGCGGCCGTGGGCCGGCCGCGAGCTGCCCCGCCGCCCGGCGATGACCGGCGGCAGCGCCGCGTCTGCCGGCGCTTCGAGGCCGACGGCTGCGGCAGCCGCCCGCCCGGTCGGCCTGTGGCCCACCTGCGGGGGCCGTGCCGTGACTCCGGCGGCCGACTGGCTCGTGCCCACGGCCGGCGCCGCTCCGCGGCCGTCGGCGCCCGACGACGGTGCACTCGGCTCCGCGCGCATGGCCGCGCCCGTAGCGGCGCCCGGGGCCTCCCCGCCCCGGCCGTCGGCCATCGACGGAGCCCCGTCCCCGTCCCCGCCCCCGTCCCCGTCGAAGATCGCCGCGCGGACCTCCGCCACCCCCCACCGCTCCGACGGGGTGTCCGCCCGGAGGCCCAGGACGGCCGGGGCGAGGCGGCGGGCCGTCGCGCCGGTGCGGGCGGCCAGGGTGAGCCAGCGGGTCAGGCGTTCGGTGACGGGGCGGGCGTGGGGGAGGTCCTCGGGGAGGAGGGGGTCGTGGCCGGTGGCGAGGAGGAAGAGGAGGCCGCCGAGGGCGTACAGGTCGACGGCGGGGTCGGCGACGCACGTGCCGTCCGTGACGAGGCTGAGCCGGCCCGGGCCCTGTTCGGGGGCGCGGTAGCCCGGGGTGCCGGCCGCGCCGGCGGGCCGGCCGGTCTCGGCGGCGAGTTCGAGGTCGACGAGCCGCAGGCCGCCGTCGGGCCGCACCATGACGTTCCCGGGAGAGAGGTCGCGCAGGACGAGCCCCTCCGCGTGCACCCGCTCGACGAGGTCGAGCAGGGCGCGGGCCATCGGCTCGGCCTCGGCCCAGTCGACGTCGGGGCTGCCGTCGCGCCGCAGGCGGGCGGCGACCCAGCTGCCCAGTGGTTGCCCGGCGATTCGTTCCTGCACCAGGAAGACCGAGTCGTCCTGCTCGATGAGCTCTATCGCGGCCGGTGCCAGGTCGCGTCCGGCCAGCCGGGTCAGGAGGGCGGCCTCGTGCCGCAGCGCGTCGCGGGCGTCCGTCCCGGCGCGGTCGACCTCGATGTGGGCGCGGGCCTGCTTGACCACGACCTCGGCGCCGCCCGCCGCCTCCCGGCCCATGAACACGCCGCCCTTGGTGCTGTGCCGCAGGGCGGACGTGATCGCGTACCGTCCGGCGAGCAGCACGCCGCCGGGCCGCTTCCTCGGCCCCGACGGCGTCCCGGGCCCGAGGGGCAGGGCGAACGGATCCCGCACCCACCCCGGCGCCCGGTACGAGGCCCCGCGGACGTCCACCGTGCGCTCCCCGTCCGGCCCGCGCAGCACCGACCGGTACTCCCCGTCGTTGCCGAGTTCGGCACGCGCCGCGAACGCGCCGTAGCGGTAGTGCACCCGGCTGCCGGGCCGGTACGGCCGGTCGGAGAGCACGACGGGCCCGGGCAGGCCGGCCGTGGCGCGGTCGAGCGCCGCCGCGAGGCGCCGGAACTGGCCGTCGTCCGCCGGGTAGACGGTGATGAACTTGCCCGCCGAACCGCGGTCGCCGTTGCGCGAGTTGAGCTCCCGCAGGCGCTGCTCCCCGGCCGCGAACTTGAACGTGCACGGGTCCTCGGCGAGCACCCGCACGACGGCCGCCAGCACCGCCTCGCCCACCGCCGAGGCCGCGCTGACGTGCAGCTTCCAGCCCTGCCCGGGTAACGGTGACGACCCGGACGGCCTGGCCGTGCACCAGAAGCCCCCGGCGGTGACCTCCCAGTCCCCGCCGCCCTCCCGGCTTCCGGCGCCGGCCAGTGCCGCCCGCGTCGCCTCCGGCCACGGACCGGCCGCATCCGGCCCGCCGGCCACCGATCCCGCGCCCCCGGCCGTACGCAGCGATGTGCCCGCCCCCATCCGCATTCACATCCCTTCGTCTCGGCCGCTGCCCGCGGGCGCCCACTGCTCGGGCGCCCGGGTGCGCGGCACGGCCTGATCGGCTGCCTCGGTCGACCGCAGCCCCGCCCGGGGCGATGGGTCGGGCCCCTGGGGCGGCGGGCTCCGGCCCGCGTCGACGGAGCGCAATCCCGACCTCGGGCCGGGGCAACTGCCGTTCGCGGAACTGAAGTTACTTTCGAGGCAGGGGAGGCTCAACGCACACCCGGTCACTTCACCCATAAGGGTGATCGAGCACGGGTTTCGAATGCGTGCGAAGGGCACGCTGTGAGCAACGCGCGCCGGGCGCACCGGCGTGCGCGGCCCGCGCACCCGGCGCCGGGGGGTGCGAGCGGCGGATCGGGGCAGGTTGACGAGCGTCCGTACGCCGGGGGCACCCACGTCCGAAGCGCCCCGTTCCCCACCCGCTCCCGTCCTGCGCCTGTCCCGGTCTCCACCCGCTCCCGTCCTGCTCCCCGACGGACGCGTCCCGCACCCGTGCGGTACGGGTCCGGGGCACCCCGGACCGCCCACCGCTGCCGAGCGGCCGGGGCCCGACCGCCCCCGCGCGCACGGTAGTCTCGACAGGTGCCGAAACTGTCCGACGTCATCACCGCACTCGAAGAGGTCTACCCGCCGCAGTGGGCGGAGTCCTGGGACGCCGTCGGCCTGGTCTGCGGCGACCCCGGGGCCGAGGTCGGCCGCGTCCTGTTCGCCGTCGACCCCGTGCAGGCCGTCGTCGACGAGGCCGTCGAGTGGGGCGCCGACCTCGTCGTCACCCACCACCCCCTCTACCTGCGCGGCACCACCAGCGTCGCCGCCACCACCTTCAAGGGCCGGGTGGTGCACACGCTGATCAGCAACGGCGTCGCCCTGCACGTCGCGCACACCAACGCCGACCACGCCGACCCGGGCGTCTCGGACGCCCTCGCCGAGGCCGTCGGCCTGACCGTCACCGGTCCGCTGGTGCCGGACCCGACCGACCCGGCCGGCCGCCGCGGCGCCGGGCGGATCGGCCTGCTGGAGCCCCCGCTGACCCTCGCCGCCTTCGCCGAGCAGGTCGCCAAGGGCCTGCCCGCCACCGCCGCCGGCGTCCGCGTCTCCGGCGACCCGGACCGGCTGATCAGCCGGGTCGCGGTGTGCGGCGGCTCCGGGGACGGCTTCTTCGCCGAGGTCCGGGCGGCCGGCGTGGACGCCTACGTCACCGCCGACCTCCGCCACCACCCGGCGTCCGAGGCCGCCGAGGCGGCCCCGGTCGCGCTGGTCGACGCCGCGCACTGGGCCACCGAGTGGCCCTGGCTCACCCTGGCCGAGCGGGCCCTGCGGGCCGTCGCCGACCAGCGCGGCTGGGCCGTGGAGACC
The DNA here is from genome assembly GCF_036322405.1 of Streptomyces sp. SP17BM10. Lineage (NCBI taxonomy): Bacteria > Bacillati > Actinomycetota > Actinomycetes > Kitasatosporales > Streptomycetaceae > Streptomyces > Streptomyces sp. SP17BM10. The sequence goes on along the minus strand of NZ_JAQYXB010000669.1, from coordinate 71,991 downwards.
AAGGTCTCCCACCGGGTCACCGACCCGTGGACCGCGCACGCCCCCATGTCCTTCCCCGCCTGACCCGATTCACAGGAGCTCTCCGCTTGAACGCCGCGCCCGCCGACCAGATCCGCCTGCTCGACCTCCAGGCCATCGACTCCAAGCTCGACCAGCTGGCCCACCGGCGTCGCAGCCTGCCCGAGCACGCCGAGATCGAGAAGGCCACCGCCGACCACACCGCGCTCAAGGACCTGGTCGTCGCCGCCCAGGCCCAGCAGGGCGACACCGCCCGCGAGCTGACCAAGGCCGAGCAGGACGTCGAGCAGGTCCGGGCCCGCTCCGCCCGCAACCAGCAGCGCCTCGACTCCGGCGCGATCACCTCGCCGAAGGACCTGGAGAACCTCCAGCACGAGATCGGCTCGCTCGCCAAGCGCCAGGGAGACCTGGAGGAGATCGTGCTCGAGGTCATGGAGCGCCTGGAGAGCGCCCAGTCCCGCGTCACCGAGCTGACCGCCCGCCTGGAGCACTCCACCGTCGTCCTCGCCGAGGCCGAGGGCCGCCGCGACGCCGCCTTCGCCGAGATCGACGCCGAGGCCGACAAGGTCAAGCGCGACCGCGAGACCGTCGCCGCCGTCGTCCCGGCCGACCTCATGAAGCTGTACACCAAGCTGCGCGAGACGCAGGGCGGCGTCGGCGCGGCCCGCCTGTACCAGCGCCGCTGCGAGGGCTGCCGCACCGAGTTCTCCATCACCGAGCTCAACGCCATCAAGGCCGAGCCGGCCGACAAGGTCGTCCGTTGCGAGAACTGCTCGCGGATCCTGGTCCGCACCGCCGACTCGGGCGTCTGATCCTGTGGCGGCGCGCTTCATCGTCGAGGCGGACGGCGGGTCCCGGGGCAACCCGGGGCCGGCCGGCTACGGCGCGGTCGTCCGCGACGGCGACACCGGGCAGATCGTCGCCGAGGCCGCCGAGTTCATCGGGCACGCCACCAACAACGTGGCCGAGTACAAGGGCCTGATCGCCGGGCTCCGGGCGGCGCGCGAGCTCGACCCGGACGCCACGGTGGACGTCCGGATGGACTCCAAGCTCGTCGTCGAGCAGATGTCCGGGCGCTGGAAGATCAAGCACCCCGACATGCAGCCGCTCGCCGCCGAGGCGAAGACCGTCCTCCCGCGCGGGCGCGTCACCTACACCTGGATCCCGCGCGAGCGGAACAAGGACGCCGACCGGCTCGCCAACGAGGCCATGGACGCCGGCAGGGCGGGCCGCCCGTGGGAGCCCAGGAAGCCCGCGGCGGCGACGGCGGTCGTCGCCGAACCGCCGCCGGAGACCGCCGCCCCCAGGGCCGGCTGGGCCGCCCCGGCCGACCTCGGCACCCCCACCACCTTCGTGCTGCTGCGCCACGGCGAGACCGCGCTCACCCCGGAGAAGCGCTTCTCCGGAAGCGGCGGCAGCGACCCGGAGCTCTCCGAGAAGGGCCGTTGGCAGGCCGAGCGGGCCGCCGAGGCGCTCGCCGCGCGCGGCAGCGTCCAGGCGGTCGTCGCCTCCCCGATGCGGCGCACCCGGCAGACCGCCGAGACCGTCGCGGCCAGGCTCGGCCTGGACGTGCGGTACGAGGACGGGCTGCGCGAGGTCGACTTCGGCGCGTGGGAGGGCCTGACGTTCGCCGAGGTGAGCGAGCGCTACCCGGACGACCTCACGGCGTGGCTCGGCTCGGCCAAGGCCAAGCCGACCGGCAGCACCGAGAGCTTCACCACGCTCACCCACCGGGCCGGCGTCGCCCGCGACAAGATCATCGCCCGCCACCCCGGGAAGACGGTGCTCGTCGTGTCCCACGTCAGCCCGATCAAGACGCTCGTCCGGCTCGCCCTCGGCGCTCCGCCGGACTCGCTGTACCGGATGGAGCTGTCGGCGGCCTCGCTGTGCGCCGTCCAGTACTACGCGGACGGCAACGCGTCCGTGCGGCTGCTCAACGACACGTCGCACCTGCGCTGACGGCGGTGGCGGGCTCCCGGGGGAGCCCGCCACCGGTGCCGGGGATCAGTGCACCTCCGTGACGACGACGTCCAGCTGCCACGGCTTGCGGGCCGTGCCCTGCGCGGCGAGCTCCACCCGGTGGCCCAGCTCCAGCAGCGCGTCCATCAGGTCGGCGGGGGTCTTCGGCTCGGCGCCGGCCACCAGGAGGTCCCGGACGAGCCGGCCCTTCGTCGCCTTGTTGAAGTGGCTGACGACCGTGCGCTTGCCGTTCCGCTCCTGGAGCACCCGGACGGTGGCCGTGCGCGACGCCACCTCGCCGGCCGGCTTCCAGGCGGCCGCGTACGCGGAGCTGCGCAGGTCCAGCACCAGGCCGTCCGCGACCTCCGGCAGCACGGAGGCCATCGCGCTCCGCCAGTACGCCCCGAGCGCCCCCGGGCCGGGGAGTTTCACGCCCATCGAGCAGCGGTACGGCGGGATCCGGTCGGCGATCCGCACGGCGCCCCACAGCCCGGAGAACACCAGCAGCGAACGCTCGGCCCGGCCGTACGCGGCCTCGTCCAGGGTGGCAAGGCTCAGGTTGTCGAACAGCACCCCGGTGTACACCTCGCCCGCCGGCCGCACGCCGGCCGACAGCAGCCCGGCGTTCCGCGCGATCTCCCCGCGCAGCCCCGGACTGAGCCCGAGGACCTCGGCGGCGGTGTCCTCGTCCCCCCGGCACAGCGAGACCAGCGCCTCCAGCACCTCACCCCGCGCCGCCGTCAGTCCCGCCAACGACAGCCCGTCGAGCGCCACCGGCCCCCCGTCCCCGGACGCGGCCTTCCCCTCCGAGGGCGGCAACAGCACCAGCACAGCGGACTCCTCAACACTTTGTGGCCACCGAACCCCGCCACCCTACGCAAAATCGCTCCCACTCCGTCGGCCAGTCCCCGGAGTGGGCTGCTGGGTGTCCCGCCTCTCGGCCCCCGGGGGGAATTCGGTGGGGGCGAGGGTCCATCGGCCGTTACGGTGGGTGGCGAAGGAGAGTGAGCGAGATGTCCCTGCGACCCCTGGACCTGGTGCCCGGCGAGGATGACGACGCCGTGGAGGAGTCCCTGTCGGTGCGGCTGCCGGCCGATCTGCCGGTGGAGACGCGCCAGGCGCTGGAGTTCGCGCTGCGTGCCGCCGCGCAGGCCGTGATGGCCGGGCGGGTGCGGGTCACCGAGGGGGAGGGCGGGGGCGACACGGCCGAGCTGGCGTTCGAGGTGCGGCAGTCCGACGTGCCGGAGGGCCTGACGCGGCCCGGCCGGGCCGAGCGCAGGGCGGCCATGGTGGCCCGCATCCGCGCGGCCAACGCCGAGACGCTGGACAGGCTCAAGGACCTGTGACGGACTTCCTGGACCTCGACGACGTCACCTACCTCGCCGGCGGCCCGGAGAACATCCGCGACCTCGGCGCCCTGCTGTCGGCACTCGGCCGCCCACGGGCGAGCCTGTTCGGCGCCGACGCCTACCCGGACCTCTGGACCAAGGCCGCCGCGCTCGGTCATAGCCTCGCCCGCAACCACCCGCTGGTCGACCGGAACAAGCGCACCGCCTTCGAGGCGATGCTCCTGTTCCTGGACTACAACGGCGAGCCCTACACCGACCCGCACCCGGACGACGCCGTCGCCTTCGTGCTGCGCCTGGCCACCGGCGGCTACGACGACTCCGTCGCCCTCGCCGCCGAGGACCTCAAGGAGCTCCTGGGTCGCTGAGGCCGCCGAGCCTCCGCCCGGAATCACCCGATTCGCCCTACGCTGACGTGCATGCCACGCCGAAAACTGCGCGTCAAGGCCGCCGACTCCGCCCGGATCAACGCGGAACTGGCCGAGCTCAGGACCCGACTGGAGATCCACGCCGAGTGGCCGGAGGCGGTGCTGGCCGAGGCGGAGGAGGCGGCCGAGCGCCCGCGGATGCCCGAGTACGACGCCACCGACCTGCCGCTGTTCACGGTCGACCCCTCCGGCGCCCGGGACCTCGACCAGGCCATGCACCTGACCCGCCGCCCGGGCGGCGGCTACCGGGTGTACTACGCGATCGCCGACGTCGCCGCCTTCGTGCGTCCGGGCGGGGCGATCGACACGGAGGCCCGCCGCCGGGTCGAGACGCTGTACTTCCCGGACCACCGCATCCCGCTGCACCCCACCCGGATCTCCGAGGACGCCGCCAGCCTGCTGCCCGGCGAGCCCCGTCCGGCGCTGCTGTGGCAGCTGGACCTGGACCCGGACGGCGCCGTCGTCCTCGCGGACGCCCGCCGCGCCGTGGTCCGTTCGCACCGCCGCCTGGACTACGCGGCCGTCCAGCGCGCCGTCGACCTCGGCGGGGCCGACGAGCAGCTGGCCCTGCTGGCGACGGTGGGCGGGCTGCGCGAGGAGCAGGAACGGGCGCGCGGCGGGATCAGCCTGTCGGTGCCCGAGCAGGAGGTGGAGGAGACCCTCCACGGGTACGTCCTCGGTTACCGCGCGCCCGGACCGGCCGACGGCTGGAACGCCCAGATCTCGCTGCTCACCGGCATGGCCGCGGCGGAGATGATGCTGGACGCGGGCGTCGGCCTGCTGCGCACCCTGCCCGCCGCGCCCGCCTCCGCGTACGCGCGGCTGCGCCGGATCGCCGTCGCGCTGGACGTGGCCTGGCCGGACGGCCTGTCGTACCAGGAGCTGATCCGCTCGCTGGACCCGGACGTGCCGCTCAACGCCGCCTTCCTCAACGAGTGCACCGGGCTGCTGCGCGGCGCCGGCTACCACGCGTTCGACGAGTCCCGCGGCCTGCCCGCCCCCGCCGATCCGGGGCACGTGGCGCTGGCGGCGCCGTACGCGCACTGCACGGCGCCGCTGCGCCGGCTCGGCGACCGGTTCGCCCAGGAGGTGTGCGCGGCGGTGGCCGCGGGCGAGGACGTGCCGGACTGGACGCGCGACGCGCTGCCCGCCCTGCCGGCGCTGATGGCGAGCGGGGACCGTCGGTCGGCCGAGGTCGAGCGGGCCTGTGTGGACGTGGTGGAGGCGGAGCTGCTGGCGGGCCGCGAGGGCGAGGACTTCACGGCGGTGGTGATCGACGTGGACGAGAAGCGGCCGGCCTCGGGCACCGTCCAGCTGCGCGAGCCGGCCGTCCGGGCCCGCTGCGACCGGCCGGCCGCCGCCGGCGCGGCCCCGGGTACGGGCGCCGGCCCGGCGCCGCTGCCGCTCGGCGGGCTGATCCGGGTGCGGCTGGCGGCGGCCGATCCGGCCACCCGGACGGTCCGCTTCGCGGCCCTCTGAGCCGCACCGGCGCGGGTGGGGGTGGGAGGATCGTGCCGTGTCCGAACCCACCGCCCCCACCGCCCCCGCCGATCCGGAGCGGCGCCGCCGCCTGCTCGTGCTGGCGATCTGCTGCCTGAGCCTGTTCATCGTCGGCCTCGACAACACCGTGGTGAACATCGCGCTGCCCGCGATCCAGCACGACCTCGACGCCCCGGCCTCCGGCCTGCAGTGGATCATCGACGCCTACACGCTCGTCCTGGCCTCGCTGCTGATGCTGTTCGGCTCGGTGGCCGACCGGTTCGGCCGACGCCGGGTGTTCCGGATCGGGCTGCTGTGCTTCGCGCTGGGCTCGCTGCTGTGCAGCCTGGCGCCGAGCCTGGAGTGGCTGGTGGCGTTCCGGGCGCTCCAGGCGGTGGGCGGGTCGATGCTGAACCCGGTCGCGATGTCGATCATCACCAACACCTTCACCGACCCGGCCGAGCGGGCCCGGGCGATCGGCGTGTGGGGCGGGGTGGTCGGCATCTCGATGGCGATGGGGCCGCTGCTCGGCGGGTTCCTGGTGGACGGCGCCGGGTGGCCGTCGATCTTCCTGATCAACGTCCCGGTCGCGCTGGTCGCCGTGGCGCTGACCTTCCGTTACGTCCCCGAGTCGCGTGCCCCGCGCCCGCGCCGGCTGGACCCGGTCGGGCAGCTGCTGATGGTCCTGCTGCTGGGCTGCGGCACCGCCGCCATCATCGAGGGCCCCGGCAACGGCTGGACGTCCCCGCTGATCCTGGCCCTGGCCGGGGTCGCGGTGGCCGCGCTGGTCGCCTTCCCGCTGTGGGAACGGCGGGTGGCCGAGCCGCTGGTCGACCCGCGCTTCTTCGCCAGCCCGCCGTTCACCGGTGCCACCGTCACGGCGGTGTGTGCGTTCGCCGGGCTCGGCGGCTTCCTCTTCCTCAACACCCTCTACCTGCAGGACGTCCGGCACTACGGCCCGGTGGAGGCGGGCCTGTGGACGCTGCCGATGGCCGGGATGATGCTGGTGTGCGCGCCGCTGTCCGGACGGATCGTCGGCAGCCGCGGCCCGCGCCTGCCGCTGGTCGCGGCCGGGCTCGGCCTGGCCGCGAGCGGCCTGCTGCTGACCCGGCTGAGCGCGGACTCCCCGGCGGCGCTGCTGCTCGTGGCGTACGCGCTGTTCGGCTTCGGCTTCGGCATGGTCAACGCGCCGATCACCAACGCGGCCGTCTCCGGCATGCCGCGGGCCCAGGCGGGGGTGGCGGCGGCCGTCGCGTCGACGAGCCGGCAGGTCGGCCAGTCGCTCGGGGTGGCGGTGATCGGGACGGTGGTGACCGCGGCGGTGGTCGGCCCGTTGGCCACGGGCTTCGCGCCGGCCAGCCACGCCGGCTGGTGGATCCTGGTGGGTCTGGGCGGCGTGGTCCTGGCCCTCGGCCTGGCCACCACCTCGGCCCGGGCGACGGCGGCCGCGGCCCGGGTCGCCGCCCGGCTCGGCGGGGACGCTCCCGCGGTCCGGACCGGAGTACGGCAGGCGCCGCCCGAGCGGCTACGATGACCACTACGGCGGAAGAGCCGGCCGGGCGGTCGCGACGGGTCTAAGACCCGCCGAGGAACGTCCGGGCTCCACAGAGCAGGGTGGTGGGTAACGCCCACCCGGGGTGACCCGCGGGACAGTGCCACAGAAAACAGACCGCCCGCCGTTCTGCGGCGGGTAAGGGTGAAACGGTGGTGTAAGAGACCACCAGCGACCGGGGTGACCCGGCCGGCTCGGTAAACCCCACCTGGAGCAAGGTCAAGATCGGTGCCTCCGGGCGCCGTGCGCGAGTGTTCGAGGGCTGCTCGCCCGAGCTCGCGGGTAGACCGCACGAGGCTGTCGGCAACGGCAGCCCTAGATGGATGGCCGTCTCCCCGGGCCGCGCGAGCGACCCGGGTGACAGAACCCGGCGTACAGGCCGACTCTTCCGCCTCCAAGCAGACGAGGGCCCTGCGGGCCGCGCGACGAGCGCGGGCCGCAGGGCCCTCGTCGTGTCGTGGGCGGGCTAGGCCGGGTGGGTGCCGACGGCGTCGCGGATCTGCTCGCCGAGGCCGCCGTTGACGCGGGCGCAGTTGGCGCAGCAGAAGAACATGCCGGCCACCTCGACGCCGTGGCCGACGATGCGGACGTTGCACTGTTCGCAGCGCGGCGCGAGCTTCTCCATCGCGCACTCGAAGCTGTCGAAGGTGTAGGTGTCGCCCGTGACCGTCTTGATCTCGAAGGCGAGCCAGTAGTCGTTGCCGCAGGTGACGCAGATGGCCATGGCGGCCGTCTCCTTCCGGTGGGGCCGGCCCTGGCGGGGCGGCTGCCTCCAGTGTCGAAGGGGCGGACGGCCGCGGCCACTCGGCGGCCCCGTCAGGCGGAGCGCTCGGACAGCTCCGTCAGGGCCCGGACGGCGCGCTCGGCGTCGTCGGCGCCGACGAACAGGTGGTCGTGGTGGAAGCCGGCCACGACGTTGCAGCTGATGCCCTCCTCGGCGAGCCGATCGGCGACCGCCGCGGTCAGTCCCACGGCCTCCAGCGCCGAGTGGATCTGCAGGGTGATCCAGGCGGCCACGTACTCGTAGCGCAGCCCGAGGGCGTCCGCCTCCTCCTGGGCGAGCACCACCGTCACGCCTTCGGGTTCGGCGACGGTCACCACCGGCCGCATCCCGGCGGGCACCTTCGCGGGCAGCGTGCAGTACACGTACCGCCCCGGGTTGAGCAGCGGACGCATGCCGCGCAGCAGCGTCGAAAGATCACGTTCTCCGGCCATGCCCGTCACCGTAGCGGCTGGAAGGGGGCCGGGGGTCGCGCTCCGGGGCCGTGTCGAGTGTCGGTGTCCGTTGACGAACGACAGTCACCGATATATCGTCGAACTATCGAGATAGTTACTCGACTGTTTCGCTGACCTGTGGGTCGAACTGTGGGAGGTGGGCGCCGTGCGCTCAGGAATGCGATTTCGTGGAGAGGGTCCCCGCGGCGACCGGCGTCGCGGTCGGGGCCCGGAGTTCGAGGGGATGCCGGGCGAGGGCTACGAGCGCCGCGCGGCGTTCGGCGGCTTCGGGCCGCCGTTCGGCGGCGGTGGCCCCGGCCACCCGATGGGCGGCCCGTTCGGGCACGGCTTCGGCGGGCGCGGCGGTCGGCGCGGCGGTCCGCCCGGGCGGCGCGGGGGCCGGGCCCGGCGCGGGGACGTCCGTGCGTCGCTGCTGGCGCTGCTCAAGGAGCGGCCGATGCACGGCTACGAGATGATCGCCGAGATCACCGAGCGGACCGGCGGGGCCTGGCGGCCCAGCCCGGGTTCGATCTACCCGAACCTCCAGCTGATGGAGGAGGAGGGCCTGATCCTCGCGGAGGAGATCGGTGGCAAGCGGCTGGTCTCGCTCACCGAGGCGGGCCGGGCCGAGGCCGAGGCCGGGCCCGCGGAGCCGTGGGCGGAGGCCGGCCGGGAGGTCGACTGGGAGGCCGTCCAGGAGGTCGGCCAGGCGCTGGCCGCGGTCGACCAGGCGATCCGTCAGGTCATGGCCACCGGCTCGCAGGCACAGCGCACCAAGGGCCTGGCGGTGCTGACCGAGGCCCGCAAGAAGCTGTACCTGATCCTCGCCGAGGATGACTGACCGCCACCGGGTGGACCCGGAACCGGGTGGTGCCGCTGCTCAGCCGCGGACCGTGAACAGGGCCACGCAGGCGAGCAGCAGCACCGCCCACGCGAACCAGAGCCAGGCGTCGGGCCCGATGACGACGGTGTAGAGGCTGAGCACGACCAGCAGCGCCGCCGTGACGCCGGCCACCTGCCGGTTGTGGTGCGCGATCGCCTGGGTCCTGCTCCTGGGGTGCCGCACGCTTCTCGCCATGGCCGTCCTCCCGGGGAGGCTGCGGAGGGGCGCGGCCCGCGCGGGCGTCAGCTCGACGCGCGCTCGGTGGCCGCCTCGTCGTACTCGTAGCGCCAGAACCAGCGGGTGCCGTGGACCTGCTTGGACCGGACGTACACCAGTGTGCGCGCGGGGCTGTCGCCGTGCGCGGGGACCGGCACCTTGTAGGTCTTGGGCACGCCGAGCATCATCCCCACCTCGATGGGGAGGATCCGGCCGTCCAGGGGGCCGCCGACGAATTCGGTCTCCGCTTTCACCCCACCAGGGTCTCACCTCCGGGCGAGTGGTGTTACGGCGCACCACCCGAGGGGGCCTTGTGGTGACCGCGTGCCGGGAGTGTGACCGGCGAGGCACCGCCCCCGGTCATCCGCAGGCCCCGCGCACCCTTATCCTTCCTGTTACGCCCTCGGGGTTCCCCCGGGTCAGCGGGCCCCGTGCGGGCCGGGCGAGGCGCGGATCGGCGTGCTCTCCCGGCCTTCGAGCCGCAGCCCGAGCGCTGCCGCGACTCCGTACCGTGACCCGGGCGTCGGCCGTCCGGTGACCCCGGCTCCGGCCGACAGGGCGTGGACGGCAAGGCCGAGCACCGACCCGGGAAGCAGCGGGGGGCGCCGTGCGTTGCGTCGGAGAGGTACGTCGAACGCTGTGTCGCACCAGGCACGGCAGTGCGCGGAAGGGGCCCGATGGAAGCCGGCAGCAGGTGGACGACCTGGTGGCAGAAGCGTGACCGTGAGCGGGCCCGTCCGGGCGACGCGGACACTCCCGCCGCCCGACTGGATCAGCTGCTCGGCGCCGTCCGCGCCGGCTTCCCGCTCGCACCCGCGGCCCATCCGGCCGGTTACCGATGTTCGTGCGACCGGGTCGCGTGTCCGGCGCCCGCACAGCACCCGGTGTCCTTCGCCTGGCAGACCCAGGCCACCACGGACCCGGAGCAGCTGGCCCGCTGGCTCTCCCGTGATCCGCACGCCAACTTCGTGACCGCCACCGGCCGCGCGCACGACGTCCTGGACGTCCCGGCCGAGGCCGGGCGGCTCGCCCTGGAGCGGCTGACGGAGCTCGGCGTCGAGGGCCCGGTGGCCGCCGTCGGCGAGGACCGCTACCTGTTCTTCACCGCCACCCGCGGCACCCCGCAGGACGAGGACGAGTGGTGGCCGAGCGCGCTCGACTCCACGCCGGACACCATGTCCGAGCACCCCGGCCTGCGCTGGCACTGCCGCGGCTCGTACACGCTGCTGCCGCCGGCCGCCCTGCCGGACGGCTCCCAGGTGCGGTGGCTGCGCGGGCCCGAGCAGTCCCTGCCGGACCCGCTGCGAGTCCTCGACGTGCTGACGGACGCGTGCACCGAGGTGGGCGCCGTGGCCGAGGAGCAGTGGCTCATCGGCTAGGGACTGCCTGCGGCCCCCCGCCCGCCGGGCGGACGACGGGGAGCCGAAGATCGGCCCAGGCGCCCACCGGGCGGGGCACGGCGGGGCTCACGGCAGCGTGAGGACCTCCGCGCCGTTCGGCGTGACCACCAGGGTGTGCTCGAACTGGGCGGTGCGCTTGCGGTCCTTGGTGACGACGGTCCAGCCGTCCGGCCAGATCTCGTAGTCGTAGGTGCCGAGGGTGAGCATCGGCTCGATGGTGAAGGTCATCCCGGGCTTGATCACCTCGGTGGCCCGCTCGCTGTCGTAGTGCGGGATGATCAGGCCGGAGTGGAACGACGTGTTGATGCCGTGGCCGGTGAAGTCCCGCACGACGCCGTAGTCGAAGCGCTTGGCGTAGGACTCGATGACCCGGCCGATCACGTTGATCTGACGGCCCGGCTTGACCGCCTTGATCGCCCGGTCGAGCGACTCCCTGGTCCGCTCGACCAGCAGCCGGGACTCCTCGTCCACGTCGCCGACCAGGTAGGTGGCGTTGAGGTCGCCGTGCACGCCGTGGATGTAGGCGGTGGCGTCGATGTTGACGATGTCGCCGTCCTGGAGCACGGTCGAGTCCGGGATGCCGTGGCAGATCACCTCGTTGATCGAGGTGCAGACGGACTTGGGGAAGCCCCGGTAGCCGAGGTCGGACGGGTAGGCGCCGTGGTCGCACATGTACTCGTGGGCGACGGCGTCCAGCGCGTCGGTGGTGACGCCGGGGGCGATCAGCTCGGCCGCCGCGGCCATCGCCTGCGCGGCGATCCGGCCCGCGATCCGCATCTTCTCGATGGTCTCGGCGGTCTGCACCTCGGGCCCGGTGTACGGGGTCGGCGCGGGCTTGCCGACGTACTCGGGGCGCGCGATGTGCGCCGGGACCTTGCGGGTGGGGGACTGGATGCCGGGTACGAGAGCCATGCGGCGAGTCTATCGGCCGGGCTCCGGGCGGCCGGGAGGTGTGCGGAGCGGCCCCGGCCGGGGAATGATCGGTAGCGGATCGTCCGCCGTCGTACAGGAGACCGCCATGCCCCTGGGATTCCACCGCAAGCCGACCGGCAAGCCCGGCGAGTGGTTCTACTGCATCAAGCACAACAAGGTCGAGGAGGGGCCCGAGTGCCCCGCCAAGGACCGCCTCGGCCCGTACGCCACCCGCGACGAGGCGGCGCACGCCCTCCAGCTCGTCGAGGAGCGCAACCGCGAGTGGCGCAACGCGTCGGACGACAAGCCGGCGGACGGCGCGGAGTAGCGGGCCGGGTGACGGCGCGTCACGAGGCGCCGGCCCCGGCCCGTTCGTGCTCGGCCCGTTCGCGCTCGGCCCGTTCGTGCTCGGCCCGGACGGCGGCGGTGTGCGGGTCGGTGCGGTCGTCGTACCGGAGCAGGCCCGGGAGCGCCGCGGCGACGGCGGCGACGGCGAGGACGCAGGCCAGGCCGCCCGTCCAGACGGCGGCCCGGACGCCGACCAGGCCGGCCATGGTGCCGGCCCGGACCTGCCCGAGCTGCGGGCCGACCGAGTAGCTGAGCAGTTCCACGCCCGCCATCCGGCCGCGGACCTCGTCCGGGATGGACTGGTTCCACATGGTCGAGCGGGCGACGCCGCTGATCTGGTCGGCGCCGCCGGCCAGTGCCAGGCCGACCAGGACCAGCCAGACGTTGCCGGCCAGGCCGGCGAGCGTCATCGCCGCGCCCCAGCCGACGGCCGCGACGACCAGCAGCCGGCCGTGCCGGTGCACCCGGGAGGTCCAGCCGCTGGTCGCGCCGACCAGCAGGGCGCCCGCGGCGGAGGCCGCGTACATCGGGCCGAGCGCCCAGTCGGCGCCCAACTCCGAGGCCAGGAAGGGGAAGACGGCGACGGGGAAGGCGAAGAGCATCGCGCAGGTGTCGATCGCGTACGTCCCCAGCAGGTCCTTGCGGCTCCACGCGTACCGCAGACCGGTCAACACCGCCCGGAGGGTGGGGCGTTCGGCGTCGGTCGCGGGCGGCACGGCGCGGATCCGGGCGAGCAGCAGCAGTGACACGGCGAACGTGAGGACGTCGAGCGCGTACGCCGTCCGCACCCCGGCGAAGGCGACGATGACGCCGGCCAGCGTCGGGCCGACCACCGAAGCGGCGTTGCGGTACAGCGACTTGAGGGCGTACGCGGCGGCCAACTGGTCGTGCCGGACGATCCGCGGGACGAGCGAGTCCAGCGCCGGGCGCTGGAGGCCGTCGGCCGCGGCGACCAGCGCGGCGACCGCGTAGACCGGCCAGAGCAGCGGGTGCGGCAGCAGCGCGTTGAGCAGCAGCAGTCCGGCCAGCAGGCCGAGCCCGGCCTCGGAGAGCAGCACCAGCCGGCGCCGGTCCAGGGCGTCGGCGAGCGCGCCGCCCCAGAGCCCGAAGACGATCAGCGGCACGAGCTCGAAGGCGCCGACCAGGCCGACCGCGAAGGACGAGCCGGTGAGGTCCTTGATCTGCATCGGCACGGCGACGTAGGTGAGGAAGCTGCCGAAGCTCGTCACGCAACCGGACGTCCAGAGCAGCCGGAAGTCGCGGGAGGAGCGCCAGGGCGAGAGGTCGGGCCGCAGCGAGCGCAGCAGGGTGCGCAGCCGGCCGGTATGGGGCGGTTCGTCGTCGTTCACGAACGACCATCCTCGGACGGCCGCTCCGGGCGCCGCAACGGGTTTTCCCGGCCGCCGGGGCCGGGGCTACCAGCGGCTGATCGGCGGGGGAGCGGTGAGCCGGGCGGCCAGGTCGGCGAGCCGGCCGAGGGCAGGGCGGCGGGCCGGGGGCTGCCCGGCGGCGGCGCTCACCAGGTGCTGGGCGAGGTCGAAGGGCTCCTCCGCGGCGGTGCCGACGGCCAGTCGCTCGTGCGCGAGCCCGCGGAGGTCGGCGAGCGCGTCGAGGTCGGCGGGTCCGTCGAGGTCGGCCGGTCCGTCGGGGCCGTCCGCGGGCCGGCCGTCCGCGGTGCCGCCGTCCAGCGCGAGCACCGTCGCGCCGCCCCGGCGGGCGTCCTGGACGCGCTCCAGCAGCCGTGCGTCGACGGCCCGCGGGGCGACCACCAGGACGGTGGCGCCGCGCCTGGCCCCGGTGAGCCGCCCGAGGCCGTGCGCCAGGTGCGCCGGGGCGCCGGCCGTCGGGCCGTACCGCAGCAGGGTGGGCGCCAGCCGGGGGACGTCCGACCAGGCGGCCTCGTCCTCCAGGTGGGCGGCCAGGTGCCAGGGCTCGTACGCCTCGGTGCCGACCAGCAGCAGCTCGCCCGCGCCGCGCCGGGACACCGAGCGGCGCAGCGCCCCGGCGAAGCCGCCGGCCGCCTCCAGCCAGCCGGTGCCCGCCAGCCGCTCCCGGAGTGCCGAAACTCTCACCGCGTCCATGCGGCCCAGAATGTCGGCCCGGCCGGGGATTTGGCAGGATCGGCCCATGACTTCCCTCGATTCAGCGACAAACCCGGCCCGTGAGCTGCCGGACGTCTCGCAGCTGGTGGTCGGCGTCCTCGGCGGCACCGGCGACCAGGGGCGCGGGCTGGCCCTGCGGCTGGCCAAGGCCGGCCAGCAGGTGATCATCGGCTCGCGCGACGCCGCCCGGGCCGAGGCCTCGGCGGCCGAGCTGGGCCTCGGCGTGCGCGGCGCCGACAACGCCACCGTCGCCCGGGAGAGCGACATCGTGATCATCGCCGTCCCGTGGGACGGGCACGCCGCGACCCTCACCGCCCTGCGCGAGGACCTGGCGGGCAAGATCGTCGTCGACTGCGTGAACCCGCTCGGCTTCGACAAGCAGGGCGCCTACGCGCTCGTGCCGGAGGAGGGCAGCGCCGCGCAGCAGGCCGCCGCGCTCCTGCCGGACTCGCGGGTCACCGCCGCGTTCCACCACCTGTCGGCGGTGCTGCTCCAGGACGAGTCGGTGGAGCGGATCGACACCGACGTCATGGTCCTCGGCGACGAGCGGGCCGCCACCGACGTCGTGCAGGCGCTCGCCGAGCGGATCCCGGGCATGCGGGGCATCTTCGCGGGCCGGCTGCGCAACGCCCACCAGGTCGAGTCACTGGTGGCCAACCTGATCTCGGTCAACCGCCGCTACAAGGCGCACGCCGGCCTGCGGATCACCGACGTCTGAGCCTGCCCCGCCGTGTCGGCCTCACCCCTGGACCCGGTCCGGAGGTGAGGTCGGCGACAATGGGGGCCGGCCGCAACCCGGCCGACCGTTGCCTTCGAGGAGTCGCCCGCCATGCCCCGCACGTCCGTCTTCGCCCTGATCGTCGTCGTCCTCGCGCTGGCCGCCGCCGTGGTCTCGCTGATCCAGGGCTTCTGGCTGGGCCTGATCTGGATCCCGCTGGCGGGTGTCGCGAGCAACGTGCTGTGGATGAACCGCCGCCGGGCGAAGCTGACGTCCCAGGCCGCGGACCAGGCCTAGTTCTTCCAGAAGCTGAACAGGTACCGGCCGAGCGTCGCGTAGTCGGCGTCCACGCCGAACAGGCTCATCATGCCGTGGACGGCGTCGAAGAAGTACGCGTTGACCTGCGGCTGCCACAGCAGCGCGAACACGGCCAGCATCCCGTACGGGGCGAACGGCTCGACGGCGCGCCGCGCGTTGTACGACAGCCAGGGCTCGATGATCCCGTAGCCGTCCAGGCCGGGCACCGGCAGCAGGTTCAGCAGGGCCGCGCTGAGCTGGAGCAGGCCGAGGAAGCCGAGCGCGCCGGCGAACGGCGAGACGTTCAGCTCGTAGCCGTTCCAGACCGCGTGCACCGCCGGGTCGTCCAGCCAGCCGGCGCCGATCGGGACCAGCAGCAGCGCCGCGCACACCAGGTTGACCAGCGGCCCGGCCGCCGAGATCAGGCTGTGCTTGAGCCGGCCCTGGATCCGGTGGCGCTCGATCCAGACCGAGCCGCCGGGCAGGCCGATGCCGCCCAGGATCACGAACACGATCGGCAGCACGAAGCTGAGCAGCACGTTGGTGTACTTGAGCGGGTTGAGCGTCAGGTAGCCCTTCGCGCCGACGCTGATGTCGCCGCCGTGCAACGCGGTGCGCGCGTGCGCGTACTCGTGCAGGCAGAGCGAGACCATCCAGCCCGCGACGACGAACAGGAACACCCCGAACGACGCGTTGCCGTAGCCGGCGTACACCGCCCAGCCGGAGGTGGCCAGTATGGCGAGGAGCACCCAGAACACCGGGCTGATCCGGCGGTCGTCGCTGCGCGAGCGCTGCGTTGCGGCGAAGGTCATGGTGTGGTGCTCCGGAGGTGTGGGGGTCTGATGGACGGCGCACCGATCATGCCGGGCGCGCCGGTGGCCGGACAAGCCGCCCAGGGTGAACGTCCGGCGCCCGCGTCCGGTTTCCGGAGGGCTCCGTGGGTGCCCGGACAATTGTGCGCCCCCGCGACCGGACATCGACCAGAATGGTCCGGTGCATTACGGCATCCTCGGAACCACCACGGCCCACCACGACGACGGCACGCCGGTCCCGCTCGGCGGCGCCCGGCTGCGCGCGCTGCTCACCGCGCTGGTCCTGCGCGAGGGCCGGGCGGTGCCTGCCGACCTCCTGGTGGACGAGGTGTGGGACGCCGAACCGCCCCAGGACGCCTCCGCCGCCCTGCAGACGCTGGTCGGCCGGCTGCGCCGCACCGTCGGGCGCGACGAGATCGGCTCCGGCCCCGCCGGGTACTGGCTGACCGGGCCCGCCACCGACCTCGCCGAGTTCCGCCGGCTCTCCGCCGAGGGCCGCCGCGCGCTGGACGCCGGCGACCACGCGCTCGCCGCCGAGCGGCTGCGGGCCGCCCTCGCGCTGTGGCGCGGCCCCGCCCTGGCCGACCTGCCCGACCGCAGCCCCGCCGCCCGGCTGGAGGCCCAGCGCGACGAGGCCCGCCGGCACCGCATCACCGCCGAGCTCGGGCTCGGCCGGGCCGCCGACCTCGTCGCCGAGCTCACCGAGCACTGCGAGCGGCGTCCGCTGGACGAGCCCTGGCAGTACCTGCTGCTCCGCGCGCTGCACGGCAGCGGCCGGACGGCCGAGGCGCTGCGCCACTACGAGCGGACCCGGCGCGCCCTCGCGGACGAGCTCGGCGTCGACCCCGGCCGCCAACTCCAGGACCTCCACGCCGAGTTGCTGGCGCCCGAGGAGGCCGCACCGCCGCCCAGGGCGCCCGTGCGCGCCGTCGTGGCCGGGAACCTCCGCGGCCGGCTCACCAGCTTCGTCGGCCGCGAGAGCGATCTCGCCGCCCTGCGCGAGGCGCTGACGGCCAGCCGGCTGGTCACCCTGACCGGCCCCGGCGGCTCCGGCAAGACCAGCCTCGCGGTCGAGGCGGGCCGCGCCGAACTCGCCGCCGGCCGCTGGCCGGAGGGCGTCTGGGTGGCCGAACTCGCCCCGCTGGAGAGCCCGGAGGCCGTGCCCGCCGCCGTGGTCTCCGCGCTCGGCCTGCGCGAGACCGTGCTGCACACCGGCAGCATGGTCGCCGAGGTGATCGACAAGCGCGCCGAGGACCCGCTGCGCCGACTGGTCGAGCACTGCGCCCACCGCCGGATGCTGCTCGTCCTCGACAACTGCGAGCACCTGATCCAGGCCGCCGCCGACCTCGCGGCGACCCTGCTCCTCGAGTGCCCCGGCCTGACCGTGCTCGCCACCAGCCGCGAACCGATCGGCGTGCCCGGCGAGACCGTCGTGCCGGTCGAGCCGCTGCCCGCGCCGGTGGCGCTGCGGCTGCTCGGCGAGCGGGCCGCCGCCGCCCGCCCCGGCTACGACCCGGGCAGCGAACCGGAGGCCTGCGCCGAGATCTGCCGCCGCCTGGACGGCCTGCCGCTCGCCATCGAGCTCGCCGCCGCCCGGCTGCGGGTGATGACGGCCCGCCAGATCGCCGACCGCCTGGACGGCCGCTTCGGCCTGCTCACCGCGGGCAGCCGCACCCTGCTGCCGCGCCAGCAGACCCTGCGCGCGGTGGTCGACTGGAGCTGGGACCTCCTCGGCAAGCGCGAACGGGCCGTCCTGCGGCGGCTGTCGGTGTTCGCCGGCGGCTGGCGCCTGGAGGACGCCGAGGCGGTCTGCGCCGACGGCGTCGAGGTGACCCGCGCCGAGGTCGCCGACCTGCTGCTCTCCCTCGTGGACAAGTCCCTCCTGGTGGCCGACCTCGGGGACGGCGGCCTGCCGCGCTACCGCATGCTGGAGACCATCCACGAGTACGCGCAGGAGCGCCTCGCCGAGGCCGTCGAGGACGACGGGACCGAGGGCCGCCACCTCGCGCACTTCCGCGAGCTGGTCGCCACCGCCGACCTGAACATCCACGGCCCGCAGCAACTGCACTGGCTGTCGGTCCTGGAGGGCGAGCAGGACAACATCCGGGCCGCCCTGCGCCGCGCGGTCGACCGGCGGGACGAGGAGGAGGCGCTCGCCCTCGCGCTCGGCATGAGCTGGTACTGGTCGCTGCGCGGCTACAGCCTGGAGGCCCGCGGCTGGTTCAGCGCGATCGCCGCGCTCGGCCCCGACCCGTTCGACCCGGCCGGCCCGGCGCCCGTGCCGCTGGAGCGCAACGTGCTCGCGTACGGCGTGCCGATGCCCGAGGGCGTCGTCGAGGAGGCCCGCCGGCTGCTCGCGATGTACCGGCTGATCGGGCTGTTCGAGGGGAACCTGGAGGTGCTCGGGGACCAGGAGGCGATCGCGGTCTCGCAGCACCTGCTGGACGTGTACGGCCCGGAGCTGCCGCAGTCCTACCGCTTCCCGGCGCTGATGCGGGTGTTCAGCGCCTTCCTGTCCGGCCGGCTGGACGAGATGAAGGACCTGATGGACGACGCCGTGCGCGGCTGCGAGGAGCACGGCGGGCTGACCGACCTCGCGTTCGTCCTGCAGATCCGGGCCAAGGTCATGAACGACTGGCCAGGCGGGGCCGAGCAGGGCATCCTCGACGGCGAACGGTCCCTGGCGCTCTACCGGGAGGCCGGGGACCTCTGGGGGATCTCCCAGGCGCTGGCCGCCCGCGGCGAGGCGCTGGCCAACTCGGGGGAGCCGGAGGAGGCCGCCGCCGCGTACGAGCAGGCGATCGAGCTGGCCGAGGTGCTGGGCGCGCCGCAGGAGGTGCCGATCCTGCGGGTCAACCTCGGCGCCGCCCTGTTGGAGCGCGACCTGGACCGCGGCGAGCGGATCATCCGGGAGACGCTCGACGGCCTCGACCACGCGAACCCGGACCATTCCGTCAGCAGTGCCTTCCTGTTCGGGCACCTGACGCTCTGCGGCATCCACGCCCAGCGCGGGGACTACGACCGGGCACTGACCGAACTGGACCGGCTGGACACGGCCCGGGTGGGCGGCTTCAGTCCGGGCGTGGTGGCCGGTCTGCTGGTCACCGCCCGCGGCTGGATCACCGCCCGCGCCGGCGGCCCGGAGGAGGGGCTCGCCCTGCTGCGCGAGGGCCGGCGGCTGCTCACCGCGATGGAGGGCGGCAGCGGCTTCGCCGAGCAGATGATGGTCATGGTGGTACCGGCCGTGGTCGGCGTGCTGCGGTCCTTCGCCGCACGGGACGCCGACCTCGTGAAGGCCCGCCGGGCCGCCGTGCTGCTCGCGGCCCACAACGGGATGAACGGCCCGAAGGGCGGTTACCTGGACCGCGTCGAGCGCGAGCGCTCGGGGGCCGCCCTGCGGGCCCTGCTGGGCGACGAGGCGTTCGAGGCGGCCTGCGCCGAGGGCCGCGGCATGACCCCGCAGCAGACGCGGGACACCGTGGACGAGCTGATCGGCTAGGGGCGGACGGACTGTGAACCCGCCTCCACCGGAGGCGGGTTCACGGGCGGCCCGCACCCCGCGGACGGGCCGACCGCCGGCGGTCACACCCGCTTGCGGAACCGCGCCACCGCGAGCGGGGCGAAGATCGCGGTCGAGGCGGCGGACCAGATCAGCACGATCATCACCGGGTGGGCCACCGCCCCTTCGCCGTTGAGCAGGGCGCGGGAGGCGTCGGCCAGCGCCGACAGCGGGTTGACCTTGGTGAAGGCCTGCAGCCAGCCCGGCATGGTACTGGTCGGCGCGAAGATCGAGCTGCCGAACTGCATCGGCATCAGGACCAGCATGGAGACGCCCTGGACGGCCTGGGCGCTCTTCATCGACATGCCCAGCAGCATCGAGATCCAGACGATCGACATGCCGAACACCAGCGACAGGCCGACCGCGGCCAGCAGCTCCGGCACGCCGGTCTTCAGCTCGAAGCCGAGGATGAAGGCGAAGGTCAGCAGGATCGCCGAGGAGAGCAGGGCCCGCAGCGTCTCGGCCACGATCTTGGACAGCAGGACGGAGGCCCGGCCGATCGGCAGGGTGCGGAAGCGGTCCATCACCCCGGTCTGGAAGTCGCTGTTCAGCCCGGTGCCGACGGCCAGCGCCAGCGTCATGCCGGTCTGCCCGAGCAGGCCGGGGATCATGAACTGCTTGTACTTGTCCGGGTCCCCGACGAAGATCGCGCCGCCGAAGACGTAGACGAACAGCAGGGTGAAGACGATCGGCATCAGCACGGCGTCGAACATCGACTCCGGGTCGGCCTTGATCCGCATCAGGTTGCGGCGGGTCAGCGCGCCGACGTGGCGCAGGGTGGCGGCCGGGCCGATCCGGGTGTCGTCGGCGCCGGAGTCCGCGGCCCGGGCGGGGGCGAGCGTGGCGGTGGTCATGCGACGGGCTCCTTGACGAGGTCGGCGGCGGGCGCGGTGGCCGCGTCGGCGGTGGGCTTGCCGGTGATGGCGAGGAAGACCTCGTCCAGGCTGGGCACCTTGGTGTCGATGCCGGCGATCGCGAAGCCGCGCGCGCCGAGCGCCCCGATCACGGTGGTGAGCTGCCGGTCGTCGACGAGCGGCACGGCGAGCAGGCCGTCGTCGGGGGAGAAGGTGGCTGCGGAGATGCCGTTGTCGTGCAGGCAGCGGGCCATCTCCGGCAGTTCGGCCGGGCTGGCCGGGCGGACCTGGAGGATCTGGCCGCCGACCTTGGCCTTGAGCTCGGCGACGCCGCCGTTGGCGATCACCTTGCCCCGGTCGATGACGGTCAGTTCGTTCGCGAGCTGCTCCGCCTCCTCCATGTACTGGGTGGTCAGCAGCACGGTGCTGCCCTCGGCGACCATCCGCTGCACCTCGTCCCAGACCTCGTTGCGGGTGCGCGGGTCCAGGCCGGTGGTGGGCTCGTCCAGGTAGAGCACCCGGGGACGGCCGATCATGCTGGCGGCCAGGTCGAGGCGCCGGCGCATGCCGCCGGAGTAGGTCTTGGCGATCCGCTTGGCGGCATCGGTGAGGGAGAAGCGCTCCAGCAGCTCGGTGGCGCGGGCCTTGGCCTCGCGGCTGGAGAGGTCGAGCAGCCGGCCGATCAGGTAGAGGTTCTCGTACCCGGACAGGAGCTCGTCGACGGACGCGTACTGGCCGGTCAGGCCGATGGTGCGGCGCAGCTGCTTGGGCTGGCGCAGGACGTCGTAGCCACCGACGAACGCGGTCCCGGCGTCCGGCTTGATCAGGGTGGAGAGGATCCGGACCAGGGTGGTCTTGCCGGCGCCGTTGGGGCCGAGCAGGGCGAGGACGGTGCCCTCGCGGACGGTGAGGTCGACGCCGTCGAGGGCCTTGGTGTCACCGAAGTGCTTGACGATGCCGTGGACCTCGACGGCGTTGCCCGCAGCGGTCCCCAGGTCGTTCGGGGCGGTGGCGATTCGTGTCATGCCCCCAGGGTGTCCGGCCCGGCTGTCAGCGGGCTGTCACCCGCCCGTCCCCGCTGTCAGCCCGCTGTCACGGGGGCCGGGTGTGACAGCGGGGCCGGTCCGGGCCCGGAAACGGCGGCGGCCCCGCTCCCGGCGCGGGGAGCGGGGCCGACCGGCGGCGGTCAGTGGAAGCTGTGCTCGGCCGCGGGGAAGGTGCCGGCGCGGACGTCCTCGGCGTACGCGCGGGCGGCGTCGCCGAGGACGGCCCGCAGGTTGGCGTACTGCTTGACGAACTTGGGCACCCGGCCGGCCGTCATGCCGGCCATGTCGGTCCAGACCAGGACCTGGGCGTCGGTGTCGGGGCCGCCGCCGATGCCGACGGTCGGGATCGCGAGCTGCTCGGTGACCTGCTTGGCCAGCTCGGCGGGCACCGCTTCCAGTACGACCGAGAAGGCGCCGGCCTGCTGGACGGCCTTGGCGTCGCGCAGCAGCCGGTGGGCCGCCTCGTCGCCGCGGCCCTGGACGGGGTAGCCGCCGAGGGCGTGCACGGACTGCGGGGTGAGGCCGATGTGCGCCATCACGGGGACGCCGGCCTCGGTCAGGAGCTCGATCGAACGGGCGCTGCGCTCGCCGCCCTCCAGCTTGACCGCGCCGACGCCGGCCTCCTTCATGAGGCGGGCGGCGTTGTGCATGGCCTGGGCGGGGGACTCCTGGTAGGAGCCGAACGGCAGGTCGGCGACGACCATGGCGCGCTTGGTGCCGCGGACGACGGCGGCGGAGAGCATCACCATCTGATCCATGGTCACCGGGACGGTGGTCTCGTAGCCGAGGTGGCAGTTGCCCGCCGAGTCGCCGACCAGGAGGACGGGGATGCCGGCCTCGTCGAACACGCCCGCGGTGAGGGCGTCGTAGGCGGTGAGCATGGACCACTTCTCGCCGCGCTGCTTGGCGGCGGCGAGGTCGCGGACGGTGACGCGTCGGTTGGTGACCCCGCCGTAGAGGGCGGCGGGCGCCGCCTGGTTCTGGGCAGGCGAAGGCGAAGAAGCGTTCATCGAACAGGCTCCTGAAGGGTTGTCGTCTCGTGGCGCCGTACGGCGTCCCCGGATCCCCTCCATGCTTGCACGCCCGGGCGGCTGCGCAAAGACGGGTGCACGGAGCCCGGTGCGATCTGCGGCACACCGGGGCCTTTGCCGGCATTTTGCGATACGGCGTCGTCTCGTATCGAAAATGCGGTTACGCTGTTCGGGGGGTTACGAGACGTCCGCGGCTCGGAATTGCCCGCCAGTGCCACACCATCACGGACGGGAAGACCAATGACCACCGCAGCCGCGCCACCCCGTGTGCCGGAAGCCATCCACCGCCGCCGCTGGGCGATCCTGGGCACCCTGGTGCTCGCCCTGCTCGTCGTCGTGCTCGACAACTCGATCCTCAACGTGGCGATGAAGACCATCGCGACCCCGGCGCCGGTCGGCCTCGGTGCCACCCAGAGCGACCTGGAATGGTCGATCAACTCCTACACGCTGGTGTTCGCCGGCCTGCTCTTCACCTCGGGCCTGCTCGGCGACCGCTTCGGCCGCAAGCGCGCGCTGCTGGCCGGCATGGTGGTCTTCGGGATCGCTTCGCTGCTCTCCGCGCTGGCCGGCTCGCCCGGCCAACTCGTCGGCTTCCGCGCCCTGATGGGCGTCGGCGCCGCGCTCGCGATGCCGGCCACGCTGGCCATCATCATGAACGTCTTCGAGCGCTCCGAGCAGCCGAAGGCGATCGGGGTCTGGGCCGGCGCGGTCGGCCTCGCGATCGCCATCGGCCCGATCACCGGCGGCGTCCTGATCGAGCACTTCTGGTGGGGCTCGGTCTTCCTGATCAACGTGCCCATCGTGATCGTCGCGGTGATCGCCATGATGATCCTGGTGCCGGAGTCCAAGGACCCGAACCCGGGCCGGCTGGACCCGGTCGGCGTGCTGCTGTCGATCATCGGCCTGGTCGCGCTGATCTACGGGATCATCAAGGGCGGCGAGCTCGCCGACTTCACCGCGGCGGCGGCCTTGGGGCCGGTGCTGATCGGCCTGGTGGCGCTGGTCGCGTTCGTCTGGTTCGAGCGCCGCACCGCGCACCCCGCGCTGGACGTCACGTGGTTCCGCGACAAGGTGTTCAGCGCCTCCGTGGTGGTCGTCGGCGTCGTGTTCTTCGCGCTGATGGGCGTCTCCTTCTTCGGCGTCTTCTACATCCAGAGCGTGCGCGGCTACAGCGCGCTGCAGGCCGGTCTGCTGATGCTCCCGCTGGCCGCCGCCCAGCTGCTGTTCGCGCCCCGGGCCCGGCTCGTGGTCGACCGCTTCGGCGTCGCGGCCACCGCCGCCGTCGGCATGCTGCTGATCGCGGTCGGCTTCGTCGGCTACACCGTGCTGACCGCCACCACGCCGATCTGGGTGCTGATCGTGCTCGGCCTGCTGATGGGCGCCGGCATGGCCCACGTCATGCCGCCGGTCACCGTGGCGATCATGGGCTCGCTTCCCCGCGAGAAGGCGGGCGCCGGGTCGGCCGTCAACAACACCTTCCGCCAGGTCGGCGGCTCGCTCGGCGTCGCCGTGCTCGGCGCGGTGCTCTCCACCGTCTACCGCGACCACATGGGCGACACCCTCGCCCAGATCCCGGCGGAGCTGCGCGACAAGGCGGGCGAGTCCCTGGAGGCCACCCTGGCCATCGCCGGCCGGATGGGGCCGCACGGCGCGGCGCTGATCGGTCCGGCCGACGACGCGTTCATCAGCGCCATGCACGTGGTCGCCTCGCTCTCCGCGGGCATCACCGTGGCCGGCGCGCTGATCGCCTGGTTCCTGCTCCCGCGCAAGGCCGCCGCCCCCACCGGCGGACCCGCGGCCGGGGCGGCCGAGGACACCGACCGGCTCGAGAGTGCGGTGGCCGACGCCTGACCGGCGGCGGGCCTGAGCGACAATGGCCCTGCCGCCCCGGAAGCCCCCGGCGCGGCGGGGCCGCGGTCCGGCGCCACGGACCACCATCGCAGACCACGGAACGGCGCCCCCGCGCCCGCGCACATCCAGGGAGACCAGCGGGATGAAGACGGACACCCCGGCCGCCGAGGCCGCGCCGCCCTGCGCGGCCGTGCGTCGCGGCCGTCCGCGCAGCGAGGCCGCCGAGCTGGCCATCTTCACCGCGGTCGAGGACCTGATGGCGGGCGGTGCGAACCTGTCCGACCTGACCATCGAGGGCATCGCCACCGCCGCCGGCGTCGGCAAGGCCACCATCTACCGGCGCTGGCCCAACAAGGAGGCCCTGCTGGTCGACGTGGTCGGCCGGCTGGAGATCGCGATGCCGGAGTCGAGCGGCACCGGCGCCCGGGAGGACCTGGTCGCGATGATCGACTACATGCGGCGGCGCGGCCTCGCCAAGCGCAGCCGCTGGATCCTCAAGGCCGCCTTCGGCCAGATGCACAGCCTGCCCGAGCTGCACAAGGCCTACTACGAGCGGGTGGTGCGGCCCCGGCGCGAGGCCGCGCTCGCGCTCGTGCGCCGGGCCGTCGACGAGGGCGTGCTCCGCGCCGACCTCGACATCGACCTGCTCGGCGACCTCCTGATGGGCCCGATCCTCTACCGCAGCATCCTGTGGGACGACTCCGACCTGGAGGACCCGGAGCTGGCCGCCAAGATGATCGACGCCCTGCTCGACGGCCTCGCGCCCGGACTCTGACCGCCGGTTCGGCCCCGTCCGTTCCCGCCCGCGCCCCGGCGTGGCCTCGCTCACCAATGCGGGCCACGCCGGAACCCGCTCCGGCGGCGCCGCGTCTGTCCCGGCATAGGCTGAGCCGGGATCCGATCGAACCGGCACAAGTCCGGCACACCGCCCGTACCCCCACGGCGGGGCGGCGGACCGGCGAGGGCACGAGCGAACGGGAGCCACGGATGACGCAGGCGGACAGGACCGACCGGGTGAGGGGCGAGGAGGGCGCCCCGGCCCCCGCGGGTGCTCCGCCCGTCCGAGGGGACCTGGGCGGCCGCTTCCTGGGCCTGCGGCACTGGGGCCGGGACGGCCGCGGCGCCACCGCGTGGCGGCGCGGGCTCGTCGTCGCCGCGCTCGCCCTGTGCACCGGCCTCCTGCTGGGCTTCCACGCCGACGCGCCGAACAGCCCGGGCAACCTCGGCAGCCTCCTGGAGACGTTCCTGCCGTGGCTCGGCCTGGCCGTGCCGGTGCTCCTCGTGCCCGCGCTGCTGCGGCGCTCGGCCACCGCGCTGATCGCCCTGCTGGTGCCCGCGGTGCTGTGGGTCAACCTGTTCGGCGGCCTGGTCACCGACAAGAGCGGCGGCAAGGGCGACTGGACGGTGGTCACCCACAACGTGGCCGCCGCCAACACCGACGTGCCGGGCACCGTCCGCAACCTGGTGGACTCGGGCGCGCAGGTCGTCGCCCTCCAGGAGCTGGCCGGCAGGGCGCTGCGCGGCTACGAGAGCGGCCTCGCGCCGGCGTACCCGTACCACGCGGTCGAGGGCACCGTCGGCCTGTGGTCGAAGTATCCGATCGCCGACGTCCAGCCGGTGGACCTCAAGATGGGCTGGACCCGGGCGTTCCGGGCCGAGGTCACCACCCCGCAGGGCCCGGTCGCCGTGTACGTGGCGCACCTGCCGTCCGTCCGCCTGAAGGCGGAGGGCGGGTTCACCGTCGCCCAGCGGGACGTCAGCGCGCAGGCCCTCGGGGACGCGATCCAGGCCGAGCGGCTCAAGAAGGTGCTGCTGCTCGGCGACCTCAACGGCACGATGAACGACCGCAGTCTGGCGCCCGTCACCTCGCAGATGCGCTCGGCCCAGGGCGCCGCCGGGGACGGCTTCGGCTTCAGCTGGCCGTCGTCCTTCCCGATGGCGCGGATCGACCAGATCATGAGCAGGGGCGGCCTGCGCCCGGTCGACTCCCGCACCCTGCCCCGGGACGGCAGCGACCACCTCGCGGTGGCCGCCGCCTACAGGTACGAGTAGCGCCCGGTCAGCCGCGCCGCCAGCGGTTGGTGATCGGCAGGCGGCGGTCCCGGCCGAAGTTCTTGACCGAGATCTTCGGGCCCGGCGGGTACTGGCGCCGCTTGTACTCGGCGGTGTCCACCAGCCGGACCACCCGGTCCACGACCGCCGGGTCGAAGCCGGCCGCGACGATCGCGTCCCGGCCCTCGTCGCCCTCGATGTAGCGGTCCAGCACGCTGTCCAGCAGGTCGTAGTCGGGAAGCGAGTCGGTGTCCACCTGGTCCGGGCGCAGCTCGGCGGACGGGGGCTTGCTGATCGTGTTCTCCGGGATCGGCGGCACCTCGCCGCGCCGCTCGGCCTCCTCGTTGCGCCAGCGGGCGAGGCGGAAGATCAGCGACTTGTAGACGTCCTTGATCGGGCCGAACGCGCCCACCGAGTCGCCGTACAGGGTCGAGTAGCCGACCGCGAGCTCGCTCTTGTTGCCGGGCGCGAGCACGATGTGCCCCTCCTGGTTGGAGATCGCCATCAGCAGGGTGCCGCGCAGGCGGGACTGCAGGTTCTCCTCGGCCAGGCCGGTCAGTTCGGTGGCGGCCAGGTAGGCGTCGAACATCGGGGCGATGGAGACCGTGCGCAAGTGCAGGCCGGTGCGGCGGGCCAGGTCGGCGGCGTCGTCCTTGGAGTGCTCGGAGGAGTAGCGGCTCGGCATCGAGACGCAGTACACGTTCTCCGCGCCGATCGCGTCGACGGCGATCGAGGCGACGAGCGCCGAGTCGATGCCGCCGGAGAGGCCGATGAGCACGGACCTGAAGCCGTTCTTGGTGGCGTAGGCCCGGGTGCCGGAGACCAGCGCGGCCCAGATCTCGGCCTCGTCGGAGATCCGCGGCGCGACCTCGGCGGCCAGCTTCCCGGCGGGGGCGGGCCGCGGCTCGCCGCCCAGCTCGGTGCGGACCAGGTGCAGGCCGTCGCTCAGCAGCAGGCCGTCGGTGTGGTCGCTGCTCGCGGCCGGCAGGTCGAGGTCCAGCACCATCAGGTGCTCCTCGAACTGCGGGGAGCGGCCCAGCACTTCGCCGTCCGCGCCGACGACGATCGAGTCGCCGTCGAAGACCAGCTCGTCCTGGCCGCCGACCATGTTGACGTAGGCGAGGGTGCAGCCGGCCTCGGCGGCGCGGCGGCGCACGAGGTCGAGCCGCTGGTCGTCCTTGTTCCGCTCGTACGGCGAGCCGTTGATCACCAGCAGCAGCCCGGCCCCGGCCTCGCGCGCGGCGGTGACCCGGCCGCCGTCCTGCCAGATGTCCTCGCAGATCGCCAGGGCGACGTCGACGCCGTCCACCCGCAGCACCGGCAGCTGGTCGCCCGGGACGAACCAGCGGAACTCGTCGAACACGCCGTAGTTGGGCAGGTGGTGCTTGGCGAAGCGGGTCACGACCTCGCCCCGGTGCAGCACGGCCGCGCAGTTCTGCGGCGAGCCGGCCGGGCGGCCGAGGCGCGGGGCGGCGTGCTCGGAGCGCCCGAGGTAGCCGACCACCACCGGTACCTCGCCCAGCCCGTCGGCGGCCAGCCGCCCGGCGAGCTCGACCAGCGCGGCCCGGGACGCCTCGACGAAGGAACGGCGCAGCGCGAGGTCCTCGACCGGGTAGCCGGTCAGGACCATCTCGGGGAACGCGACCAGCTGGGCGCCGGCCTCCACGGCCTGCTTGGTCCAGCGCACCACCTCATCGCTGTTGCGGGCGAGGTCACCGACCCACGGGTCGATCTGGCTCAGGGCGAGACGGAGATTGGGCATGTTCCGCAGTGTAATCGTCGAACTGACGCAATGTCCTGGCAGGGGGTCGGCACTGCCCTCGCGGCCGATGATCGGCCATGATGGGGACAGTCGCTTCCCCTGGGTCCTTCGGGGGGCTTCCGCGGGTCTTCCGCGCGTAACACGAGCGTAAAGAGCAGAGGTGAGACTGTCCTCATGGGCAAGCAGCAGCAGTTCGTGCTTCGGACGCTCGAAGAGCGTGACATCCGGTTCGTCCGGCTGTGGTTCACCGATGTGCTCGGGTTCCTGAAGTCGGTCGCGGTGGCGCCGGCCGAGCTGGAACAGGCCTTCGAGGAGGGCATCGGCTTCGACGGGTCGGCGATCGAGGGCTTCGCCCGGGTCTACGAGTCCGACATGATCGCCAAGCCGGACCCGACCACCTTCCAGATCCTCCCCTGGCGCTCGGAGACGCCGGGCACCGCGCGCATGTTCTGCGACATCCTGATGCCGGACGGCTCGCCGTCCTTCGCCGACCCGCGGTTCGTGCTCAAGCGCACCCTGGAGAAGGCCTCCGAGCAGGGCTTCACGTTCTACACGCACCCGGAGATCGAGTTCTTCCTGCTGAAGAACCTGCCCGGCGACGGCACCCCGCCGATCCCCGCCGACCAGTCCGGCTACTTCGACCACACGCCGCGCGGCGTCGGCCACGACTTCCGCCGCCAGGCGATCACGATGCTGGAGTCGATGGGCATCTCGGTGGAGTTCTCCCACCACGAGGGCGCGCCCGGCCAGCAGGAGATCGACCTGCGCTACGCCGACGCGCTGTCCACGGCCGACAACATCATGACCTTCCGGCTGGTCATGAAGGAGGTCGCGCTGGAGCAGGGCGTGCACGCGAGCTTCATGCCGAAGCCGTTCTCCGACCACCCCGGTTCGGGGATGCACACCCACCTCTCGCTGTTCGAGGGCGACCGCAACGCGTTCCACGAGTCCGGCGCCGAGTACCAGCTCTCCAAGGTCGGCCGCTCCTTCATCGCCGGTCTGCTCAAGCACGCCGCCGAGACCGCCGCCGTCACCAACCAGTGGGTGAACTCCTACAAGCGCATCTGGGGCGGCTCCCAGCGCACCGCCGGCGCCGGCGGCGAGGCCCCGTCGTACATCTGCTGGGGCCACAACAACCGCTCGGCGCTCATCCGGGTGCCGATGTACAAGCCCGGCAAGCAGGGCTCGACCCGGGTCGAGGTCCGCTCGCTGGACACCGGCTGCAACCCGTACCTCGCCTACGCGGTGACGCTCGCGGCGGGCCTCAAGGGCATCGAGGAGGGTTACGAGCTCCCGCCGGGCGCCGACGACGACGTGTGGGCGCTCACCGACTCCGAGCGCCGCGCCCTGGGCATCCAGCCGATGCCGCAGAACCTCGGCGAGGCGATCGACCTGATGCAGCGCAGCGAACTGGTCGCGGAGACGCTCGGCGAGCACGTGTTCGACTTCTTCCTGCGCAACAAGCGCCAGGAGTGGGAGGAGTACCGCTCCGAGGTGACGCCGTTCGAGCTGCGCAAGAACCTCCAGGTGCTCTGAGCCGCAGGTCAGAGCACTTCTCCGGGCGGGCGAGAGCCCCGGGTCGGCGACGTCGCGTCGCCGACCCGGGAGGCTTCTTACTCGGCCGGGGCCGTCTGTGGGCCGTCAGTGCTCGGATCGGTGGTCCATCCGAGTGCTTCGTAGAGCTTGTCCACGGCCCGGCGGGTGCGGCCGTCACTGCTCGGCATCGGGTGCGTGTAGACCCGGAGCGTGAACCCGGGGTCGCTGTGCCCGAGGTACCCGCTCAGCGCCTTCACGCTCTCGCCGGCGTCCAGCAGCACGGACGCGTAGAAGTGCCGGAGCGCGTGCATCCCGTCCTCCCGGGACGCCTGGTGCCGCTTGCCCTTCTCGGGCGGCGGGATGACCCCGGCCGAGACGAGCGCGGGCTTCCAGGCGTAGGTGTTGAAGTCGGTCCGCCGGACGGGGCCGCCCTCTTCCCGGGAGAAGAGCAGTAGCTTCGTGACCGGCGGTCCGTCCGGGGTCAGCCACGGCAGCGTGACCTCCACTGGCGGGAACGCCTCCATGTGGGCTTTGAAGATGTGCCCCACCCGCTCCGGGAGCGGCACGTCCCGTACCTTGCCGCGCTTCGGCGGCGCGAACACCAGACGTCCGCCGATGTCCTTGACCTGGTAGCCGACGTGGAGCCACCCCGTGTCGAACCCGATCTCGTCCACGGGGAGACCGAAGATCTCGCCCTGCCGCAGCCCGCAGCCCCCGCCGGCGTCGTTCATGGCCTGGTAGCGCTCCGGCAGCCCGGCCCGCACGGCGGCGACGCGGTCTGGCGTCCACGGCCGCACCCGGCCCGGCGCCCGGCTCGGGGCGGTGACCGCCCGGGACCGGCACGGGTTCGTCGTCCGCAGCTCGTCCTCCACGGCGGCGGTGAAGATGCCGGAGACGTTCCCGAAGATGACGCGACGGTAGGAGGAGGCGGGGACGGCCTTCTCCAGCTCGGCCAGCCACTCCCGGATGTGCGACGGACGGAACGAGTCCATCGGGCGGGGGCCCAGGTACGGGATCGCGTGCCGCCGGATCTGCGCGTCCACGGACGAGCGCGTGTTCAGGTCGGTGTTCTGCGACTCCAGCCACTTCTCCGCGAACTGCTTGAAGGTGGTGCGGGCGGCTTTCGGGTCGATGTACTGGCCGCGCGACATGTCGGCCTCGATCCGGGCCAGCCACTCGTCCGCCTGGCGCTTCTGGCGGTCGGGGAAGCTCTTGCTCTTCTCGGTGCCGTCGGGGCCGACGTAGCGGGCCCGGTAGCGCATGCCGGTGCCGTAGCGCTCGGTACGGACGCGTCGAACCTTGCCGTCGGGGCCGGTCTCGGTCTTGTACCAGCGATCCTGGATGTGTCCGGCCATGGGTCAGGCGGCCTCTTCCTGGTTCTGCGCCCACTGGGCGACGGCGTCAGGGTGGTAGCGGAGGTGGCGGCCGACCCGGAATCCGGGCGGGCCGGTGCGCTTGCGGCGCCACTGGTAGACGGTCTCCAGCGGGACCTGGAAGATCCGGGCGATGTCCTCGGGTTCGAGGTAGGTGTCGGGGAGAGGACGGATCCGGGGTTCCGCCACGGAGGCGGGGCGCCTGGGTGGCGTCTGCTTGGGCACGGTCACTCCGTTTCGATGCTGGCGACGGCGGTTGGACACTCCGGGTGGGTGAGGTGCCCGGCGGCGGTGAGGGCGGGGTCGACGGGCTGCTCGCAAACGGCGCAGCGGAGGCGGTAGCCAGAGATGGCCCGCAAATCAGCGTCCGCAGCGTCCTGAGCGTCCGCAGGGCGGTCTGAGCTGGGGTTTTGTGCGGACGCTGATTTCACGTCAGCGTCCGCACCGTGCGAATCAGCGTCCGCAGCGTCCGCCCGCGGGTGGTGGTTCGTGGGCGGGGGGACGCTGGCCTGCGGTTCAGTGTCCGCAGGTTCGTGCAGGTCAGGGGGTGTTGCGGACGCTGTTTTGCGGGCCATCTCCGGTGACGGGGCGAGGGTGATGGCGCGGTCGCGGTTGTGGCCGGTGCGGCCGTCCTCGAAGGCGATGCCGGCGGCGCGGAGGGCGGGGGCGAAGCGCCGGAGCTGTCCGCTGGCGTGGTGGGCCGTGCTGGGCCACTTCTTGGTGGGGGTCTCCGGGGGCGGAAGGAGGTTGAGGAACTGGGTCATGGTGCCGGTGAAGGCCCCGTGGGTCTCGACGAAGGCGACGATCGCGGCGGCGAACGGGTCGGCTTCGAGGGCCTCGACGGCGACGCTCTCGGCGGCCTTGAGGTAGTCGGCGAGGGTGTTCCAGCCCTGGACCTGGTCGACGGCGGCCAGGACGCGGGCGAAGTCGGCCATGCGGGGCATCTTCGCCAGGTGCACCTCCGGGAGGGTCTTGAGGACCTTGGCGAGGAGGTCGAAGAGGGCGGCGAGGATGGCGGGTCGGGCGGTGTTGTAGGCGGTGTCGAGTTCCTCTTCGGTGCGGCGGCGGTCCTCGGGGATGAGCTGGAGGTCGAGCATCATGATGCGTTCGGCGAGGTCGCCGGCCAGGGCTCCGGCGTCGATGGTGGTCATGGCCAGCACCCGGCGGAAGGTGAGGACGACGACGTCGTCGTCGGTGTAGAGGGCGCGGTCGACGATGCCGTCGCCCGTGACGGCCTTGCAGAGGGTGTCGGAGAACCACGGCGGGATCGTCGAGACGTTGTCCAGGCACAGGGCCCAGGAGTTGAAGGCCTGGGTGGCCCAGGTCTTCACGTCGCGGGGCTGGCTGCGCTTGGTGGCGGCGGACGGGTCGACCAGATTGATGACCATCTGCGCGGTCTTGGACTTGCCGGTGCCCTGTTCGCCCTTGAAGGTGAGGACGGGGTGGGGGATGTGGGGGATCCAGGCGGCCACAAGCCAGGCGATGAGCTGGTGGAACGAGCGGTCGTCCATGTTCAAGAGCCCGCGCAGGGCGGCGAGGCCGTCCTCACCGGGTTCGGGGGTGGGCATGGGGGACATGGCGCCGGAGCGGCGGAACAGCACGGGGGAGCGACCGTCGACGCTCCAGCCCTCGGGGGTGACGGTGACGCAGCGGCCGTCGGCGGTGCCGAGGTCGACGACGACCTGGTGGGAGTCGCCGGCGACGCGCAGGTGGACGGGGACGGGGTCGGTGTTGGCGGCGATGCCCTCCAGGACGGTCATGGCGTCGGCCAGCGCGGACTGGGAGGGGACCTGTCCGCCGTTGGCCTCCACGAACCGGCGGGCGAGCTGGGAGCGGAGTCCGGCCTTGCCGCGTAGGGGCAGGACGACATTGGGGCCGTTGCGGCGCACGCCGTAGGGGCGGCCGTCCTCGGAGACGAGGAAGTCGTAGGCGGCCTTGGCGAGGGAGACGACCTGGGAGGCCTGGGAGGGGCCCTTCTCGGTGCTCAACGGCTGGTCTCCTCTCGGTCTCGGGCGGCGCCCCGCTGGGCGTTGCGCAGGACGCGCCGTGCCTCGTCCTCGGGCAGGCCGACGGCGACGGCGGCGATCAGCAGGTCGCCGCAGGCGGCGTCGGGGTCGATGCCGGGGACGGTGAAGGCGGTACGGGCGGCCCAGTACAGGCGGCTGTTCCGCTCGCCGCCGTCGGGGTCGGCCTCGCTCACGACCCGGACGAGAGCCTCCAGGCGCCGCTTGGGGCTGCCCGTCATCGGCCGGTCATGCCCTCCGGGTCTGTCCCGCTGGGCCCGCTGAGGGGCGGTCAGCAGGCCCAGGAGCGTCTCCGGGGCGGGGGCGATGACCTGGGGCCCGGAGCCCGGGGCGAAGGAGTAGCGGCCCTTGGGACCGAGCGAGCCGGGGCCGACCAGGTAGCCGCCGGTGCCGCGGGTGTCGACCCCGCGGGCCAGGAGACCGGCGGTGTTGGGCACGGTGACGTCGGCGGGGGCGGTGAGCCAGAGGTGGAGGCCGCGGGACTGGGTGGAGATGGTCGCGGTCTCCGGCAGGGTGAAGCCGTGCCGGTCGGCGAGCGCCCGGATGTTCGCGACGCCGTCGGTGCCGTTCTTGCGGTCGAGGTCGAGGCCGAACAGGTGGTGCGGGGCTCGTCCGCAGGCGATGCCATAGCCGGCGGCCCACGGGGCGGCGGCGAACAGGGCCTTGACCTGCTCGGGGTCGCTGCTGGCGTCGTGGACGCCGTGACCGAGGGCCCCGCACTGGCCCGTGCACAGGCTGTGGGCATCGTCGCCGTGGGCGGAGGGGATGGCGGGGAGCTTGGAGCGGGTGAGGGGGACGACGGGGAGGCCGTAGAGGGTGGCGGCGGCGAGGGCGTGGGCACGGGCCGGGGCCCACCGCGGTCCCGGGCTGTGCTGCACGGCGGGGGCGGGTCGGTGCATGCTGGGGTCTCCGTTCTGTAGAGGGACGGGAAGCGGGGCCGCCGCACGCCTGGAAGCTTGTGCGGCGGCCTCGTCGGCGCTGCTAGAAGGGCGGCTTCTCGCTGAAGCCGTCGCCGCCTGCGGCCGGGCCAGTGCCGGGCCAGGGGGTGGTCTTGCCCCTGGCGGGCCGGGCGTCGGCCCACGGGTCTTCGGCCTGCTGGCCGTTGCCGCGGGTGGTGCGCTGGACGGTGGCGGTGGCGTAGCGCAGTGAGACGGCGACGTCCTCGACGTCGATGCCGTATCCGGTGCGCTGGACGCCGTCGGCGCTGGTGTAGTCGAACTGCCGCAGGGCGCCGGTGACGACGACCCTGGTGCCCTTGACCAGGGTCTTTTCGGCGTTCTCGGCGAGCCAGCGCCAGGCGGTGCAGCGCAGGAACAGGGTGCGGCCCTCGCCCCAGGTGGCAGTGGTCTTGTCCCAGTTGCGGGAGTTGGAGGCGACGTTGAACGTCAGCCACGGCACGCCCTCGCTGGTGTGGCGCAGTTCGGGGTCGGCGGTCAGGTTGCCGGTGACGGTGATGACGGTCTCTCCGATGGGCACAGCTGTTCTCCTGTCCGTGGATGCAGGCTGGTCAGCGGCTTGCGGGGCAGCAGCCCCAGTGGACGGTCCAGCCGGTGAGGCCACGGCCGTACTCTCCGACGCCGGGGCAGCGGGGCGTCGGGGCGCCGGTGTGCTCGGCAGCGGTGCCGTCGGTGGTTTGGCGGGGCGGTTCCTGGTCGTTGGTCGGCACTTCTCGGCCCCCATCAGGCGGATTCGGGGAGGCGGCCCCAGTGGGTGCCGAGGATCTCGGCCTCGGCGGCGATGGGAACGCCCCGGAACGTGGTGGTCATGACCTCGGTGAGCAGGTCGCGGACCTTCTCGGCGTCGTGTTCGGGGACGTGGACGATGAGCTCGTCGTGGACGAAGAGCCACAGGCTGGCGGCCATGTCGTGGTCGACGGCGAGTTCGTGGACGGCGGCCACGAGCAGGTCGCGGGCGGTGGACTGGATGGCGTAGTTGCTGTTGGCGTAGGGACGCTGGGGGTCGGGCGCGATACGCCGGCCGGAGCCCGTGACCACGACCGGGGCCTCGGCGATGGTCTTGCCGAAGCGGATCACGTCGGGGTACGTGCGCTGCCACCGCTGGATCACCTGCTGGGCCACCGGGACCGGCACGCCGGTCTGGGCCGCGAGGGCCTTGGCGCCGCCGCCGTAGATGGTGCCGAAGGTGGCCCGCTTGCCCACGGTGCGCTGTTCCTTGGTGAAGGCGGGGCCGTACATCAGCTCGGCGGTGGCGTCGTGGATATCGACCCCGGAGGCGATGACCCGCATCAGCGTCGCGTCCCGGGACAGCGCAGCCGCCACGCGAACCTCGACGGCGGAGAAGTCGCAGCCCACCAGGACGTGACCGTCCTCGGCCCGGAAGCAGTGCCGCAGCCGCGGGTCGTGCTTCTTGAGGGTCTGGAGGGCCGGGGCGGTGATGGACATGCGGCCGGTGCGGGCCCGCAGGGTGTTGATCTGCGGGTGCACCCGCCCCTCGGCGTCCGCCGCCGCGAGGAAACTGCGCAGGTTGGTACGGGTGTTGGTCGTGGCGGCCATCGCCCGCCGGGCCTGGAGCATGGCGGCGCCCTCCGCCGTGATGGAGGCGGTGCCGCCGGCCACGTCCTGGACGAGCTGGCCGAGGGTGTCGGCGGTGACCTGCGGCTGCCCCTTGGCGGTGCGGGGAAGTGGGCTGCCGGTGATCTGGGAGTCGAGCCAGTGCGCGAACCTGGGGCTCGTCCCGGAGAACCCCAGCGTCTCCTGGATCGCCGCCGCAGCCTGCTCGAACTCGCCCTGTACGTCGGCCAGGAGGCCTTCGGTGTAGGGGCGGTCCAGGAGCAGGCCGCGCACGGTGATGCCGGTGGACTGGGCGGCGAGCCACTGTTCCATGCGCACCAGGTGGCTGAACGGCGCGCAGGCCGCGAGCAGGACGGGCAGTAGCCGCCGCACGTAGATGGCGTCGAGGCCGGCGTAGACGGTGTAGGCCTCGTCGGTGGCGGGGATGTGGTTCCAGCCCCAGGTCAGCGGGTTGTTGCCCGCCCGCTGGCCGGTCGGGGCCAGGTGCCGCATGCGCTCGTAGAGGGCCTGCTGGGCCTGGACGAGGCCGTCGTCCAGGTAGCGCAGGGACAGGTCTTTCAGGCCGTGGCCGGCGCGCTCGTCCGGCTGGACGAGCTTGGACAGCAGGTGGGTGTCCACGACCCGCTGGCCGAGCGCGATGCCGAACGCGGACCAGACGGCGAGGACGTCGTAGTTGGTGTGGGTGGTGAACCGGCGGCCCGGGTGGGCGAGCGTGCGGACGATCGCCTCCCGCTGGGCCGGGACGAGCGGGTTGAGCACCCAGGCCGTGTCGATGGTGCCGAACTGGACCAGGCGCAGGCCCGCGTCCGGTCCGAAGTGGCCGGGGCCGCCCTCGACGATCGCCCGGCCCTCCACGTCCAGGCCCAGCACCGGGTCCGAGACGGTGAACGCCTCGAACGCCGCGCGGTCGAAGTCCCGCTCACCGGCCGGGGCGTGGACGGCCATGGCGCGTCCGGCATGGGAGCGGGTGTAGGTCACCACAGCGACTCCTGATCCGACTCCACCGGGGTGCTCCGCTGCTTTCCAGTGGGCCGGTGGTGCTCGGACCAGCAGCGCGCGCACAGGGCCGCCCAGGGCCCGTGGTGGGTCTTCTTGGTGGTGGGGAACAGCGGGTCGCGGGGCTGTCGGCAGGCCGGGCAGTGACCGGGGCCGGGGTCGTCGGGGGCGTGGTCGAACAGGGTTCCCGAGGGCGGCTCGTTGGTGCTGCTCAACGGGTTCCTCCTCTCACGGTTTGGTGTCACAGGCGGGGCACTGCCACAGCAGCGGCACGGTGGGCAGCCGCATCGGGCGGCGGCAGCGCGGGCAGGTCAGCGGGGCGGGCGGCGGCAGGAGGCGGGCGAGCCAGCCGTAGCCGTCGCCCGCCACCGCCCGGTCGAAGCCGTCCGTGCGAGCGGCCAGGTACGGCACCGCCCCGGGCGTGGGCTCCGGGGCGGTGCTGGTGGTGAACAGGGCGTCCTGTCCGGCGGGTTCGCTCACGCTGCGTCCAGGGCGCTCGGGCGGGCCTCATCGGCCTGGAGGAGCTGGCCGAAGGCGTGGTGGCCCTGCTGGGGGACGACGCCGGCGCCGATGATCCGCAGTTCGTCCTTGCGGGCCAGGCCCCGGCCGGTGACGTGCCCGGCGTCCAGGCCCATGAGCCATTCCGCGAAGGCGGCGGCCAGGCGCCGGTTGCCCCGGGTGCCGGGTTCGGTCGGGCAGGGCGCGGGCCGGCCGGTGACGTGCTCCCACCGGCGGATGGCGGGGCCGTAGTCGGTGCCGTCGTGCGCCACCCACCGGTCGTCCAGGCGCACGGCCTGGCCGGGCAGGTAGTAGCGGCCGGAGGTGTCGCGCTGGTTCGGCCCGCCGTGCGGCCCGTCGGAGGCCTTCGGGGTGGGCAGCAGGTTGACCGCGACCTCGTTCAGCGGGCGGGAGTTGACGCCGAGCAGGTTCGAGGCTCCGGACTTCCAGTCCCGCGACGCCGGGGTGGGCAGCAGCCTCAGCTCTCCTCCGGCGGGGGCTGCGGCCCACCGTTGGCCCCAAGCTGCGAGGTCGGCGTCTTCAGCAGCGGGATACGCGAGGGCGAACCACCGGTCCCGGGGGTGCGCGGCGCCGACTTCGGGGTCACCAGCTCGTACGCATGTCCACCGCGCGTCATACCCGACCTGGGCCAGGTCCTGGGCGACGACGTCCAGCCCGCGGGAGCGGATCGCCGCCACGTTCTCCAGGAAGACGAGACGCGGTCGAAGGACGCGAACAGCCGCAGCGACGTCCTTCCAGATCCCCGAGCGCTTCCCACCGATGCCCACCCTTCGTCCGGCGTTGCTGATGTCCTGGCATGGGAAGCCCGCCACGACCACGTCAGGCGCGTACAGGTCCCGCAGCGCGCGCCAGTCGGCGCGGGTGATGTCCCCCAGGTTCGGCACCCCGGGGTGGTGCGCGGCGAACACCGCCGCCGCGCACGGGTCGTTCTCCGCGAACACCGCCACACGGCCCCCGAGCCCGGCCCGCACGGCCATGTCCAGGCCGCCGTAGCCCGAGCACAGGGACAGCAGCCGCGGGCCCTCGGACGGGCGGGCCGTCACCGGCCACCGCCGCACGGGGCGCCGGCGGCCAGGAGCTGGTTGACCGGCGGGGCGCAGGCGTTGAGGACGCCGGCGAGGGCGTGGACGGCCTGCCGGGCCTGCTCCGTAAGCTCGGGTCCGCGGGTCGCGGTGGGGACGGGCAGGAGGTGGTCCGTGACCGGGACCACCAGCGTGGCGGTGAGCAGGACGGCCAGGCGGTCGTACTCCTCGGGCTCGATCAGACGGGGCCGGCGGCCGTCGTCGCCGAGCGGCCGGTGCTGCCACCAGTCCCCGAACCGCCCGGAGGGGCCGAGGCTGTCGGCCAGCGCCCGCTGGCGAAGCCGCACCTCGATCCGCAGCAGCAGGCCCCCGTTGTAGTCGAACGCCGGTCGCACGTCGGCGATGTCGGGGCGGAGGCGGACGTAGCCGGGGGACATGACCGGGCTGGTGGCCACGGTCCACGCCTCGGCGGCGAAGTGGGCCGGGCGGAGCGGGTCGCCGTCGTCGTGGAAGCGGCCGGCGTGCTGGGCCAGGTAGGCGCCGTAGCGGGAACCGCCGCCGTCGCACAGGGCGAGCGTGTGGTCGGTGAAGTCGGGCATGCTGGTTCCTGTCTCTGGTTGAGGGATGCGCGGACCGCGGCGGCCGGGGTTCACCCGGCAAGGTCTTCCGGCTGCTGCGGGCTCGTGCGGGGGCTGGTCAGTACTGGTTGCTGATGGAGCCGCGGCCGACGACGGTCTGGCGCTGGTGGCCGATGGTGGTGTGCCGCTCGCGGTGAATCAGGGCGACGGTGGTGGTCCCGCCCTCCCCAGCGCTGCGGATCTTGGCCTTGACGGCGAAGACGCCGGCGACCACGACGCCAACGAGGACGGCGAGCCACTTGAGCGCGGCGACCAGGCCGTCGGCGTGGGCCGCGACGGCCCCGATCCCGGCGCCGATCATCCACACCGCGCCGCCTGCGGCGAGCGTGGCGATGGAGCCGTAGAGGACGTACTGACGCACCGCCAGGGACAGGCCCTCATCGGTGGCGGGCACGTGCGGGGCGGGCGGTTCGGCTGCCGGGACTGCGGCCGTGGGCGCCGTGGTGGTGGTGTGTTCGGGGACGGCGACGATGCGGCCGTCGACCATCGCGGCGATGTAGCCGGGCGGCATCAGGTAGATGCCGGGGTCGGCCGGGGTGGCGGTGCCGGGCTCGGTGCTGTGGTCCATGGGGCGGTTCTCCTTCTCGGTCAGTGGAGGGACCCGGCCGCACCGGCGACGGTGGCGATGAGGTGGTCGATGGCCGTGTGGAGGCCGGTGGAGGCGAGCGCGTAGCCGAAGAGGACGGCGACCATGGCGGATCCCAGGCGCAGGTAGCCGTGGCGCAGGAGGAAGAAGAGGGTGATGCCGGCGGCGACGGCCAGCGAGACGGAGACGATCACGGGCGTACTCCTTGGGGCCGTTGAAGGGGAGGTTGCGTCCCTGCGGACGCTGAATCGCAGGTGTGCGGACGCTGGTCCGCGATTCAGCGTCCGCAGGTTCGTGCAGGTCAGGGGGTGTTGCGGACGCTCAGGACGCTGCGGACGCTGTTTTGCGGGCAATCTCTGGACGGCCGGGTCAGCCGCGCAGGCCCCGGCGGGCGTTGCGGATGCTGCCGAGGGCGACGGTGCGGCCTCCGTCGGCGTTGACCGCGGCCAGCAGGGCGTGGTCGTCCATGTCGCCGTCGACCGTCTCCAGGACGGCCATGACCCGGTCGGTGATGGTCAGCCGCGGGGCGGGCTGCGACATCCCCGGGGCGGAAGCGGGGTTGGCGCGGCGGCGGGGCCTGCCGCCGCCTTGCTCGTCGTCCTTCGGGGGGAAGACGGCGGTGTAGGCGGCTTCGCCGTCCAGCTTGTCGACGTACACCCGGCCGGCGACCGGCCAGGCGGCCTTCTCCAGGACCGCGTGCGGGCCGTCGCCGTACAGCGCGAGCATCTCCGGGTCCCGGCCCTCGGTCGGTGTCTTGGAGCCGACGTTGAAGGCGCGCATCTTGGCGCCGGGGTAGGGGCCGGAGAGGTGGTATCCGGTGCCCTGGGTGCCTGGGCGGTCGTCGTCGGCCTCGGCCTCGAACTGGGAGACCAGGCGGGTGGCTCCGGCCTTCTTCGGGATCGGGGCGAGCTTCTGCCCGGCGGGCAGCAGGCCGTCGGAGACGAGCGTCTGCATCATGCTGGAGGTCCAGCGCAGCAGCACCACCTCACCCTCTTTGAGCATGGCGCGCATGGTGTCGGAGCCGCCGAGTTCCTCCAGGTGCCCGGCCTGGGCGAACAGGCCGATGCCGACGCCGAGGCTCCGGCCGGTGCGGCCGATGTCCTTGATGTAGAACGTGGCCTCGTCCCGGTACGGGGCGCCCTTCTCCAACAACCTGTTGGGTTCGTCGATGATCTGGTAGAGCAGCGGATCGGGGCGGTCGCGCAGGAACTTGGAGCGGCCGGCCGCCGCGTACCGGGCCGCGCGGTCCTTCATGACGCACCAGG
Source organism: Streptomyces sp. SP17BM10 (assembly GCF_036322405.1). Lineage (NCBI taxonomy): Bacteria > Bacillati > Actinomycetota > Actinomycetes > Kitasatosporales > Streptomycetaceae > Streptomyces > Streptomyces sp. SP17BM10. The sequence goes on along the minus strand of NZ_JAQYXB010000669.1, from coordinate 31,661 downwards.
TGGTGTGCAGCTGGGCCATGACGCCCTCTTGTGAGTACACCGCCCAGTCCACGTTCCCCCGCGCTTCCGGGGCGGACTGGCCCTCTTTCAGGTCGCCGTAGAACGTGGCGATGCCGGAGCACTTCATCGCGGCCAGGATGATCTGGCCGAGCGTCGACTTCCCGGCGCCGGTGGTGCCGAACACCAGCAGGCGCTGCGCGGAGCCGGAGATGGGGTCGTAGAGCTGGAGCCAGACGCGGCGGCCGTTGTGGTAGCGGCCGATCCAGATCCGGCCGCGCTCGTCCATGGCCAGCATGTCGGGGCTGGGGAGTTGGACGTCGGCGAGCGGGTCGGTGGGGTAGATGGTGACCAGGGCCTGGCTGCCCCGGGCTTCGATCGCCAGGCGGGAGGGGTCGTCGATGCGCATGGCGTCGGCGAGGCGCTCGGGGTCGTAGGTGATGAGGTCGCCCGGTGCGGCTTCGAGGGTGAGTTCGTAGATCTGGCTCACGCGTCGATCTCCCGTCCGGCCTCGGTGTCGACGACGCGGATCGCGGTGATGGTGGTGCCGGGCATGCCCTTGGGGGCGATGTTCTGTGCCCAGTGCGCGTACAGGTCGGCGGCGTCCTGCGGGGCGCGGCCGACCGTGAGGCGGCGGACCCCGGCGCCCCGGCCGGAGATCTTCGCCACCGTGATCTCCTCCTCGTCCCAGTCCAGCAGGGCGGACAGGGCGGTGAGGGAGATCGTCGGCACCGGGGTACCGGGCCGGGCGGAGCGGATGACCGCCTTCATGGACTTCGGGCCGGTGAGTTCGATCTGCTCCAGGACCGTGCCGGGGGCGATCCCGCCCTCGACGGCAACGTGCTCGGACCACCACGCGGCCATCGGGTGCCGGTCCCCGGCCGGGACCAGGCCCGTCGGGGCCTCCTCCCGGGCCTCCTGAACGGCCTCGGGGGTCAGGCATGGCTCGCGCCCGGCCAGGACGCGGGCCATGCGGGCCGGGCGGACGAACCACACGGTCGCGCCCCAGGCGGCGTCGGCCGCCAGCTCCCACCAGTGCGCGCCGGGTACCAGGCGCTCGGTGACGAACAGCCCGGCCATCGTGGCGGACGGGGCGAGGTAGAGGGCGGTGGCGGTGTCGCGCGCCGGGCCTGCGGGGAGGGTGGCCGACCAGAGCAGGCCGTAGAGGACCGACGCTCCGGCGCCGACGACCGTGACGAGGCCGAGGTCGCCGGTGAACGCGCCAGCCGTCAGCCCGGTGGCTCCGGCGAGGGTGGCGGCGCGGCTGAGGCGGTCGCGGGCGACGGCGATACGCCCGCGCATCGGACCGAGGGACATCATCAGGGGCTCTCCTTCGCGTGCCAGCAGGTCAGCGGGGGCGAAGGGGCGGCGGTGCGGCCTGCGGGGCGGCACCGCCGCCCCGTTCGGGTCAGCGGTTGCTGTAGAAGCTGCGGTCGGCCATCTCGACCGGCATGGCGTTGGCGGCCTCGGCGACCGATCCGTAGTCGGCCTCGTGCGCGTCGGCGGCGGCCTGGAACGACGTGGACAGGTCGGCGAGGTCGGCGGCCATGGCCTCGGCCTCGGCGAGCACGGAGCGCATGAGGGTGGCGGCGTCGCGGTGCTCGCCGACGGTGTCGCGGTCGACGGCCAGGGCCTCGGCCTGGTCGGCGAGCTGGTCGACCGAGTGCGCGCACTTCTCGACGTACTCGTAGGTGCTGGTGACGCGGTCGGACAGCAGGGCGAGCTTGAGTCCGGCCGCGGTGAGCTGGGCGATGACGATGCCGTAGCGGACGGCCTCGGTGATGGCCTCGCCGGTGGCGGCGATGACCGTCCCGGCCTTGCCCGTGAGGCCCGCGCCGTGGGACGGGGGCGCGCTGGTGGTGACCGGCTGGTGGGTAGTATCGGACATGGGCGGCCTGCCTTCTACTCGTTGTGGTAGTCGCGCTCGGCGGGGGCGGTGTGGCCGGCGTCGCGCACGGCGTCCGCCAGGCCCTTGTGGCGGTCGGCGGCGTTGTCGCCGGCGGCGGTGATGGCCTCGGCGGCGACCGGGATCTTCTCGGCGATCGCTTCCGCGCGGGCCTTGACCTGCCCGGTCTTGTCGATCAGGGAGACGACCATGCGCTCCAGGACGCCGGGCACCTTCAGCTCGACGACCTTGGCGTGCAGGGCCTCCAGGCGGCCGATCAGCAGGTCGCAGCCCTCGGCGGTCTGCTTGGCCTCCGCGGCGCCCTGGGCGATCTCCTCGCCCATGTCGGCGTCCGCCTCGATGACGTCGTAGATCGTCAGGTCCGAGTCGGTGTACTGCGTGCCGCGCACGGTGCGCGGCGCGGGGATGGTCACGGGTGCTCCTCCAGCGGGTGGTGGGGGTGGGGGTGCGGTGGTGCCGGGCCGGGCGTGGCCCGAGCGGTAGGGGGCGCGGGGCAGAGCGGCCTGGCCCCGGCCGATGGCTCCGGCGGTGTGGGGGCCGGGCCGGTCGGCGCGGTGGACGGTGTGCGTCTCGCCCTCGGCCCAGCCCCAGCCCGGCGGCGGGCCGAACCCGCTGCCGGCGGGGCCCGCGGTGTTCCCGTGGGTGCTGGTCCAGGCGCCGCCGCCGGGCTCGTTTCGGGGGTAGCGACGGCGGTTGCGGGCCCGTTCGGTACGGTCCCACCAGGGGCGGCGCCGCCGGCGTTCCCGGCTGGCCCGGCCCCGTCCGGGACGGCTCCGCCATGGCCGGGCGCCCGTCGCCCCGCCCAGGGTCACCACGCGGCGCGGCTTGCGCCGGTGCTTCGCCTTCCGGGCCTTCGAGCCGGACGGGGCGGGCGATCCTGCCCCAGGCGGCGCCCCGGCCGACGGGTCCGGCCGGACGGTCAGGTCCGTGCTGGGTTTGGCGTCCGGCCCTGCCGGGGCCTGCTGGCCCGTGCTGTCTGGACCGGCCTTGGGCTTGTGGCCGTTGCGGATCCGCTCGACGGCGCGGGCCCGAAGAGCGCCGCGGATGGTCGTCGGCGTCGCTCCGCCCAGGTTCTTGTTGCCGCCGGTGGGCTTCCAGGACCCGGTGGTGATCCGGTCGGCCACCCGCTGGCGGGCCGCTCCGCGGACCGTCTCAGGCCCGGCGGGGGAGCGGTCCGGCCTGGCGCAGTCCCGGGGGCCGTTGGTGATCCGGTCGGCGATCCTGCGGCGGGCGGCGCCTCGGACCGTGTCCGGCCCGGCGCTCTGCCGCAACGGTCGCCCGGAGCCCCGGTCCCGCGTGGTCCCGGGCGAATCCGGTCCGCCGTGCCGGCGGGAATTCCCCGCCCCGGGATCCCGCTCCGGACGCCCTGACGTCCCGGACGCCTCCAGGGCCCTCCTGCGGGCCTCCCGCACCCTGTCCGGCCCATGACTGCCACCGTCACCTGAACGGCCGCCAGGGCCGCCGTGGCGGGGCTTGTCGGGCGTCCTGCCCGTGTTGCCGCCTGGCGGGGTGCCGGGCGGCTGGCGGAACGTCGCGGGAATCCCCGGGGTGTTCCGGCCGGTGTTCGGGTGCGGGTGGCGCATTGTCCGGCCGAATTCCGGGCCGGACTGGACACGCCCCCGCGGCGCACTCCCGCTGAAACCCGTCGCGGGGCTTCCCGGGAGCGAATTCGGGCCGCCGGGCGGGGATTTCTGCTGCCGTTCCACCGCTTTGTGGTGTTCGGCGCGGGCTTTCAGGTAGTTGACGAAATGGGCGGCCCCGCGCAGAGCGGCCACCGTGATACCGGCCATCATGACGGTCGACATCGCGGCGACGCCCGTGAAAGACCCGTCCTCGCCAGCCTGGGACGTATCCGGTTCGGGGAATTCGCCTTCATGGGCCAGCATCGGGGCGTCGGGGATGGACAGGGACGCGGGCGGGGCGAGGTCGGTCGCCAGCGGGACCAGCACCGGGGGGCCGTCGGGCGGGCGGTCCTCGTCCACGGTGCCCGGGACGGTCAGCCGCGGGAACCCGAGCACGATCCCCGCGTCGTCGTCGGCCATCGGACCTCCAATCGGATGTCACGCTCCGTCACGCATCCGGGGGTCCTTCACGCGTACGCGTGTACGCGTGGGTGGGACCCCCGGATGCACGGAGCGGCGTGGTGAATGTGAGCGCGAAGTGTCACCGCGAGAGGGCGGGTCAGGACGCGGCGTGCTGCTGAGTCCAGGCGCTGAGCATCCGCACCAGGTCGGCCTGCTTCTCCTCGTCGCCGGCGGACAGCGTGCGGGCCAGGTCCCACAGCACCGCGGCGCGGGCGGCGTTGGTCGCCGTCGCGGCCAGCCTCCGCTGCCAGTACGCGACCTGCCCCGGGGACAGCGCTGGCATTTAGGCGCTCTCCTTCAGGAAATCCAGGAACGCGGGCGCCTGCTGGCCGTTTCCGTCGGGCCTCTCGGCGAGTCCGGAGGAAATGCCGTGGAGGTTCGCCGCGGTATTCACCGCCCGCGTGTCCTGCGCGGCCTGGAGACCCTTCTTCTGGGCCTTCTCCAGGGCCTTTTCCTGTGCGCGCTTGGCGCGCTTCTTCGGCAGCTCGACGTAGCGGCGGTTGTATTCCGCGTCGAGCTTCCCGGCGGCGTTCACGGCCTCCCGCAGGTGGCTTTCCAGCTTGGCCAGCGGCCGGGTCGCCAGGAACGCGCGCACCTTGTGCTCCAGCGGCTTGTCACCGTCCAGGCGCACCGACTCCAGATCGGCGCGGTACTCGCGCAGCAGGGCCTGGACCTCGTCCGCCATCTGCCGCAGCCGCTCGCGCTGCTGGGCGGCGTAGATGGCGGTTCCGCCCGGGGCCGTCAGGTGGTCCGACGTCCACCTGTTCGCGTTGGTCATGGTTCGTCCTCCTGTCGTGTTCGTGCTGGTGACGGGTGTTCAGGCCGAGGCGATGAGGGCTGCGGTGGTCTCGAAGGCGTGGTGCCATGCCTGGTCGAGCAGGTAGCCGGACTGGGGGTCGCGCTGGAGCCAGCCGCGGCTGACGATGGCGAGCCGGACGACGCCGCGCGGCTGATCGTCGCGCCAGTGGCCGCCCTGCCGGTCGGCGACGTAGTGCGTGACCGCGCTGAGGGCGAGCGCGGCCGCGACTGGGGCGGGCCGCAGGCGCAGGCCGAGCAGGCGAGATCCGGCGATGAGGGCGGCGGCCTGGGTGGCGGTGTAGGTGGCGACGTGGGCGGCGCAGGCGCGGCGGCCGGCCGCGCTGGACTGCCCGTGGGCGTGGTCGTGGTGGCCCTTGGTGGCGGCCTGGTGGTCGGTCTGGATCCAGTGGTCCGCCACGTCACCGGCGGCCCGGAACAGGGCGTAGGCGGCGGCGAAGCGGGCGGCGCGGGTGGTGGTCACTGTGCGTTCTCCTTGCCGGTGTCGTTACCGGGGTGGTTGCGCTCGGCCAGGACGGCGGCGCGCAGGCGGACGGCGGTCTCGTTGCGGCAGCCGAGTAGGGTGCGGACCTTGCGGGTCGACAGCTCTTCGCCGTCGGCGGCGAGGTCGGCGGCCAGGACGCGGACCCGGGCGAGGTCGGCCGGGTCGAGAGGGCGTTCCCCGGCGGGGCCGGAAGCGTTCCCTGTCGCCGTGGCCGGGGGCTCGTTCGCGGGCCTGTCGGGGTTTGGTGCGGGCACGTGCGACCCTGTTCCGTAAAGGGCTTCGAGCGCTTCCGATGTGATCGGGGAAGCGTTCCGCAACTCGTCGGGAACGGCGTCGAGATAGACGCCGTCGGACGGTCCGACGGGCAGCGGGAGGGTGAGGGCGGGGAACGGGTCGTCGGGCATTCCCGGCCACAGGTCGGCCGGTGCCGGCAGCACGCTCAGCTCCGCTACCCGGGCCCGCGCGTTCAGCCGCTGGGCGAGCAGATCGGCGGTCAGGCCGGGAGTGGTGACGCCGTGGACGTACTCCCAGGCGATCCGCCACGCCCCGTCGGCCGACAATGCTCCGTAAGGGGCGGCGGACAGCAGCCGGTCCGCAACGTCCTTCACTTCGGGGTGGTGCGCGGCCCGGCGCCGGGCGTGCTCGGCGCGCTCCTTCGCCTGCTTCTTCTCGGCGGCGGTCGGGCCGCGGCCGCCGTGGGTCTGCAGGTCGGTCAGCCAGACAGCGCCGATGCTGGACAGGGCCAGCACGAAAGCCACCCAGTGGTGGGCCGGGTACTGCGTCCAGCCGTGGGCGAAGTTGATGACCCCGGCGACCAGACCGGCCATCCACGCGCCGAGGCGGTAGGTGCGGGTGGAGCGCTCGCCCTCGGCCTGGGCGCCCATGGCGACCAGCGCCCACGCGCCGCCCTCCAGCATCGCGGCCAGCAGGACCGCCAGCAGCAGCGCGACGTCCGCGTGGTCGAGCGCGGCGACCTGCGAGACCACGGCCGGCACGATCGAGCAGGCCTGCACCAGCCGCACGAACGCCCGCGCCGGGTTCGCGACGACCCACCCGGTTACCCGGCCGAACCGCGCGGCCCGCGCCGCCCGCCGCCGGTCCCGGGCCTCCTCGACGGCGCGCTGGTCCGCCTCCCGCCGCTGGCGGGCCGCCTCGGCGTCCAGCCGGGCCTGCTCGCGCTCCTCCCGCAGGTCCGCCCGGGCGTCAGCCCGCTCAGCCTGCCGGTCGGCCCGCCGCTCGGCGCGGTACTCGTTCAGCCCGCTCACGCCGCCACCCGCCCGACGCTCGCGGTGCGGCGGATGACCGCCGGGCGCCGCAGTGGCACCGGCGCCATGCTCAGCAGCCGCTGGGCGTAGGCGGCCAGCACCGGGTCTTCCCAGCGCAGGCACGCCAAGACGTCGGCTGCGGCGTCCGTCCGGGCCACGCGCTCGACCTCGCTCTCACCGGGCACCCCGGTGAACAGCCGGGCGAACTCCGAGTCCGCGACGAGACCGAGCGCCAGCTCAGCGAACTCGTCCTCGTTCATGGCCGTCTGGCCTGCAACAATCGACCTCATGGGTCTACCTCTTCCTAGTTGGTGGTGGGCCCGGCGGGGGCGGCTCCTCTTCCGGCCAAGGAGTTTGGGAGCCGTCCACCGCGCAGGGCAGTAGATGGGTTGAGCCGGGGGTTAGTGCTCCGGCGCCAGCTCGCCGTTGCCGTAGCGGCGCGAGCCGTCAGCGCACCGGACGATGTGGCGCGGGCCGTTGCGGAACGGGCTCCACGTCTCGACCAACCGGCGCTCGTCCTCTCCGACCAGATCCAACGCGCTCACCGGCTGGGCGGCCAGTAGCTCGTTCACCAGCGCCTCCACCCGGCCGTTACGGGTCCGGTCGACCACGCGGTCGCCCTTGCTTGAGGCCAGCCGGGTGAACTCCTGGGCCGCCACGGCCAGGTGCTCCGGGTCCGGCGCGGAACGCTCGCCGACGGGCGCATGCTGCTGGTGCTCCGACTCGGTGCTGGCGGAGGTCTTGCACGGGTTGCACAGGCTGCCGGTGTTGGCCCGGTTCAGCTTGGTTCCGCACTTTGCGCACGTGGCGCGGTCCGCCTCGGTGGCGGTGCGGACAGCCGTCTCGGCCTCGGCGAGGGTCGCCGCGCCGGCCGCGAGAACCGCGCGCCAGTCCTCCTCGCTGATCTCCCCGCTCCACCGAGGTGACCGGGTGCCGGTCAGCCGACCGAGGCGGCACACCACCGCCCGGCGCTGACGCTCGGTCCCCTGAGCCTCCGCCACCCACGCTCCCGCCGAGGGCCGGGCGGAACCGCTGGTCAGCGTCGCCACGCGGCGGGCGTAGGAGCGGCCGGTCAGAGTCGGCGTGCTGATCGTGCGGGGCGTGGCAGGCATGGCGAAGCCTCCTATGGCACGTACGTTTCGCAGGGGCAGCCCAGACCGGGCACCAGCGGGAAGTCGCGAGAGCAGGCAGCACCCGTTCAGCGAGCCTGACGGCTAACTGGTGCGCACCAGTAGTCTGCAACTGGTGCGCACCAGTGTCAAGCGATTCCCTGACGGCCTGTCTGGCTCGGGCGTGTCTCTATGGAACTGCGTGCGCCAACGGCCCGGTAGCCAGCAGGGGTTAACCCAGTTTTGTTAACCCCCCGTGTCACGCCCCACTGGTGCGGCATCCTGTGGACTCACGGCATCGCCACGACGGAGGTGGGCGCATGGCAGAACGGCTCCGGCAGGCTCGCAAAGATCGCGGCTGGTCCCAGGACCGACTGGTGCGCGAGATCATCCGATACGCCGAGCAGCGGCTTCTGGACGTGGCGTCGCCGGCGAGCTTGAAGGTCTACATCTCTGAGTGGGAGAACGGTCGGCGGGCTGTTTCGGACGCCTACGCGACCATCCTGCGGGCCCTCTTCGGGAAGACCGACGATGAGCTGTTCGGCACCTCACCCGCAGCCGCGCCAGCCGCAGACGGCTACGACGAGTTGATCGGCCGCATTGACTCGGCGAGGAGTCTGAGCTTCGGCATGGTGGATACCCTGCTAAACCAAACTGAACTGCTGCGGAGCGTCGATAGGCAGATGGGTGCGGCAGCGCTGGTTGACCAGATGCGTGCGCACCTGGACGCCTTGGAAGATGCCCTGACCTTCGCCGTGCTCCCAGACGCCAGAAGGCCCGTAGCGGCGGCCCTGGCCGGCGCCGCCACGCTCGCGGCGTGGCAAGCGCTAGACGCTGGGGCGGTGGAACGCGCCTGGCGTCACTACGAGTTGGGTAAGAGGGCGGCGGCCGAAGCCGAACACCCCATGTACCTAGCCCACGCCATGGCGGAGCAGGCCTACGTCCTGGCTGACGCTGGCCGCCCGGAAATGGCCGTAGACCTCGTTCGCGACGCGCAGCGCACAGGAGGCAGCAAGGTGTCCCCGCGGCTTGCTGCCTGGCTGTTCGCGGCGGAGGCGGAGCTGTGCGCGAAGGCGGGCCTCGCGGACGACTGCCGGAAGGCGCTCGACCAGGCAGCAGCGGTACTACCGGCCGGGGACGAGCTGAGGGACCCGGACATGTTGAGCATCTTCCTGAACGCCAACCACCTGGCACGTTGGCGCGGGAATGCCCTTGCCATCCTGGGAGAGGACGCCGCCGTGGCTGAGTTGTACGCGGCCCTCGAACGGATGGACCCGGCATTCATGCGGGCGTCGGCGGGGCTGCGGTGCGACTTGGCGCAGGCCCACCTGGTGCGCGGAGAGTACGGGCAGGCGAGGGAGCACCTACAGCAAGCCCGCCTCCTGGCGAACCGAACAGGGTCGGTCCGACACAGGAGGCGGATTGAGGGGCTTACCGGGCGCCTGTAGGCCGCTGAGGGCGGGTCGCCAGGAGATGGAGCAGGGCAACAAGCGTCCCCGACCCGAGCAGCTCATCCCGGGCGATTAGGCCGGGGATCTCGGCCAAGGGGATCCACTCGATTCGTCCGGCTTCCTCTGCGTCTGTCGGCTCTCCGACCTTCGTAGCGCCCCTGGCAACGAAGATGTCGTGCGGCGAGTCCACCATGCCGACCATGGGCTGGTAGGTGACCACATGCTCAACGGAGCCGGGGCGCCAGCCCGTCTCTTCCTCGACCTCCCGCACGGCGGCGGCGTCAGCGTCCTCGCCGGCGTCCACGATTCCGCCAGGTAGCTCCCAGCCGAACCGGCCCGGGACGAAGCGGTATCGCCGGAGCATCAGGACGCGGTCTTGGTCATCGACCACGGCCGTGATGGCGACGTGCTGAAGCCGCACCACGTGATGCTCGAAGCGCTCGACGCCGGGAGGCTCGACATCCACAAGCGCGAGCTTCACCCATTCGTTGTCGTAGACCAGACGCTCACCATGGATGCGCCATGGTTGAAGTTCGCCCCGGGAGTTCTCGGCTGTCGCATGGCTCTCGGGACCCCGGGCACTGACGAAGTAGCCGCTCCCATGGTGGGCGACCACGAGACCTTCGGTGGCAAGCTTCGACAGAACCAGCCGAACTGTCGTCCGGCCGACATCAAGGTTGGTCGACAGCGTGCGCTCGGAAGGCAGCTTGGCGCCGATGGCGAACTTCCCGGAGCCGATCCACTCGCGGATGGTTTGCTCCACCCGCTCAGTCTTCTCTCCCATACCCTTTCGCACTCTCCCGCCCTCCGTGTCTGGTGCGCGCCAGTCTAGGTCCAGTTCCATGGCGTCCCTCCTCTTGCCATATGCCGTCCGGTGTCTTCGTACGGAGCCCCTGCGGTGAGGGGCAGTGTCGGGAGGACCTGCTGTGGGGAGTCGGGCGCCGCCACGCGTTGGACGCGGGTGCTTGGTCGCCCAGCCGGCCGTCATGACGGGTAGCGCGTAGACCCAATCGCTGTCAGGCGGACCGAGCGATTTCCCTAGGGGGGCGTCCCCTGGTGTTGATGACTGGGCCTTCATTCATCACTTCTCCCAAGCCGACCAAAGAGATCGTCCACTTGCCTCTCGGAGGCCCTTTCGGTGAGAGCCTCGGAAAGAGTCCTTTGGCCCCAGCCTCCCTCATATTCTTCGCTCCGCCTATCAATTTCTTCTGCGAGACTATCTGCCAGCCGATCAAGGCCAATCCGGGCTGCGATTCCTACCATTTCTTCAAGCTCGCCGTCGTGGCCCCATCCTCTTACGTAGTTTTCGGCGAACTCCTCGAATTCCCACTGGATGGTGGCGTCGTCCCAGCAGCGATACTCGTCCTGGTGATCAAGAAAGGCTATCCAATCCTCGCAATCCTCACGGGCGTATTGCAGCCAGTGGTCAACGGCAAGGTGGGCTCGGTCGGCCAGTCTGTTAGGCCAGTCTTCGCTTATCAGTCGCAATACTCTTTCTGCGACCTCTTTGCTGCCTTCATACTGATCCCATTTTTCGACCAGTTCTTCCACGGAGGCTGTGATGAACTCTGGATCGAAGGTGAGCCATGTCGAATTTTCAATACAATAGGCCACGCGAGACTCTTCTACACCGGATGAAAGAGTGGCGCCAAGCAAGTCGTAGCTTGCGCGGGACGCGGGAGAATGAAAGGTCCTCTGAAGCGATTTGGTGATGTCAGATTCCAAACCAACCAAGATGCTATCGCCCTGGTCTGCATGGCTTCGAATGGTCCACCTGACCGAGGTCGACACCTGTTCGAAGCACCAGGCCGATCTGATCAAGTCGCGCAGAAGTGTGCGATCCTGAACCAGGAAATTCAGTGCAAACTGCCGCCAGGATGGGTTGGCGAAGGTCACTGTAAGCTCGGGGTCTTTGCTGATCGATATAAAAGTCCCCTCAAGGACCTCCAGGCACTCGCGGAACCTTACGTCTGTGGCATTGAGGCCGACACGGCGACACATTTCCTCGTGCGCGGAGCGGATAACGTCCACCGTTACGCCTGTTCCAGGGAATGATGCTAGAACCAGAAGAAGGCAGCGCTGAGCGGTGGAAATGTGGCGACTGAATGCGACCCGCCAGACGGCCTCAGGGTTATTGAAGAATTCAACTACCCTGCGCGGGTATCCAGGTTCGGTTGTATTGAATGAACGGCCGGTGCAGTAGGCAACAAACCGGGGATTGTAGGATTTGTGGTCAATGATCGACCTGTAACCGCCGGAGGAAATTTCCCGCAGGCACACTGGTGAGACATTCGAGTGCCATAGGTGATTGTATAGAATGTGGGCCCGATCGTGCCGAGTGTAATCTCCCAGGGAGAGGATGAAATCATATCTCCGGTCAAGGTCACCTAGTCTTTCATAAGAATTCCTTGCCTCCTTGAGGACGTATTCTCGCGTCGTCAGGATCAGCTTCTTGGTTGAGCTTTCTGACACGCGTTCCACGAAGGCGGAGAGGCGACTGTCCTCATTTTTCCCCAGATCAAAACTGATTTGCCCAAGGAAGTCGTCGTAAAGGAAAATCTGCCTCCTCCCCGCCTCCATGGCCGTCCACGCCTCGTTAATGTCCTCGGAGATGTCGATCGGTTCAAAACCAGCTGATATGTATTCGGCTGCGAGCATCCACGAGAGCGACGTCTTTCCAATTCCTGGTGCGCCAGATATGATGCAAACGTTGCCATTTTTCAAGAGTTCACGGGCCCGTCCGTAGCCGGAGTGAACTACATATCTCGGGAGCGATCTTTCGATGAGATGCTTTAGGTTCGCGGCCCGGTTGGCGATGGCCGAATTTGTTGCCCAAAATAGCTGGAGGCCGGTTGATACCCAGAGCTTTGCATGGCGTCGCTCCACATCCGGGTGGCGCGTCAGAAGGCCATCGATGTCTTTAGCGCCAATTACGTCGCGCGGACCGGACATCCAGCTGGCGAAGATTTGATAAATCTCCTGCTTTTGCGCGACCGTCAAGTCAAATGATGTGACAAACTTGTATGACTGAGGATTTAGTCGAGATACCTTCGCAACTTCTTTCTTCGCGGAAGAGAGGAGCTGTGAATAGGTGGACCTCTGGTAGTGCTTGCATTGTCCGATGCCGACTCCCTGCGGCTCATCCCAACGCAGGTCTATCCCTCCGTCAGCTCCAGCCGCGAAGCGTTCTACTGGAACCCCAAGATCCGCGCCGAGGATATCTGCTGCAATCGCCTCGAACTCGACGTCCGAGAGCACTGAGAGGTTCCGCACAGGTGCATCATGCCCGAAGATCAGCAGGCTAGGGTGGCTTTTGACCAGCTCCCAGCCTGTCCGTGCTAACTGGGTGCCAAGACGGCTGCAGTAGGGGGCTAGTTCCCGAGGCACTCTGGCCTCAGGTACCTGTGTCGCAGCCTGTGAGTGGTGTCGCTCCCCGGCGAGTGGCCTGGCATGCAGCGACATCCGAGTTTGGTAGGTGTGGACGCCTGGCGGTCGCGTCGCCGGGTGCCTCCGGGGGCGTCCAAGGACCCGACATCTGCGATCATCGGCACCGGTAAAAGCTACATGACGGCCCGCTATGGACAGCTGATCGCTCCCGGCCTGGCCCGTACCGGATCCTTCGCAACGAGGCCACAGAGGTGTCCAGGCTCCTCTAGTGTTAGGCCATGACGATGCACCCTGACGAACTTAACAGCCGGCGCGAGGAACTGCGTCAGTACTGGCAGGGTTCGAATGGCTGGCGAGCTAAGTATGCGATCGAGATGGTGCCTCTGCCGTACGTTGCGAGTGGGGACGTGCTTGGTGGGCGGCTGATCCGGGCCGGTGGCGACGGCCGGCTGCGCAGAGTAGCCGAGCGTTTTGGCCACGCATTCAGGCTGGAGCTGCGATTCGACTGTCCGCCGTACAGCGCCAAGGCGCCTGGCGGCCAGGAGGTCTACCTGATCAATGCCGAGCGGGTGATGATGCAGTCACCAGTCGCATGTGGAGCCGTTGGCTTCCATCCAGGGGAGAACGAGCTTCGGTGGATCTGGCTGCACCCGTTCGAGCGCGGCCGGAACCAGATCGACGACGTCTGGTTCCGGCTGGAGCTGCTGTACGGCAGTGACTTCACTCTGGACTTGCCAGTGTCCCCGGCTATGCAGTCGTTTCTGCGACGCAAGGGGGTTGACCCGGCGCGCTGGGGCGGCGGGTCCTGACTCGGAGGCGTCCTGGTTGTGCGACCTGCGGGACCAGGGCGGGACCGCACGCAGGAGATCGGGCGAGCGTCGTAGCGTGTCGGCCGCAAGCCCCGACCTGCGGAAACAGGTTCCGGCGCGATTTGAGGGTAAGGCGGCTAGTCCGCTGACGTGCCCGAAGGTGTCCTTCAGCTTGTACTGTCCGCTCCATTCCTATGCATGCTCCAGTGCTTAGTGATCCACTTACGGTGCGCGTTGGTCAGCGCGACGGTCATCGCCTGTCCGTGGAGCTTGTCGTAGTCGGCGTAGGCACGCGCCCTCGGGGAGACGTCGAGGGTCAGGCTGTGCGGGTCGATGGCGATTTGTCCAAGGTCGAAGAGCCGGTGAACGTCGCGGCGGAGAAGAAGGCCGCCATCGGGGTGGTGTTTGCCGTTCGCCGCGTAGCTGTAGAGATGAGCCGCCTCCAGTACGAAGGCCGGCATGGGGCCGGTGAAGGCGCAGACTTCGCCAAACTGGTCGAGAAGCGCGGCGCGGAAGGCCGGCTGTCCCTTACGGACTCGGACGGTGGTCTTGGTGTGGCCGCCGACGATGATCTCTCGCGTGCTGTCGATGATGTCCAGCGGAGTGGAGTTCTTGCCGGTCTCGACGCGCTTGCGGAAGTCCTCCCACCGCAACTCACGCAGCGCGTTCTGGGACTTGGGCATGACGCAGAGCGCGCGTAGCTCCGCGCCGCTGACGATGCCGCGGAGGTCGACCCAACCAGGCTCGTAGCGGCTGCGGTAGGTGGCCACCGGGACGGTCTCCACCGTTGGCTCGGCGAACTCGACCTTGCATTCCTGGTTCCAGCAACGGTACTTCGGCGTCATCGTCTTACGCTCGGCGATGTCGGCCTTCCCGCAGGTGGGACAAGTGCTGAGATCCTTCGTCCCGCTGCCCACCTCGATGCTCTCGATCACGGACATGCCCAGGAGGGTCTGTCCGTTCCACAGGACGATCTCGTCTCCGACCTTTACTTTCTCGGCGTTCGGTACCCGCTCGTCCCAGCTGTAGTGGCTAGCGCTGTAGTCGTCGTAGCCACCCCCCACACGCTTGGGGTCGTCGCCCTGGTACATCAGCCACGCCGTCATCTGACTCCTCAGTCATCTGATCCCGCCCTGACCGCTCCTGTTCAGGGCCCTTCGATCAACGTACAGGGAGTCTCGGACAGTCGGTCTTGGTGAGATAGGCCGTAAGCAGAGCAAGTATGACGACTCATCAGGTTGAGTCGTGAGGTCAGCATGGCCCTTGTGTCGGCCCTGGGGGCTGACATCGACGGTCGACATCAACGGGTTGGGACTCTGGTGCACGGAGCGGGATCGGTAACGGCTGATCCGGCCGCTTGGCGTGGCCTGACCGGCTGACCCCGTTCTGCGTCTGCGGATGCGCCTGGGGGTCAAGGGGGCGCAGGCTCGATTCTTGCTGTCCTGGCGGCGAGTAGAGAGCCGGAGACATGGATCTTCGGCCCTCGCGGCGTCCACGAGCGGGGGTAGGGCCGGCCGACTACTTCGGCGGGGCCTGACAAGAGCTGGGATACCTAACCCGTCGCGGTTTGCCCCTCATGCCGATTGGGCCAGCCTCTTCTCTCCAAGCGTCCTGACAGCAGAGCGAAGATCCACCTTGCTGGGCGTGGTGTGGGCCCAAGGGGCGTTACTTCGCGCCTTAAGCACGCATTCGACGGCCGCCGTGATCTTCGCATCGTTCGCCACAGCCGCGAGGTCGACCGTAAGCAGGTCACGGCGATAGACCAGGAAGCTCCACCACTCGTTGGAGACGACGGGGACGCGGGGGTAGCAGTCCAGCCCACGGGCACCCAGCATGTAGAACACCTGCCTCAGGCGGGCCATCCTCAAGCGTTCCTTGCCCTCAAGGGCTCGAACAAGCGAATTCTTAATGATGATCGCTCCTCCGTAACTGTTGACGCGCCCTTCGATTGCGTCAACCGTGCTGTAGCAAACATGTACCGACATCAGCACCCTCCTTATGGCCCATTAGGTGGGCCCAGGATCGCGAGACTCTGTAGTCCGCCAACCGAGAACGGTTGATGACGCCTCCCGAAGGGCCAGCATGGTGTAGGGCTGCGCGGCGATGTCCGACGAGTGGTGGGGCGTAGTGTGGCGTGGACTGAGCCCGCCTGGCGGACGCGTCGCTGCGACTCTTCCGGGCCGTCTGGGGGCCGTCCGGGGGTAGTCAACGGTGGCCAACAACACCCAGTAACGACCGCTCCTCGGCCGGTCCGCGTCTGTTCATTGATCCAGTCCTGGGGCGACACCAGTTCCTGCGCAACAAGCGCCAGGAGTGGGAGGAGTACCGCTCCGAGGTCACCCCGTTCGAGCTGCGCAAGAACCTCCAGGTGCTGTAGGGCCTGCCCGCTTCCGAGGGGGTCCGCCCGGCGATGGTCGCCGGGCGGACCTCCTCGCGTTCGGCCTGCGGCGTTACTGCGTTCGGCGTACGAGCGGTGCCCCGCCGTGTGTCGGCTTGCGGCCCGGCGGAACGGGGCGCTGAAGTGGCGGCCGGCGGGCCGTTGGCGAGGGGAGCCGGGATGGCGCAGGGGCGTGTGGTGAAGGTGGTCGCCGGAGGCGTCGGGGATGCGCTGGTCACGTTCGGCCTGCTGGTGGTCCTCCTCGCGGTGTACTCGCTCTGGTGGAGCAACGTGGTGTCGGACCGGGAGGCGGACCGGGCTGCCGGACGGCTGCGTGACAGCTGGTCGGCCGCCGTCCCGGCAGCGCCGCCGACACCGGCCGCGGAGTCCCCGGCACCGGTCGCCGGGCTGGACCGGGGCGCCCTCGGCTTCCTGCACGTGCCCGCCATGGGCCGGGACAACCAGGTGCTGATCAGGCCCGGGACGGACGACGGGACGCTGGCGGAGGGCGTCGCCGGCATGTACACCACGCCGTACGGTTCGGTGCCGCCGTGGGAGGGCGCGGGGAACTTCGCGCTCGCGGCGCACCGGGACGGCCACGGCGCGAAGTTCCACGACCTGGACCGGGTGGGTCCGGGTGATGCCCTGGTGGTCGAGACCAGGGACCGCTGGTACGTCTACCGGGTCGACGGCGTGCTGCCGGAGACCTCGCCGGACGACGTGGGCGTGATCGCGCCCGTCCCGGTCGGCTCGCCGTACCACGAGCCGGGGCGTTACATCACGCTGACGACGTGTACGCCGGCGTACACCTCGCTCTACCGACTGGTGGTCTGGGGGAGCCTGGTCCGGGAGGAGGCGATGGCGCCCGGGCGGGTGCCGCCGGCGGAGCTGCGCTGAGCGGCGGCCCGCCCGCCCGCCCCCGACGGTCAGGGATGCCGCCCGGGGCGGTCGACGCTGAGCAGGTCGACCTCCATGGTGACCGGGTCGGTGCGGGACGGCGGCGCGTGGAACGTCCCGTCGCCGATCGAGAGGTTGAGGATCAGGTAGGCGGAGAAGTCCGGTCCGACGCCGGTCCCGTCGGACCACACCGGGGTCAGCCGGTCCCGGGACGGTCCGACGTACCAGGTGTCGTTGTCGGCACCGAGCCTGACGGCCACGTACGCCCAGCGCTCGGGCCCGATGTCCGGGCCGGAGTAGACGGTGCTGCCCGAGCGGACGTGGTTGACGAACTCGATCCGGTCCGGGTGATCGGCGTACCACTCGAACAGGTCCACCTCGTCGCCGCCGTCGCGCCACGTCCACAGGCAGGGCCAGGCGCCGGTGTCCGCGGCGGGCAGCCGTACGTGCACCACCACCAGGTCGCCGGTGCGCACCTGGAACCCGGTGCCCCCGGAGTCGCACGAGTCTCCGGTGGTCAGCAGGCCGGTGTCCCAGTTGCCGTCGGCGCGGTGGGTGGCGGTGACGGTCAGGTGCCCGGAGGCCGTGCTCAGTGCGTCGGGGGTCAGCCGGTCGCTCTTCCAGCTGTTGGGATTGTCGGTGCAGTTGGTGTACGCGGCGGTCTGCGACCCCCATCGCCGGCCCGGTCCCAGGTCCAGAGCGTCGAACCGCTCCAGCAGGACGGTGGTGTCCCCCGGCGGCGGAGCGACGGGTGCGGCCCCGGCGGGGGCCGTGGTCAGTGTCGCGACGGCCGTCACCGCGGTCGCCAGAAGCAGTCGGATAGCCATGCCGCCCACAATCCTCGCCGGGCACCCCGTCCGCGCCGCAGGTGGAGCCGCACGGATGAATTCCGTGCGGACCCGTCGACTGGCGAGTCCCGTATTGGTGTGTTACCGGCCCGGCTCGACCGGTTCGTGATAGAAACCATTCGGGTTTGTGCCGGTGGCCCGGTGCTCACGAATTCCTTCGAATTCCGCATGAATTCACCGGATGGCAAGTCGGACCAGTCAGTGAGGAACAACTATGTACGGACTCGCCCACACCGGTGTCGCCTCGCTGGCGCTGTTGGCGACCGGTGGTGCCGCCGCTGCGATCGGTGCGGCCGTGAAGTGGTTCGCCCGGCGGTGACCGAATCCCTGACCGTGCTGATTCCGGCACACAACGAGGCCGACTTCATCGCGGACGCGGTGAGGTCGGCCTTCGGCCAGACGGTGGCTCCGCGCACCGTGCTGGTCATCGCGGACTCCTGTACCGACGACACGGTGGCGATCGCCCGGCGGTGCGGCGCCGACGTGCTGGAGGTCGACCGAAGGAGCAAGCCGGAGTCGCTCAACCTCGCGCTCGCGGAGGTGGCCACCGAGTTCGTGGCCCTGCTCGACGCGGACGGCTACTTCGCCTCCGACCGGGCGCTGGAGACGTGCCTGGAGCGGATGCGCGCCAAGGACTACGGCGGCGTCTGCATGTCCGTCACGCCGCACGCCGTCAAGGGCGTGTTCCAGCGTTCGCGGGTGATCGAGTGGGCCGCGGCCCACCGGATGTCCCGGACGGTCGAGTCCTGGCACGGCTGGGTCGCCGTGCTGTCCGGCTGTGCGGGCGTGTATCGCACGGAGGCGGTCCGGGCGGTCGGCGGGTGGTCCACCGACAGCCTCTGCGAGGACGTCGAACTGGCGCTCAAGATGAACCGCGCGGGGCGGAAGGCGGGATTCGTGCCCGGCGCGTACGTGTGCGTGCGCGACCCGGGCACCTGGTCCGTCTACTGGGCGCAGACCCACCGGTGGGCGGCGGGCTGGGCCCAGGCGCTGTACAAGCACCGTGGTCTGTTCTTCCGCAACTGGGGATTCACCCGGGTGTTCGGCGCGATGCTCGTGGACAGCGCCCTGATGGCCTCCGGATACCTCTCCCTGCTTTATCAGCTGGCTACCAGGTTCACCCATTTCGACACATTCCGGTGGATGGGCCTGTGGTTCCTGGCGATGGTGGCACTGACGTTCGGAACGGCTGCTCTGCAAATCGGGATCCGGCGCACGATCGCCTGTTATCCGGCGTATCTGGTCGTGGGCACCATGGGGACGGTCGTATCCCTTTGGGTGATGTTCCGGGAATGGGTGTTGGGCCGGCATCTGACCTCCTGGACCGGCCGCCAAGGGCGCCGGGTCACAATCACCCGGATGTCGGAACGGCGGCGGCTCGTGCTGACACTTATGGGTGTCGGCGCGGGCCTGATCGGGGTGTCCTCCGGCAGCCTGTTCCACCTGGAGTCCCTGCATCTGGCGGGCGAGGCCGCGGCCGGTTCGGTCCTGCTCTCGGCGCTGCTGTGGCACTTCGTGAACCGGATGCCCGAGCGGGCCTGACGCCGTGGCATCCGCCCGCGCCACGGTTTCCGTGGCGCGGGCGGACCGGCTCCTGGGAAGGTAGGTCCAGGACCGCGTGATCCGCGTGGGCCCCTTGGTGTGGCGGGAGGGCGATGGCGGTGGAGGAGCAGCGGGCCGGGAGCCGGGTCAGCCGGCCGGAGATCCGGCTGGTGCGGCGCGGGTTCACCGATCCCGCGCGGGCGGTCCGGCTGCTGGCGGATCCCGCTCTGGAGGGCCTGGCCGACGATCCCGTCCTGCTGGACGCGCTCGGGGCCACCGCCGACCCGGACCTCGCCCTGCTGGGCCTCGCCCGCCTGCTGGAGGCCGCCGACGAGGCCGACCGGCACACCCTGCGCGACACCCTGACCACCTCCAAGCCGCTGCGCGACCGCCTGCTCGGCGTCCTCGGCGCCTCCACCGCGCTCGGCGACCACCTCGCCCGGCACCCGCACGACTGGCACGCCCTGGTCACCTTCGAGCTGCGCGACATGCACCCCGGCCCGGAGGACTTCCGGCGGGCCCTCGCCGAGGGCGTCCGGACGGCCGGGGCGCGCACCCCGGCCGACGCGCTGCGCGTCGCCTACCGCCGCTGCCTGCTCGCGATCGCCGCCCGTGACCTCTCCGGCACCACCGACCTCGCCCAGACCGCCGCCGAACTCGCCGACCTCGCCGGCGCCACCCTGCAGACCGCCCTCGACCTCGCCGCCGAGCAGGACCCGCAGGCCGCCGCGGCCTGCCGGCTCGCCGTGATCGGCATGGGCAAGTGCGGCGGGCGCGAGCTCAACTACGTGTCCGACGTGGACGTCATCTTCGTCGCCGAGCCGCGTGACCGCGTCGACGGGCAGGGGACCGTCGACGAGCACGATGCCCTCAAGGCCGCCACCCGGCTCGCCGCCGCGCTCACCCGGCTCTGCTCGGACACCACCGGTGAGGGCACCATCTGGCCGGTGGACGCCAACCTCCGCCCCGAGGGCCGCAACGGCCCGCTGGTGCGCACCCTGGCCAGCCACGTCGCGTACTACCAGCGCTGGGCCAAGACCTGGGAGTTCCAGGCGCTGCTCAAGGCCCGCCCGGTGGCCGGCGACGCCGAGCTCGGCGCCGCGTACGTGGACGCGCTCGCCCCGATGGTGTGGCAGGCCGCCACCCGGGAGAACTTCGTCGCCGACGTGCAGCAGATGCGCCGCCGGGTGGTCGACTCCATCCCCGTGACCGAGGTCGACCGCCAGCTCAAGCTCGGCCCGGGCGGGCTGCGCGACATCGAGTTCTCCGTCCAACTGCTCCAGCTCGTGCACGGCCGCACCGACCCGGCGCTGCGCAGCGGCAACACCCTGGAGGCGCTGGCCGCGCTCTCCCGCGGCGGGTACGTCGGCCGGGCCGACGCCGCCTCGCTGGACACCGCCTACCGCTTCCTGCGCTCGCTGGAGCACCGCATCCAGTTGCACCGGCTGCGCCGCACCCACCTGATGCCGACCGGCGAGGGGGACCTGCGCCGGCTGGCCCGCTCGCTCGCCGGGCTGATCAACGGCGACACCAGGACCGACCCGGTCGCCGCGCTGCAGCGCGAGTGGAAGCGGCACGCCGTCGAGGTCCGGCGGCTGCACGAGAAGCTGTTCTACCGGCCGCTGCTCGACGCCGTCGCCGAACTGCCGCCGGGCGCGGCCGGGTTGACCCCGGACGCGGCGCGGGCCCGGCTGGAGGCGCTCGGCTACGCCGATCCGGCCGCCGCGCTGCGCCACCTCACCGCGCTGGCCTCCGGGGTCAGCCGCAAGGCGGCGATCCAGCGCACGCTGTTGCCGGTGATGCTCGGCTGGTTCGCCGACTCGGCCGACCCGGACGCCGGGCTGCTCAACTTCCGCCAGGTCTCCGACGCGCTCGGCCGCACCCCCTGGTACCTGCGCCTGCTGCGCGACGAGAGCGCCGCCGCCGAGCACCTGGCCCGGGTGCTGTCGGCCGGGCGGCTCGCCCCCGACCTGCTGCTGCGCGCGCCCGAGGCGGTGGCCATGCTGGGCGACCCGCAGGGCCTGGAACCGCGCCGCCGGGCCGGCCTGGAGCAGGAGGTGCTGGCCGCCGTCGGCCGCGCCGGGAGCACCGCCGCGGCCGTCGCCGCCGCCCGTTCGGTGCGCCGCCGGGAGCTGTTCCGCACGGCCGCCGCGGACGTCCTCGGCCGCCTCGGCGACGACCCGGCCGAGGCCCTGGACAGCGCGGGCGAGGCGCTCACCGCGATCAACGCCGCCACTCTGCAGGGTGCGCTGCGGGCCTGCGTCGCCGGCTGGGAGGCCGAGCACGGGGACCTGCCCACCCGGATCGCCGTCATCGCGATGGGCCGCTTCGGCGGCCACGAGCTGGGCTACGGCTCGGACGCGGACGTGCTCTTCGTCCACGAGCCCCTGCTCGGCTCGCTGGACCAGGACGCCGCCAGGGCCGCCCAGGCCATCTGCAACGAGCTGCGCACGCTGCTCGGGGCGCCGTCCACCGAGCCCGCGCTGCTGGTCGACGCCGACCTGCGGCCCGAGGGGCGCAGCGGCCCGCTGGTGCGCACCCTCGCCTCGTACGCGGCGTACTACCGCCGGTGGTCGCACGCGTGGGAGAGCCAGGCGCTGCTGCGCGCCGAGCCGGTGGCCGGGGACGAGGAGCTCGGCGCGCGGTTTCGCCGGCTGATCGACCCGCTGCGCTACCCCGGCAGCGGGGTGCCGGAGCGGGACCTCCTGGAGATCCGGCGGATCAAGGCCCGGATCGAGGCGGAGCGGCTGCCGCGCGGCGCCGACCCGACCACGCACACCAAGATCGGCCGCGGCGGCCTGGCGGACGTCGAGTGGACCGTCCAGCTGTTCCAGCTCCGGCACGGGCACGAGCTGCCGGGGCTGCGCACCACGCGGACCCGCGCGGCGCTGGCCGCGGCGGCCGGGGCCGGGCTGATCGGCGAGGAGGACGCGGCCGTGCTGGACGCGGCCTGGGTCCTGGCCTCCCGGGTGCGCGCGGCGGTGATGCTGGTGCGCGGGCGGCCGGGGGACAGCTTCCCGGGGGAGGCCAGGGAGCTGTCCGGGGTGGCGCGCTACCTCGGGTACGGCGCGGGGCACAGCGGGGAGCTGGTGGACGACTACCGGCGGACGACCCGGCGGGCCCGGGCGGTCGTGGAGCGCCTGTTCTACGGCTGAGCCGGAAACGCGGAAGGGGCCCCGCGTGCGGGGCCCCTTCCGGTTCGGTCTAGCGGCGGCCGGTGCTGACGGCCGGCTCGCTCCACTGCTCGGGGACGGTGATCGGCTCCTCCGCCGTCTCCCGGGCGGGCACCTTCGGCAGCTTGTAGACCCAGTCGTGGTAGAGCCAGCGGGCGGCGAGGAAGCCCACCGTCAGGCAGATCTCGCCGCCGACGGCGTCCATCCAGAAGTGGTTGGCGGTCGAGATGATGACCACCAGCGTGGCCAGCGGGTACATCAGGCCGAGCACCCGGACCCACGTCCGGCGGGCCAGGAAGAAGATCGCCAGGCCGCACCACATCGACCAGCCGATGTGCATCGAGGGCATCGCCGCGTACAGGTTGGAGACGTGTGCCGCGGGCCCGGAGGCGAACGAGCCCCAGGTGCCGTGGGTCTTCACCGTGTCGATGAAGCCGCCGTCGGTCATCAGCCGCGGCGGGGCCAGCGGGAAGAAGTAGAAGCCGACGAGGGCGATCCCGGTGGTGACGAAGAGCACCGTGCGGGCGGCGACGTAGCGGCCGGGGTGGCTGCGGTAGAGCCAGACCAGCACGCCGATCGTGATGATGAAGTGCAGCGTGGCGTAGTAGTAGTTCATCCCCGTGATGAGCCAGCCGACGCTGTCCATGGCGTGGTTGATCGAGCGCTCGACCGCGACGCCGAGGTTCTGCTCCAGGTCCCAGATCCAGCGGGCGTGCTTCTGGGCTATCGCCTCCTGCTCCGGAACGGCGTTCCGGACGAGGGAGTACAGCCAGTAGCTGATGCCGATCAGGGCCAGCTCGAACCAGATCCGCGGCCGGGCCGGGGAGCGGCGCTGGTCGCGCACGCGCTCGCGCAGGGCCGCGGTGCGGGTGCGGGCGGCACGGGTGGCTCCGTCGGGGCCGCCGGACGGGGTCGGGCGTGCTCCGGAACCACCACCGTGCGCCTGGTCGGCGCGCCGCGCGCCGGCTTGCTGGATCTCGGTCGGTTCCCCCATGGACGAGAAGTCTGCCAGACGTCCCGTAGCCGTCCGCTCATCCTCTGGAAGTGGATTCTTCACCGGCTGTCCCCCTTGAGGGCTAGGGGGCTGCTCCCACCGGGGTAGGGAGTGAGGTCGGGTCTGGTGCTTACCGGTGGGACGGGCATACGTCCCATTGTCACGCTGACCGGCGCGGGGCGCGTAATCGGGGTGGCCGCCGGGCCTCCGGGCCCGCGCGCTGCTGGAGTTTCCTGCCACGAAACCGTTTCTGTATCTTGCTGAAACATATTGCAGGCCGCTAGCTTCCAGGGAACTCGACCGCCCCTTCCCCTAAGGGAGCCCTCAGTGGCCGATACGCCGCTCAGCCCCCGGCGGAGCACCCCACGACGCAGACCCGGCCGCACGGCCGTCCTGCTCGCCTCCGCACTCACCGCCGCCACCCTCGGCGGCGCCCCGGCGGCCCTCGCCGCCGCCCCGCCCGCCCCGCCGTCGGACGCCGCGCTGGCGGCCACCGCCGGGCGGCACGACCTCACCCGCGAGCAGTACTACTTCGTCCTGCCCGACCGGTTCGCCGACGGCGACCGGGCCAACGACACCGGAGGCATCACCGGCGGGCGGCTGGACAACGGTTTCGACCCCGCCGACAAGGGCTTCTACCACGGCGGCGACCTGGCCGGCCTGATCCAGAAGCTCGACTACATCCAGAACCTCGGCACCACCGCGATCTGGATGGCGCCGATCTTCAAGAACAAGCCCGTGCAGGGCACCGGCGCCGACGCGTCGGCCGGCTACCACGGCTACTGGATCACCGACTTCACCCAGGTCGACCCGCACTTCGGCACCAACGACCAGCTGAAGGAGCTGATAGCCAAGGCGCACGCCCGCGGCATCAAGGTCTTCTTCGACGTCATCACCAACCACACCGCCGACGTCATCGACCACGCGGAGCAGCAGCACGCCTACCGCTCGACCGGTGCCTACCCGACGCTCGACGCGGACGGCAACCCGGTCGACGAGACCGCGGTCGCCGACGCGGGAGCCCCCTGGCCGAAGATCACCAAGGACTCCTTCCCCTACACCCCGGTCCTGCGCACGCCCACCGACGCGACCGCCAAGAGCCCGTCCTGGCTCAACGACCCGGCGCTCTACCACAACCGCGGCGACTCGACCTTCGTCGGCGAGTCCGCCACCGAGGGCGACTTCAGCGGGCTCGACGACCTCGACACCCAGAACCCCCGCGTGGTGAAGGGCTTCGAGAAGGTCTACGAGCAGTGGGTCGAGGACGCCGGCGTGGACGGCTTCCGGATCGACACCGTCAAGCACGTCAACATGGCCTTCTGGCAGCAGTGGGCGCCGGCGCTCAAGGACTTCGCCGCCAAGCAGGGCAACAAGAAGTTCTTCATGTTCGGCGAGGTGTACTCCGGCGACCCGGCGGTCACCTCGCCGTACGTCACCAAGGGCAAGCTCCAGGCCACGCTCGACTTCCCGTTCCAGGGCGCCGCGCGTGCGTACGTCTCGCAGGGCGGCTCGGCGAAGAACCTCGCCGACGTCTACGGGCAGGACTACCGCTACACCAGCGCCGACACCGACGCGTACGAGCTGCCGACCTTCCTCGGCAACCACGACATGGGCCGCTTCGGCTCCTTCCTGCTCGCCGACAACCCCGGCGCCGACGACGCCACCCTGCTGAAGAAGGACCGGCTCGGCGACGAACTGCAGTTCCTCACCCGCGGGCAGCCCGTCGTCTACTACGGCGACGAGCAGGGCTTCACCGGCGCGGGCGGCGACAAGGACGCCCGGCAGGACATGTTCGCCTCGCAGACGGCCTCCTACAACGCCGACCGCGTCCTCGGCGGCCCCTCCGGGCCGGCCGACCGCTACGGGCAGGGCGGCGAGCTCTACCAGGGCATCGCCGGCCTCGCCAAGCTGCGCCGCGACAACCCGGCGCTCGCCGACGGCGCCCAGATCGAGCGGTACGCCGCCGACGGCGCGGGCGTGTACGCGTTCTCCCGGATCGACGCCGGGCAGCAGGTCGAGTACCTGGTGGCGGTCAACAACGCCACCGAGGCGAAGACCGTCACGCTGGACACCTTCTCCGCCGGGACGGGCTTCGACCGCCTCTACCCGTCGGCGGGGGAGCGGCTGACCAGCGGCGCCGACCGCAAGGTGACCGTCACCGTCCCGGCGTTGTCGTCCGTCGTCTACAAGGCGGGCGCCAAGCTCGCGCCGGTCGCCGCCGCGCCGCAGATCTCGGTGCAGCCGCCCGCGGACGGGTCCACCGGGCTCGTGACGATCGGGGCGAAGACGGACGGCGGCGGCTTCGACCGCGTGACGTTCGCCGCGCAGGTCGGCAACGGGCCCTGGCAGACGCTCGGCACCGCTGACACCGGGAAGTCCGGCGGTGACGGCCGAAGGCTCTTCGCCGTCACCCAGGACCTCGGCGCCGCGGCGCCCGGGACGGTGGTGCGCTACAAGGCCGTCGTGCAGGACAGCAGCGGCCACCTACGGTCCGCCGCCGCGAGCTTCACCACCGGCACCCCGGCGCCCGCGCCGGTGCCCACGGCCACCGAGCGTCCGTACGCCGTCGTGCACTACAACCGGCCGGACGGGAACTACGACGGCTGGAACCTCTACGCCTGGGGCGACCTCGCGGACGGCGAGTCGACCCAGTGGCCGGCCGGGCACGGTTTCACCGGCCGGGACGCCTACGGCGCCTTCGCGTACGTGCGGCTCAAGCCGGGCGCCTCGGACGTCGGGTTCATCGTCGAGAAGGACGGCGTCAAGGACGTCGACACCGACCGGCACGTCGACGTCGGCAGCACCGGCGAGGTCTGGGTCAAGCAGGGCGACCCGACCGTGCGGACCACCGACCCCGGCCCGACGAGCACCCCGCCGGCCGGCACCGCGATCATCCACTACAACCGGGCCGACGGCGACTACGACGGCTGGGGCCTGCACGACTGGACCGGCGCCGCGAACCCCACCGACTGGGGCAAGCCGCTGATGCCGGTGCGCCGCGACGCCTTCGGTGACGTCTTCGAGGTGCCGCTCGCCCCCGGGGCGACCAGCCTCAGCTACATCCTCCACAACGGCAACGACAAGGACCTGCCGGGCGACCAGTCGCTGGACTTCGCGGTCAACGGCCGAGAGGTGTGGATCCTCGGCGGCCGCGAGGGCTACCTGCTGCCGCAGAACGCCGCCGCCTCCTCGCAGGTGGACCCCGGCACCGCCAAGGCGCAGTGGATCGACGCGAAGACCGTCGTCGTCCCCGCGAACTACGGCGCGGCCGACGCGGCGCTCGCCGGCGGCACCAGCGCGCAGCTCGTCTACGACCCCGCGGGCGGCATCCGCGCCGACAAGGGCGTGCTGACCAAGCCGGGCCGGTGGATCCGGCTCACCCCCGTCCAGGGCGGGCTGACCGACGCGCAGAAGGCCAGGTTCCCCCACCTGGCGGGCTACCGGGCCTTCACCGTGGACGCCCGGGACGCCGCGCGCGTGCCCGCCGCGCTGCGCAGCCAGCTGCTGTTCACCGAACACCTGCCGAGCGGCGCCGCGTTGGCCGCGACCGGGGTGCAGATCCCCGGCGTGCTGGACGACCTGTACGCCGGGAAGACCGGCCGGGTGGACTTCGGCCCGGCCTATTACCACGGCAAGGTCGCGCTGTCCGTGTGGGCGCCGACCGCACAGGACGTGTCCGTCCAGGTCTTCGACAGCGCCACCGGGGGCACCCCGAAGACGCTGCCGATGAAGCTGGACGACGAGACCGGTGTGTGGGAAGTCGTCCGCGACAAGGCCGAGTTGGACGGCAAGTACTACGTGTACCAGGTGAAGGTCTGGGCGCCCTCGGTGCAGCGGACCGTCGTCAACGCCGTCACCGACCCGTACTCGGTCGCGCTGTCCGCCGACTCCAGGCGCAGCCTGGTGGCGGACCTCGACGCCAAGGAGCTCAAGCCCGCCGGTTGGGAGGAGCAGAACGTCCCGGCGGCCGTGCCACCGGCGAAGCAGCGGATCCAGGAACTGCACGTCCGTGACTTCTCGGTGGAGGACAGCACCGTCCCCGCCGCCGAGCGCGGCACCTACCTGGCGTTCACCGAGTCGAACTCGGCCGGGATGCAGCACCTTCGGGACCTCGCCAAGGCCGGCGTGACCACGATCCACCTGCTGCCGACCTTCGACAACGCCTCCGTCCCGAAGGACAAGGCCGGCCAGAAGCTGCCGCCCTGCGACCTCAAGTCGCTTCCGCCGGACGGCCCGAAGCAGCAGGAGTGCGTGGCCGCCGTCGCCGCGGACGACGCGTACAACTGGGGCTACGACCCGCTGCACTACAACGTGCCGGAGGGCACGTACGCGACGGACTCCACCGGCACGGCCCGCACGGTGCAGTTCCGGCAGATGGTGCAGGCCATGCACGCGGCCGGGCTGCGCGTCGTGCTGGACGTCGTCTTCAACCACACCGCCGCCAGCGGCCAGGACGACAATTCGGTGCTGGACGAGGTGGTGCCCGGCTACTACCAGCGCCTGGACGCCAACGGCAAGGTGACGACGGACAGTTGCTGCTCGGACACGGCGCCCGAGCACGCCATGATGAACCGGCTCGTCGTCGACTCGGTCACGCTGTGGGCGCGCGAGTACCGCGTCGACGGCTTCCGCTTCGACCTGATGGGCCTCGACCCGAAGTCCACCATGCTCGACGTGCAGGCCGCGCTGCGGAAGATGACGCCGGACTCCGACGGCGTCGACGGCAAGAACGTCTTCCTGTACGGCGAGGGCTGGAACTTCGGCACCGTCGCCAACGACGCCCGCTTCGTCCAGGCCACCCAGGCGCACATGGCCGGCACCGGCATCGCGACCTTCGACGACCGGATGCGCGACGCCGCCCGCGGCGGCAACTTCATGCTCGGCTCCGCGCCGCAGCAGGGCTTCGCCTCGGGGCTGTACACCGATCCGAACGGCTCGCCCGCCAACGGCACCCCCGACCAGCAGAAGGCCCGGCTCCTCCACGAGATGGACCAGCTGAAGGTCGGACTGACCGGCAACCTGGCCGGCTACTCCTTCACCGACAGCTCCGGCAAGGCCGTCACCGGCGCCCAGGTCGACTACAACGGGGCCCCGACCGGGTACGCGAGCAGGCCGGGCGAGGCGGTGGAGTACGTGGACGCCCACGACAACACCGACCTCTTCGACGCCCTCGCCTACAAGCTGCCCGCCGGCACCGCCTCCGCCGACCGGGCGCGGATGCAGGCGCTCGGGCTCTCGCTCACCGCGCTCACCCAGGGCGCGGGCTTCGCCCAGGCGGGAAGCGACCTGCTGCGCTCCAAGTCGCTCGACTCGAACTCCTACAACTCGGGCGACTGGTTCAACGCCATCCACTGGCCCGATCCATCGACGGGGGCTTCGGACGGCAACGGCTGGGGCCGGGGCCTGCCGATGGCCGCCGACAACAAGGAGCTCTGGCCGACCGCGCAATCGCTCCTGGCCAACCCGAAGTTGACCGTCGGCGCGGACGACATCCGGGCGACCACGGCGCAGTTCCAGGACTTCCTGCGGATCAAGCAGTCGTCGCCGCTGTTCTCCCTGCCGACCCTCGCCGACGTCCAGCAGCGGCTCTCCTACCCGCTCTCCGGCACCGCCGGCGAGACGCCCGGGGTGATCACGCTGCACCTGGACGGCACCGGCCTGGCCGGCGCGGAGAAGGGCGTCACCGTGGTCTTCAACGCCACTCCGACCGCGCAGAACCAGACGGTCGCCGCCCTGAAGGGGACGCCCCAGGCGCTGCACCCCGTCCAGGCGGGCGGCGCGGACCCGGTGGTCAAGCAGTCCGGCTTCGACGCTGCGACCGGCACGTTCACCGTGCCCGGCCGCACCGTGGCGGTGTTCGTCCAGGGCTGACGAATCCTCCGACTCCCGGGTCCGGTACCGCCGTTGTGGCGGTGCCGGGCCCGGCTGCGTTCGGGCCCGGTTCCGGGCTCGCCGTGGGTTCGTTCCCGCGGTCGCTCGAAATGGCCGGAACCGTGCGGTGGCACGGCCGGAAAGGTGACGTGCCGGGCCTCGCGGACGCTGCTCCCCGGCCGCGCGTCCGGACGGCGACCTGAGCGCTGGTCAATGCCGGTGCGTGGGGCCCGAACCACTTGGAGCTCATGAAAACCGTTGTTGTAAGTGTCTTTACCTGTAACACGGTTGGAGCGCCCGGCGGTTGCCCGGTGCGGACTCGAATCGGCCAAACCGTGGCATGCATCTGTCATTAGTGGCTCGTTTGCTGCCACGATTCCCCCTGCCACGGACGAGGGACCCCCAACTCTCCCTCTTCGCGGCGAAGTTCCCCGTGCGCACCTTTGCACGCACCTTTGCACGCACCGCAACACCCGCACCCCTCTGCACCTGACTCTGTGAGCACCGCTGCACCCCTGGCGCACACCGCCGCCGGGGGCCCCCACTGCGCCGCAACCCTGCGGCCCAGGTCGCCCTCCACCGTGCGCACACCCGCGCCGGTCGGTAAAGGAGTCCGCATGTCCCGCTACGCCCACGCCCGGAAGGCGGCGGTCGTCCTGGCCGCCACCACCGCGCTGCTGGTGACCGGCATCCCGGTCATCGCGCAGGCCGCCGCCCCCGACGCGCCGACCGCCGTCGCCCAGCAGCTCTCCGCCCGTGCGGAGCTCCTCTCGTCGGCGAACCAGCAGGCCGCGAGCCTCGCCCAGAGCATCGGGCTGAGCAGCCAGGAGAAGCTCGTCGCCAAGGACGCCGTCCAGGACGCGAACGGCGACCGTCACCTGCGGTACGAGCGCACCTACGCCGGCCTCCCGGTCCTCGGCGGCGACCTGGTCGTCCACCAGAGCGCCGCCGGCGCCACCAAGGGCGTGACCAAGGCCAGCGAAGCCGTCCTGGCGGGCCTGGCGACCACCCCCGCGCTCGCCGCGCCGAAGGCCCAGGAGAGCGCGCTGGCCGCCGAGTCGGGCGCCGCGCTGGAGGCCGCCCCGCGCCTGGTGGTCTTCGCCGCCAAGGGCACCCCGCGGCTCGCGTACGAGACCGTCGTCACCGGCAAGGGCGACGACGGCACCCCGAGCCGCCTGCACGTCGTCACCGACGCGGCGACCGGCGAGGTGCTCGCCAAGAACGAGACCATCGAGACCGGCACCGGCACCGGCGTGTACGTCGGCACCGTGCCGCTCACCACCACCCAGAGCGGTGGGCAGTACCAGCTCAAGGACACCACCCGCGGCGGCCAGTACACGACCAACATGAGCAACGGCACGTCCGGCAACGGCACGCTGTACGCCAAGTCCACCGACACGTGGGGCAACGGCAGCGCCAGCAACGGCGAGTCCGCCGCCGTGGACGCCCAGTACGGCGTCGCCGCGACCTGGGACTTCTACAAGAGCGCCTTCAACCGCAACGGCATCCGCAACGACGGTGTCGGCGCGTACAGCCGCGTCCACTACGACAGCAACTACGTGAACGCGTTCTGGGACGACTCCTGCTTCTGCATGACCTACGGGGACGGCTCCGGCAACACCCACCCGCTCACCGCGCTCGACGTGGCCGGCCACGAGATGACGCACGGCGTCACCGCCGCCACCGCCAACCTCAACTACTCCGGTGAGTCCGGCGGCCTCAACGAGGCCACCTCCGACATCATGGGCAAGATGGTCGAGTGGAACGCCAACCTGGCCTCCACGCCGCCGAACTACTTCATCGGCATCCAGCTCGACATCAACGGCAACGGCACCCCGCTGCGCTACATGGACAAGCCCTCCAAGGACGGCTCCTCGGCGGACTCGTGGTACTCGGGCGTCGGCAACCTGGACGTCCACTACTCGTCCGGCGTCGCGAACCACTTCTTCTACCTGCTGTCCGAGGGCAGCGGCGCGAAGAGCATCAACGGGTTCAACTACAACAGCCCGACGGCCAACAACGTCACCGTCGCGGGCATCGGCCGGGACAAGGCCAAGCAGATCTGGTACAAGGCGCTCACCGCGTACATGACCTCGACCACCGACTACGCCGCCGCCCGCACGGCGACGGTCAGCGCGGCCACCGACCTCTACGGCGCGAACAGCAACGAGGTCTACCAGGTCGGCCTCGCGTGGGCGGGCGTCAACGTCGGTCAGGTGCCGCCGAACCCGGGCGGCGTCAGCGTCACCAACCCGGGCAGCCAGTCCACCGCGCTGAACGGCTCGGTGAACCTGCAGATCCAGGCCTCCGGCGGCACCGCGCCGCTGTCGTACTCCGCCACCGGCCTGCCCACCGGCCTGTCGATCAACTCCTCGACCGGGCTGATCTCCGGCACGGCCTCCACCGCGGGCACCTACAACACGACCGTCACGGTCACCGACGCGGGCGGCAAGACCGCGACGACCAGCTTCTCCTGGTCCGTCTCCGGCGGTGGCGGCGGCTGCACGCCCACGCAGCTGCTGGGCAACGCGGGCTTCGAGACGGGCTCGGCGTCGCCGTGGACGGCGTCGAGCGGCGTGGTCGACAACAGCGCGTCGCAGGCGGCGCACGGCGGCAGCTGGAAGGCGTGGCTGGACGGCTACGGCTCGACG
>NZ_JAQYXB010000668.1:0-203 GCF_036322405.1 Streptomyces sp. SP17BM10 | reverse complement strand
CTTCACCACAATCGGCTCGGCATCAGGTCTCAGCCTTACATGTGAGGCGGATTTGCCTACCTCACGGCCTACACCCTTACCCCGGGACAACCACCGCCCGGGCTGGACTACCTTCCTGCGTCACCCCATCGCTCACCTACTACCCCGTTGGGTCACCGGCTCCACCACTTCCCTTTGCCCGAAGGCTCCGGGACGGCTTCACG
>NZ_JAQYXB010000667.1:0-203 GCF_036322405.1 Streptomyces sp. SP17BM10 | reverse complement strand
CTTCACCACAATCGGCTCGGCATCAGGTCTCAGCCTTACATGTGAGGCGGATTTGCCTACCTCACGGCCTACACCCTTACCCCGGGACAACCACCGCCCGGGCTGGACTACCTTCCTGCGTCACCCCATCGCTCACCTACTGCAGACTTGGACCGGCGGCTCCACCACTTCCCTTTGCCCGAAGGCTCCGGGACGGCTTCACG
>NZ_JAQYXB010000666.1:0-231 GCF_036322405.1 Streptomyces sp. SP17BM10 | reverse complement strand
GACGGCGTCCGGGCCCTCGGCGAGCAGCGGCGCGTCCGGGACCCAGACGAGCTCGGCGCGCCCCTCCCCCGCCACCTGCGCGCACGTGTCCAGGAACTGCCCGTAGGTGAGCAGGCCGGGCGGCGCGGTGGTGAGGAAGCGGCCGGCCGTGCCCGCCGTCAGCAGGTCCAGGCCGAACACCGCGAAGTCCCGGACGTCGATCAGCTGGACGGGACGGCCGGGCTCGCCGGG
>NZ_JAQYXB010000665.1:0-8210 GCF_036322405.1 Streptomyces sp. SP17BM10 | reverse complement strand
TACATTCCGAACCCGGAAGCTAAGCCTCACAGCGCCGATGGTACTGCAGGGGGGACCCTGTGGGAGAGTAGGACGCCGCCGAACAATCATTCCGAAAGGACCCACTCCCG
The DNA here is from genome assembly GCF_036322405.1 of Streptomyces sp. SP17BM10. Taxonomy (NCBI): domain Bacteria; kingdom Bacillati; phylum Actinomycetota; class Actinomycetes; order Kitasatosporales; family Streptomycetaceae; genus Streptomyces; species Streptomyces sp. SP17BM10. The sequence continues at coordinate 8,100 of NZ_JAQYXB010000665.1, read as the reverse complement.
ATCCGGGAGTGGGTCCTTTTGCGTTTCCGGGCCGTTTTCCGATTTCAGAGCTGGTACTTGAAGCCGTAGTGGGACCGGACGAACCCGAGCCGCTCGTAGAACCGGTGGGCGTCGGTGCGGGTGGCGTCCGAGGTGAGCTGGACGAGGTGGGCGCCGAGTTCGCGGGAGCGCAGGATCGCCCACTCGATCAGTTCGGTGCCCAGTCCACTGCCGCGCTCGTCCGCGTGGATGCGGACGCCCTCGATGATCGTGCGGGTGGAGCCCTTCCGGGAGAGGCCCGGGATGAGCGTCAGCTGCAGCGTGCCGACTGCTCGGCCGGCGCGTTCGGCGACGACCAGGTGCTGGTTCGGGTCGTCGGCGATGCGGGCGAGGGCGGTGCGGTACGGGGTGAGGTCGTCGGGGCTCTCGCGCGTGGCGCCCAGCGGGTCGTCGGCGAGCATCGCCACGATCGCCGGGAGGTCGGCCTCCGTCACCCGGCGGATCGTCAGAACGGTCGTCTCGGTCATGATCAGAGAATAGGCGCCTCCATCCTCCCGCCCACCCCCGATCTACGCCCGTAGCACCCCTCCACGGCCCTTCTCGGGGTGATTCCGCGTCACTCGTCCGGCCCGGTGCTGGTGATGATGGCGAACACGGCTCCGTGCGGGTCCTGCAGCTGTGCGAGCCGGCCGACGCCGTGGACGTCCATGGCGGGCAGCCGGACCGTCGCGCCGAGGGTGGTCGCGATGGCGAGGCCGGCGTCGACGTTGGGCACCTCGAAGTAGGGGAGCCAGTGGGACGTGGTGCCGCGGGCGGTGTGCTCGGGGCCGAGCTGCATGATGCCGCCGTGGGCGTCGTCGGTGCCGCCGCCTTCCGGGGTGAGGACGGTGTAGAGCGCTTCGCCGAACGGGACGTCCTGCTCCTGCCAGTCGAAGACCGCGCGGTAGAAGGACTTCGCACGTTCGGCGTCGACGCTGTAGCACTCCGTCCAGCAGAGGCTGCCCTCCTCGGTGACCAGGTCGAGGCCCCGGGTGTCGTGCGGCTGCCAGACGGCGAAGTCGGCGCCGGTCGGGTCGGTGTAGCCGGCCATCCGGCCCGCGGTGAAGACGTCGAAGGGCGCGAACCGGACGCGTCCGCCCGCCTGTTGGACGAGTTCGGTGGTGCGGTCGGCGTCGGGGGTCGCGAAGTACACCGTCCACGTCGGCGGGGAGTTCTCCTCGACGAGCGGGCCGAAGGCGGCGACCGTCCGGCCGTCGCGCCGGAAGAAGCCGTAGCCGCCGGCCTCGGGTCCGGCGGAGTCGGCGGACCATCCGAACAGGGCGGTGTAGAAGTCCGCGGCGGCCCTGGTGTCGGGGCTGCCGAGGTCGAGCCAGATCGGGGCGCCGGGCCGGTAGTCGGTGGTGAGCATGGCGGCACTGCTCCTCGGACGGGGCCCGTGCGGGCACGGGCGCGGTCGGTGGCCCCCTGCCCCTCCCACCCTGGCACCTGCACTGGTGGGCCGCACGGCAGGCGGGCGCGGCCGTGACGGGCCGTGACCGGGGCGGTCGGGTGCCCGGCACGAGCGGTCCGGACGTGTCCGACCGGGGCGGTACGGTGCGTAGCGGAAAGGTCCGCCCGTACCGGTCGAAGGGGGTCCCGGTGGCCAGGCAGTCGCAGGCGGGACAGGAACCCGCGCAGCGCCAGCTCGCCCAGGTGGAGGGGGTGCTGGAGCGGATCACGTACGCCAACGAGGAGACCGGGTACACGGTCGCCCGGGTGGACACCGGCCGGGGTGCGAACGACCTGCTGACGGTGGTGGGGGCGCTACTGGGGGCGCAGGTCGGGGAATCGTTGCGGCTGCACGGGCGGTGGGGCTCGCACCCGCAGTACGGGCGGCAGTTCACGGTGGAGAACTACACGACGGTGCTCCCGGCGACGATCCAGGGGATCCAGCGGTACCTGGGGTCGGGGCTGATCAAGGGGATCGGTCCGCGGTTCGCGGAGCGGATCGTGGAGCGGTTCGGGGTGGACACCCTGGAGGTGATCGAGAACGAGCCGGGCCGGCTGATCGAGGTGCCGGGGCTGGGGCCGAAGCGGACGAAGAAGATCGCGGCGGCCTGGGAGGAGCAGAAGGCCATCAAGGAGGTGATGGTCTTCCTGCAGGGCGTGGGGGTGTCGACCTCGCTGGCCGTGCGCATCTACAAGCAGTACGGGGACGGCTCGATCGGGGTGGTGAAGAACGAGCCGTACCGGCTGGCCTCGGACGTCTGGGGCATCGGCTTCCTGACGGCGGACCGGATCGCGCAGGCGGTCGGCATCCCGCACGACAGCCCGGAGCGGGTGAAGGCGGGGTTGCAGTACGCGCTGTCGCAGAGCACCGACCAGGGGCACTGCTACCTGCCGGAGGAGCGGCTGATCGCGGACGGCGTGAAGCTGCTCCAGGTGGACGTGGGGCTGGTGATCGACTGCCTGGCGGAGCTGGTGGCGCTGGAGGGGGTGGTGCGGGAGTCGGTGCCGGGGGAGGCCGGTGAGCCGATCACCGCGGTGTACCTGGTGCCGTTCCACCGGGCGGAGATCTCGCTGGCCAACCAGGTGCTGAGGCTGCTGCGTTCGGACGAGGACCGGATGCCGTGGTTCGCGGGGGTGGACTGGCGGGTGGCGCTGGAGTGGCTGGCGAAGCGGACGGGGGCGGAGCTGGCGCCGGAGCAGGAGCAGGCCGTGCGGCTGGCGCTGACGGAGAAGGTCGCGGTGCTGACGGGCGGTCCGGGCTGCGGCAAGTCGTTCACGGTGAAGTCGATCGTGACGCTGGCGCTGGCGAAGCGGGCGAAGGTGGTGCTGGCGGCGCCGACCGGCCGGGCGGCGAAGCGGCTCGCGGAGCTCACCGGCGCGGAGGCGTCGACGGTGCACCGGCTGCTGGAGCTGAAGCCGGGTGGGGACGCGGCGTACGACCGGGACCGCCCGCTGGAGGCGGACCTGGTGGTGGTCGACGAGGCCTCGATGCTGGACCTGATCCTGGCGAACAAGCTGGTCAAGGCGGTGCCGCCGGGGGCGCACCTGCTGTTCGTGGGGGACGTGGACCAGTTGCCGTCGGTGGGCGCGGGCGAGGTGCTGCGGGACCTGCTCGCGGAGGGCGGCCCGGTGCCGTCGGTGCGGCTGACCCGGATCTTCCGGCAGGCGCAGCAGTCGGGCGTGGTGACGAACGCGCACCGGATCAACGAGGGAAAGCCGCCGCTGACGGACGGTCTGCCGGACTTCTTCCTGTTCCCGGAGGACGACGCGGAGCGGGCGGCGGGTCTGACGGTGGACGTGGTGGCGCGGCGGATCCCGCAGCGGTTCGGGTACGACCCGCGGCGGGACGTCCAGGTGCTGGCGCCGATGCACCGGGGGCCGGCGGGTGCGGGGAACCTGAACACGCTGTTGCAGGCGGCGGTGACGCCGGCCCGGGAGGGGCTGGCGGAGCGGCGGTTCGGCGGGCGGACGTTCCGGGTGGGGGACAAGGTCACGCAGGTGCGGAACAACTACGACAAGGGGCGCAACGGCGTCTTCAACGGCACAGTGGGAGTGGTGACCGCCCTCAGCGTGGACGACCAGCGGTTGACGGTGGTCACCGACGAGGACGAGGAGGTGCCCTACGACTTCGACGAGCTGGACGAGCTGGCCCATGCGTACGCGGTGACGATCCACCGTTCGCAGGGCAGCGAGTATCCGGTGGTGGTGATTCCGGTCACCATGTCCGCCTGGACGATGCTCCAGCGGAACCTCTTGTACACCGCTGTGACCAGGGCACGGAAACTCGTGGTGCTGGTGGGGTCACGGAAGGCGATCGCGCAGGCCGTCAGGGCCGTCAGCGCAGGTCGCAGGCATGCCGCGCTCGATCATCGACTTGCCACTGGATGATTATCCAACAGGATGGTTGCCTCTAATGTTCTCTTGACGTGAAGAGATTTACGGCAGAGCCTAGGATGGCGCCGATCTTGTCCGGTTCGTACCGGCTGCGGCGGCAGGTTTTGTAGGGGAGGGCCCTTTCGGGCCACCCCGGGTGCGCGACTGTCCTCCGGATGGGGGATCGTGGAGACAGTCAGGGCACCTTGGAAGAGGATTCATTTCGTCGGTGAGGAAGACGTGAGCGACAACTCGGTAGTACTGCGGTACCAGGACGGCGAGTACGAGTACCCCGTCGTCGAGAGCACTGCGGGCAACGCCGGCTTCGACATCTCGAAGCTGCTCCCGCAGACCGGCCTGGTCACCCTGGACAACGGCTTCGGCAACACCGCCGCCTACAAGTCCGCGATCACCTTCGTGGACGGCGACAACGGCATCCTGCGGTACCGCGGCTACCCGATCGAGCAGCTCGCGGCGCAGGGCGGCTTCGTCGAGACCGCGTACCTCCTGATCAACGGTGAGCTGCCGAACGCGGACCAGCTCGCCGCGTTCAACCGCGAGATCACCCAGCACACGCTCCTGCACGAGGACGTCAAGCGGTTCTTCCAGGGCTTCCCGCGCGACGCCCACCCGATGGCCATGCTGTCCTCGGTGGTCGGTGCGCTCTCCACGTTCTACCCGGAGAGCCACAACCCGTTCGACGCGGGCCAGCGCCACCTGTCGACCGTGCGCCTGCTGGCCAAGCTGCCCACCATCGCGGCCTACGCCTACAAGAAGTCGATGGGCCAGCCCTTCGTCTACCCGCGCAACGACCTGAGCTACGTCGAGAACTTCCTCCGGATGACCTTCGCGGTCCCGGCCGAGGACTACGAGCTCAACCCGGTCATCGTGAACGCGCTGGACAAGCTGCTCATCCTGCACGCGGACCACGAGCAGAACTGCTCCACCTCCACCGTGCGCCTGGTCGGCTCCAGCCACGCCAACCTGTTCGCCTCGATCTCGGCCGGCATCTCGGCGCTCTGGGGCCCGCTGCACGGCGGCGCCAACCAGGCCGTGCTGGAGATGCTGGAGAGCATCCAGAAGGACGGCGGCGACGTCGACGCCTTCATCACGAAGGTCAAGAACCGCGAGGCCGGCGTCAAGCTGATGGGCTTCGGCCACCGCGTCTACAAGGCCTTCGACCCGCGCGCCGCGCAGGTCAAGCTGCTGGCGCACGAGGTCCTCGGCCAGCTGGGCAAGCAGGACCAGCTGCTGGAGATCGCGCTCAAGCTGGAGGAGCACGCGCTCAAGGACGACTTCTTCGTCTCGCGCAAGCTCTACCCGAACGTGGACTTCTACACGGGCCTGATCTACCGCGCCATGGGCTTCCCGACCAGCATGTTCACCGTGCTGTTCGCCCTCGGCCGGCTGCCCGGCTGGATCGCCCACTGGCACGAGATGATCAACGATCCGACGAGCCGCATCGGCCGTCCGCGCCAGATCTACACCGGCACCGCCATCCGCGACTACGTCGCCCTCGGCGAGCGCTGACGCGGGACCCCGAAGGGCCCGGCCGCACGTGTGCGGCCGGGCCCTCGTGCGTCCCCGCGTGGTGGAGTCGTGCGGTTCGCCCCCGCGGGGACGGGATCGTACGGCGCACGACTCCGGGGCCGGCCGCAGCCAGGGACGGCCGCTCAAAGCGTCCCTGGCCCGCCACAACCCCGGCGCCGTGCGCGAAGGCCGTCGGATCGACGGCCGACCCGGGGCCCGCCGGAGCCCCGTCGGCGGCAGCGGAGGCACGGGGACGCGTTGCCGTTCGTCGCGTCTCCGTCCCTCGGAAAACTGCCGCACTACCAACCTAAGACGTATCAGGGTGCGAGAAGTTACGCCGGAGGGGTGTGAGCTGCCTCTCGCCACGCTCCGTGTGCGCGTGGTGCCGGGTCCATACCACACGTTCCGGCGCGGACGACGTCACCCTCCCCGCAGTCACGGCAACCGAGCGTGATAGGAATCGTGGCATTCCGGTACGGACCGTCCCGCACCCTCGCAGCGTGGCGGCGGAACTGGGGAGGGAGTGCGCAGATGGCCAGGAACGTCGTCGTCACCGGCGGTGGCACGGGAATCGGGTTCGAAGTGGCGCGGCGGTTCGCCGAGGCGGGCGAACGGGTCGTGATCGTCGGCCGCCGCCGGGCGGTGCTGGAGAAGTCCGCGGCCGAGCTCGGGCCGAACGTCACCCCGCTGGTCTGCGACCTCGCCGACCCGGACGCCGTCGAGGCCGCGCTCGCCGAACTGCCCGAGCGCGTCGACGTGCTGGTGAACAACGCGGGCAGCCGCGAGACCGTGATCGGCGGCGGCCCGCACGCGCTGCTGGCGCGCTGGCGCGGCGACTTCGAGCGCAACGTGCTGACCGTGGTGCTGCTCACCGAGTCGATCCGCGACCGGCTCACCCCGGGCTCCGGCCGGGTCGTCACGATCAGCTCGATCGCCGCCCTGCGCGGGGCCGGTTCCTACGGCGCGGCGAAGGCCTCGCTGCACGCCTGGAACCACTTCCTGGCCGCCCAGTTGGGCACCTCGGGCATCACCGCGAACATCGTCGCCCCGGGCACGGTGGCGGGCACCGAGTTCTTCGGGCCGCGGCTGGACGAGGCCGAGGTGGCCCGCCGTGCGGCGCGCACGCTGCTCGGCCGGATCGGGGAGACGGGGGAGGTCGCGGGGGCGGTGTACTTCCTCGCCTCGCCCGAGGCCGGGTTCATCACCGGCGAGATCCTGCACTGCAACGGTGGCGAGCTGCTCGGCCGTTGAGTCGGCGGCTTCGGCGTCGGCGTCGGGTCCGGACCGGTTCGACCGGTCCGGGCCCGCGCTCGTTGCGGGAGGGCCGTCAGGCGGCGGCCTCGAAGCGGCGCAGCCGGAGGCTGTTGGTGACGACGAAGACCGAGGAGAAGGCCATCGTCGCCCCGGCGATCATCGGGTTGAGCAGTCCGGCGGCGGCCAGCGGGATCGCGGCGACGTTGTAGCCGAAGGCCCAGCAGAGGTTGCCCCGGATGGTGCCCAGGGTCCGGCGGGAGAGCCGGATGGCGTCGGCGGCGGAGCGCAGGTCGGCGCGGACGAGGGTCAGGTCGCTCGCCTCGATGGCGGCGTCGGTACCGGTGCCCATGGCGAGGCCGAGGTCGGCCTTGGCGAGGGCGGCGGCGTCGTTGACGCCGTCGCCGACCATGGCGACCGAGCGGCCCTCGGCCTGGAGGCGTTCGACGACGGCGACCTTCTCCTCGGGCAGGACGCCGGCGATCACGTCCTCGGGGGTGATGCCGACCTCGGCGGCCACGGCCTCGGCCACGGCCCGGTGGTCGCCGGTCAGCAGGACCGGGCGCAGGCCGAGGGCGCGCAGGTCGGCGACGGCCCGGGCGCTGGTCGGCCGGACCGCGTCGGCGACCTCCAGGACGGCCCTGGCCCCGCCGTCCCAGCCGACCGCGATCGCGGTACGGCCGGCCGCCTCGGCGCTCCGCTTGGCCGCTGCCAGGCGTCCGGGGAGGGGCAGGCCGTGCTCCGCGAGGAGTTCCTCCCGGCCGGCGACCACGGCGTGGCCGTCGACGACGCCGCGCACGCCCAGGCCCGGGACGTTCGCGAAGCCCTCGACCGGCGGCAGTCCGCCGGTCCGCTCGGCCGCGGCGGCGGCGATGGCGGCGGCGATCGGGTGCTCGGAGGCGTGCTCCACCGCGCCGGCGAGGCGCAGCGCTTCCGCCTCGGTGACGCCGTCGGCGGTGTGGACGGCGAGCAGGGTCATCCGGCCGGTGGTGATGGTGCCGGTCTTGTCCAGGACGATGGTGTCGACCTTGCGGGTCGTCTCCAGGACTTCCGGGCCCTTGATGAGGATGCCGAGCTGGGCGCCGCGGCCGGTGCCGACCATGAGGGCGGTCGGGGTGGCGAGGCCCAGGGCGCACGGGCAGGCGATGATCAGCACGGCGACGGCGGAGGTGAACGCCGCGGTCGGGCTGTCGGTGGCGAGGATCCGGCCGACCAGGGCGGCGAGCGCGATCAGCACGACGACCGGGACGAAGACGGCGGAGATCCGGTCGGCGAGGCGCTGCGCTGCGGCCTTGCCGTTCTGGGCCTCCTCGACGAGCGCGGCCATGCGGGAGAGGCGGGTGTCGGCGCCGACCCTGGTGGCCTCGACGACGAGCCGGCCGCCCGCGTTGACGGTGGCCCCGGTGACGGCGTCGCCGACGCCGACCTCGACCGGGACGGACTCGCCGGTGAGCATCGAGGCGTCGACGGCGGAGGTGC
>NZ_JAQYXB010000664.1:0-311 GCF_036322405.1 Streptomyces sp. SP17BM10 | reverse complement strand
GCCGAGTTCGCCGTCCAGCTGGTCGTCCCCAAGGTGGACGCCCTGGCCCAGATCGCCAAGACCGGCGCCGCGGCCGCCGTCCTGGTCACGTCGTCCGGCGAGGGCAAGGAGATCGCCGCCCGCGTCGCCCTGCGCCTCGGCTCCGGCATCATCACCGACGCGGTCGACCTGCGCGCCGGTGACGAGGGCCCGGTCGCCACCCAGTCGGTGTTCGCCGCCTCGTACACCGTCGAATCGCGCGTCAGCAACGGCGTGCCGGTCATCGCCGTCAAGCCGAACGCCGTGGCCCCCGAGGCCGCCCCGGCCGCCGG
>NZ_JAQYXB010000663.1:0-302 GCF_036322405.1 Streptomyces sp. SP17BM10 | reverse complement strand
GACCACAGCGGCACGTCCTACACCCGCACGGGCGGGTTCCTGCGGGAGGCCGCGGCGTGCCACGCCGCGGTCTTCTGGATGAGCCCGCGCGAGGCGCTCGCGACGGACGCCCCGCCGCGCCTGCTGCTGGAGACGTCGTGGGAGGAGTTCGAGAGGGACGGCAGCGGGAGGACGGCCGGGATGTCCTCGGGGACCGATGCGCCGTCCATGCGCTCACCGACGAAGCCGGCCAGCGCGGTCGCCGTCGGGGAGGCGCACCCCACCGGGGCCGTCAGCGGGAGACCGGTGACGGCCCGCTGCCG
>NZ_JAQYXB010000662.1:0-283 GCF_036322405.1 Streptomyces sp. SP17BM10 | reverse complement strand
GGGCTTCACCGTTCGACTTGCATGTGTTAAGCACGCCGCCAGCGTTCGTCCTGAGCCAGGATCAAACTCTCCGTGAATGCTTACCGGTCTATCCGGTTCACACCCGCGTTGAGCGGCACGGCAACCACCGGAATAAGGTGACCCCGCGCACTGCGTCCTCGCTAGTGTTTACTTCAAAAGGAATCTCCAACCCCCATCCCGAAGGACCGAGGCCGGGGATGTCAACATATCTGGCGTTGACTTTTGGCACGCTGTTGAGTTCTCAAGGAACGGACGCTTCCTT